>JANWJR010000112.1 GCA_025451835.1 Candidatus Acidiferrales bacterium | reverse complement strand
CGACAAATTCAGCTGGAAACCGCACGACAAATCGGGAAGCATGGGCTGGCTTGCGAATCACGTAGCCACGCTTCCGGAATTCGCCACCACGATTCTACAATCCGATTCGCATGACTTCGGCGATCAAACCGGACCCAGGCAGTCTGCGTCGCGCAAGGAACTGCTGGATGCGTTTGACAAGAACGTTCGCGTGACCCGCACGGAAATGGAAAAGCTATCCGACGCTGCCCTGCAGAAGCCCTGGACATTGTCATACAAGGGCCAGAGCATCTTCACGCTTCCCCGCGGAGCGGCGCTCCGCGGCCCCTTCATGAACCATCTGATTCATCATCGCGCGCAACTTGGTGTGTACCTGCGACTGAACAACGTTCCCCTGCCGTCCATTTACGGGCCAACGGCGGACGAACCCTGGCAGCCGCGCTGAACGGCCCGGGAAATTCTTCGGCAGCACGCAGGGCGCGCTATTCGATCACCAGCGAAGTCTGGCCGAGCGCGATCGCCGTAGCCAGCCGCGCGCCGTGATCGTCGGGCGAGAATCCGAAGATGCAGCGCACGAATTTCACGTTCTGCAGATCGAGCTCGCCGCCTTCGTAACGAACACGCGTGCCGACGAACGTCACATCCTTCCAGTGAATTCCGTCGAGCGTTTGCGCCGCACCCGCAATCGTCAGGCCCTCGACGCGCACGCCATCGCTCAAGAGGCGAGACGTGGGAGGCTCGAGAATCTCGGCGTCTTCGGGAATCGATGTTGCGTCGAGGTAATCGTCGCCCAGCGATTTTGGATTCAGCAGCGAATTCGCGCCTACGTTCCGCGGCGAACGAGCCTCGATGGCGTGGTGTGGTTTCGCGGAAGAGTCGGCGCTCGCGGCCGGCTTCGGCTTGCTGCTGGAGCTCGAAGGTGCCGGTGCTTCTGTTTCCGGCGAAGCAAGCCCAATCTCGCCGGCCACCGCGTTCGGAGCAGAGTTCATCGCCGTACGCAATTGCGCAAGCTCGATTCGCGCCAGCGTGACGTGCTGGTCCAGTCGCTGATTTTCGGGATGCTCGCGTTGCACGCGATCGAGCGTCGCGATCGTCAGATCGAAAAACTCCGGAGGTGCTGTCTTCTTGTACACGAGCGCGCCGGTCACAAGCGCCGCGGCCCGATCCACGTCTTCTTCCGCCGCGGTTGCGTCCGTCAAAGCGGCATCGCGCGTGGCGGCGTCGAGCCAGTTGCGCACCTTGGTCTCCCACTCCGGAACAGCCGGACCGCGAGCCGCGGCGGCCCTCGTCGTTCGAGCGCCCGGCATGCGGCGCCCGTTCAAAAGCCAGTCGGCGGCGCGCCACGCCAGCCATCCGCACAACACGATCGCAAGCAAGACCACCGCGAACGCGATCCGCGTCCGAGCGTTCGTCTTACCCACCGGATATCTCGTCCACCGCCGCTCGCGTCCGCCCTTGGGGTTCCACATACGGTGCGCCTTGCACCTCCGCCCGACCGCCAGTCCAGCTCAGTATTCTAGCAGGATCGTTGAAAACTCCCGGACCTGGCCCCCAAAACTCCGGCTGGCTCACGGGCACACTCAGCTTCGCCGCGCCCGTGCATCCTTGGCGAACTCGCCGCGGAGAAAATTGACCAGGTCGTGATGATCGGAAAACACGTGAGTCTCCGGCCGGGTCGCGATTCCGCCTACGCCAGTGCGAGCTCCGACGTTTCCCGGCGCAGCCCCTCGCGAGGCAAACAACAGGCTCGAAGGCGACTTCGAAGGCAATGCCCCGCTCCCTGCACGATTTTGAGCGCCGGATGCAATGATATTGCGATGAACGCGCGCCACAAATCCCCGCTGCGCGCGTCCCGAATGCGACGGCACGAGCTCAGCAGCGTCAATCTCCACGCGATGAATCGGCCCTGTCGCAGCGCTCGCCGCCCCGTTTTGATCTCCGGTAAAATCTCCATCGGCATTACCGGAATTTCCGGAGGATGACGCGCCGTAGGAATCCTCTTCGTCATTCGAGTTTTGTCGCGCTTTTTCTTGTAGCGCGAGCAAGGCCGCTTCCGCTTCTCGAGCGGCTTCGAGCGCTTCGCCTGCAATCGGATTGATATGGTATCGCCCGCCTATGAACGGCATGTTGTCTCCTTCGGATTCACTGCGATTGGAAAACTCAAAATAGAAAAGAACGGCCAGCTTCGCCGGACTGTTCGCCGGACACACCGCGGCGCCGACGAGTGATGCCCACGCCGTTTCAATCCTGCGGTCGTTTTTTCCGTGCTGACTCGAATTCCAGCGTGCGATTGATTTGCTGCCACGACCGCCGCCGTAGAGGAACGGCGGCATCCCTCGCAGCGGACGCCGCTTTACCCTGAACGTTCGGGGAGAATAGCCGCCGTGCCGTTGCACCACCGCTCGCCGAAGGGGCCTCAGCGCCTGAGGATCCGGCGACTAAAGCCGCAACAAACTCCTCGTCTGAGCGGGCATGCTTAAGGGCGGGCCCTGGCGGTTTTTCCTGAAACGCCGGGTCTGCGTTAGCCGGCTCCGCCACTACGATCGGCGGCACTCCCGCGATTCCCAGGATCGAATTCAGCAGTGCGCGATTCTCCGCGCGCAGCCGTCCGATCTCGCTGCGCCGCCACGCGACCTCCTGCTCGAGCGTCCGCGCATACCGCGTCGTTGTAGCCCTCCTCCAAATCGCGCGCAGTGAACTCATTCAAAACTCCTGGCTGTCCCAATGCTGTATTTCGTAGTAGGTCTGATTGTCGCTGAACTCTGGAATGCCGTAACGCGCTACTCGAGCCGTTGAACCTGAATGGCTGTTCAATGCACGTGTGGGAGCAATAGTAACGATCCTATCTGCGCCGGCGGAAAAAATGAACAGGCTGGATGCGCGAGAACTCCCCGAGTTGCGCCTCACGTGCCTGAATCGCGCGCAGGGTGAGATCGGTGGACGTAACGCGCTCCGCTATCCGGTACTCCGCCGGCATGCGATCGCGTCCATCGCGCCGCGCACCGTAGCGCGACTTCAATCCGTAACGTGCGGCGTCCGCCGCATCGTCGCCATCGATTTTTTCGATGTCTTCGATTCGCGCGGGATCGCGCACCAGGTTCGGCAGCGTGCGAATCAGTTCCACGCAGTTGTCGGTCAACAGCCACTCGCCCGCGTCGAGCATCTGGTACATCAGCATCCATCCGCCGACGCGATCGTCATCGGCGGGCACGGGCCTCGGCATGCCTGCCGCCGAGAACACGTCGCCCATTTGCTCCGCAATCGATGCTTCGTCGGTGCGCCGCGCAAACGCGTCCGGCGAAAGATAAATTGCGTCGATATGCTCTCGATCGCCGGCGGCATCGCGTGAACGCGCAATGATTTCACGCGCCAACTCGCGCGGAGGCGTGCGATGCGTCACGTATTCGCGATGCGTGACCACGGTTTGTCCGTGTTCGCAGGACACATCCGGATTCACGCCACCGAAGTCGAACGTTTCCGGCACGGCCGCGTGCCAATACGCCGCCGCCGGATGCTCGAACCCCCAATCGATCGAAATCCATCGCTGCCACCAGGGCTTCCAGTCGATTGCTTCCGCGCGCAGCACATGCCGCGACACGTTGAACCGGTCGAAATATTGCCCCGCGAAAACGCTCCAATCGCCATCGAGAAACGCCCGCCGCAGATGCGATGGCAGCGCGCGCAGCGTCTTCAGATAATTTTCGTCCTTCTCGTAAATCGGGTTGTCGTGGATGCGCGCGGCGATAAAATCGTAATCCGCCGGATCGTACTCACTGGGATTTTCCATTCCCGGCGCCGGCATGCGGTCGATCCAAAGCGCTTTCACCCATGCGTGCCCGATGTTTCCCGGGTTCGTTGCGCCGGCCATGCACGGAAATGCGCCGGGCACGGGGCAGCGGTTGCGGCTGGTGAGAAATTGCCACTGGCGCAGCGTGAAAAGCGTCAGCTCGTCGATGCCGATAAAAAGGAATTCCGCGCCCTGATATTGGTAGACGTCGTTTTCGCGCGCGCAATATCCGAAGCGCGTGGTCGAGCCGTTCCACCAGTTGACCACGTGTTTCGATTCGTGAAACGATTTGTAGAGCTCGCGCGGCACGTCGCGGCGAAAATAGAGCAGCAGCGATTGTTCGAGTTCGGGAAACGTGCGGCGGAGAAGCATCGTGTCCGCGCCCGGATGTTCGTGCGCCTGCAGGATCGCCTCCATCAGCAGCGCTTTCGACTTTCCCGGACCCGCCGCGCCGCCGAAAAGCCGGTACTTAGCCGGCGATTTGTGGAACGCTTCCTGCTTCGTAAACGGTTTATAAGCCAGCTCCAGACGCTTGATCGATCCGTCATCTTCCTTCGATTCGGTTTCGTCAAACTCCGTGCTACCCGGCGTGCTTTCGACGTTCGCGCAATCCCCGAATGCGCTCTCGTTTTCTCCGCGCGTCGCCGAACTCGCGAGCCAACCCTCCGTGCCAGATGTAATCGTAACCATGATTGTGTCGTAGAGGCACGCGTGTTTACCCTGACGCAGGAAAGGCCGTGCCCGCCGCCGGGACCTTGGGACGGGGACTAGGCGATCGTACGAATCTTTTGTCCAACGTAAAACGCCGCGACTCCTCCAACGAACGCGGCGCCGATCGCAACGTGGTGCAGGCTGAACACCGCTCCCACGGCAAACGCCGCAATCCCGCCAAGCTGAATCAAGTAACCCAACATTGTGTGGCTAGCGGCCATGTTTCCTCCCGGCGCGATGAAAGTTAGAAGAGTCGAAAAGCGAAAAGAGAAAATGAAAAGTCGAAACAGGGGATCCGAGGATTTAGCGGATCGTAAAGAACTCGCTAAGGACCGTTACGCTCCGGCCGCGGCACCAGATGAATCAATTGCACGGTGACAGACGCCTCATTTGCGCAGCCGCTGCGCTCCGCCGGCCGCACAGGCGCAAGGTGGCGGCTCCATTCCTTGTATACATCCAACTGTAATTTTGGCTCTTGGTCTTGCTTCGATACGCGGCCCACGAGTCCGCCCATTTCTTCGGCGAACCGCTCCTCACCGTACCCATTCGCCCGCAAAGCTTCCGCGATTCGCACTTGCGACTGGCGCGATAACTCCGAGGGTTGCGACGGCTTGGTAGCGCCGGGCGTCAGGCCGGCACTGTCGTCAACGGCGGTTCGCACGTTTCCTGCCGGTGGAGGAATGGGACAGGCCTGAGGCTCGCCGGACACCGAATGCGTGGGCGCACTCGCGCCCGGCTCTGTGCGAGACCTGTCCTGCTTCGACGGCTTCTGGTTCGAGGCGTACTTCGGGGCCATGCGAGGATCTCCAGAGGCGCGCAACAGTGCGCACGAGCGATTTACGACGATTGAAATGAACGTCGGTGATACAGCAGGCTAATTTCGGTGCGTGCTTTCGCGCGGGCAAAAAATGGGATTACAACGGATTTATGATGCGGTCGAGTGCAACCTATTTGACCTTTGCCGGAGTCTTGCTTGCATTGATGTCCGATTCAACTCCGTCGGCCATTTGCGCGGTCACCGCGAAAATATGTTTCCCCGGCGCGAGCGGCAGAGGCTCGCTCTGGCCGCTGATTCCTTTCACCATTCCGTTCGGGCGCGGCGGCACGGGGATCGTAAAGAGTTTCGTCCTTCGTCCGATCGATACGTCGTAAACGACGAATTCCTTCACGCATTTCGTCGTCACCATCGCCGAACACGCAGGCGTCTTCCTGAAGTCGTAATTGAACTTCACCGTGACGCTGTGCTTTGCAGTGCCCTGGGAAAAAACGCCCGGCGCAGCCATCAGCACCATCGTAAGCAGTGCGGATCCGCGTATCACATTCGGCCTCCGAGAACGCTCGAGCTCGCTCACCCCGCCCACCGGCACGAAAAGCTGGGCTCTCGCCCCATTCTGACTGGACCATCGGCTGGGCGGAAAAAATCTTGAGGCACGAATATCGCCAGGCGCCAAGCTCCGAACGATTCCCGGCGCCTAAGGGCGCATCGATCCGAACAGCCTTTCGCGGCGCGGAATCTCAGCCCAGCACTTGAACGGTAACACCCGAGCCGCCGGTGATGGAAGCGACTTTTGCCCGCACGAAATTCCCGCGAACGCCTGCGATGCTGCGCGCTTCGCCCGCCGTCGCCGTCGAAGTGTCGATCGTGCTGTACTGCGCGTCGGAATCGGTCATGGCGGTTTGCAGCGCCACACTGATGGCCGACGGAGCCGTCACGTATATCGTTTGCCAGCGGATGGTGCGGCCGTTTTCCGGAAACCCGGCGTAGCTCGGCAGCGCGAACTGCTGGCTCGCCTGGTTCGCCGCCGGCGATTCGTCGTTGAAAGCGAGCGCCACGTCTCCCGGAAAAATCGAGTACGGCGGATTCTGCGCATTATAATTCGGCATGTTTGTCTCCGAAGTCGCTAAGGTTGGAGGTAGCTAGAAATCAGAACGTGTGGTTAGTGCCAGTGGTTTGTGGATCAGCCTGCGCCGGCGTGCGCTCGTCGTTCGCGCACTTTTCGAGGATAACGAAAACGTTTTTACGCGAAGTCAAAAAACTTTGCAAGTCATTGTCGCTGTAAAGAAAAATCATCCAAGGTGATTTCGGCGGCCCTCACGAATTCCACCCTATATGTCTCTGCGCAGATCTCCACGAAAATTCGCGCATTATGCTAGAGGTAAGGATTCCTGCGTAACGGCCGCGAGGTT
>JANWJR010000111.1 GCA_025451835.1 Candidatus Acidiferrales bacterium | reverse complement strand
CGCATTCTTTTTTTGTTTTCTATCATGTTCTTGCCGATCTGCGTCTCAAGCGGTGCCACGGCTTTTGCCCAATCGTATCCATCACACGCCACGTTGGATCCCGAGTATAGAGAGCTAAAAGCGCTCGTAGAGACGCCGGCAGTTTCCGGGTACGAAGGCCAGCTTTCCGGTCGGATACGTTCAGAACTCGCTGCATTCCAACCCCAAACCGACAATTTGGGCGATGTCGTTATCACGATTGGCAGCGGCTCGCCGAATCGCCTGATCGTTGCGCCGATCGATGAACCAGGATTCGTTGTCAGCGAGATCACTGACGACGGCTACCTCTGCGTGCAGCGCCTTCCGCAATTCGGGCTGTCGCCGATGTTCAATGAACTCTATTCCGCTCAACCCGTGAAAGTTCGGACTGCGAGTGGCAAGTGGATTGACGGCGTTGTCGCCGGTCTCTCAGTCCATCTCCAGCCTGGCCACACGAATCCTCCAAACTCGGGCGATCTGGAAAATTTCTACGTCGATATCGGAGCGAAATCCGCCGCCGAAGCGCGCCGCGCGGGCGTTGACAATCTCAGTCCGCTCGTCATTAATCGTTCGCTCATGACGCTGGGGTATGGCAATGCCGCGGGAGCGTCCATCGGAGATCGCTTCGGCGCGGATGCTCTTTTGGAGCTGTTGAAAGATTTCAAACCATCGATGATTCAAGGAACGTTGACCGTCGCGTTCGTCGTCCAGCAGTACACTGGGGCACGCGGCCTTGAACGCATTCTCACGACCGTAAAGGCAGATGAAATGATCTATGTGGGCCGGATGATTCCAGGCCGACCGCTGCCGGGAGCCCAGAACGTCCGCCGCGCACCGCGGCGCGAGCCCGGCAGCGGGGTGCTTCTCGGATTGCCACAAAGCGAAGGCACGTTCTCCGGTTTCGCCGCGGCCCTTAGACAACTCGCGGAGGCGAACAAAATTCCATTTGAGGCTGATTACTCCGGCGGCTTGATTTCGCGCAGCTATTTGCCTTCGCCGCCAATGCCCGCGAAATGGGTGCATCTTGGTATCGCAACCGCATGGCCGAATACGCCTGCGGAGTTTGTGGATTTGGGCGATCTGCACAAATTGGAGAGCCTGCTCGCCCTCTATATGGGAATTCCAAAACCTGCCGCCGAACAGTTGGGTGCGACAAGTTTCGCGCAAGGGGAGGCTATCGAACATGGCGCGCCCACAAACGGGCACATTTTGAAGTCTCTCGTGGAGACTTACGGAGTTAGCGATCACGAAAGTCCCGTCCGCGAGGAAGTGAAACGCCTGCTGCCCGCGTGGGCGAAACCAGAAACAGACGACGCAGAGAATTTGGTGTTGCACGTAGGCACAGCTTCACCCGATTCAAAGACTCCGAGCATTCTTGTTGTGGCTCACATGGATGAAATCGGCTTCGAAGTGAAGTCGATCGCAAAGGATGGCCGACTGGAAGTCGAATGGAAGGGCGGCGGGGAACTGAGTTTCTTTGCCGGTCACCCGGCGCTCGTTCACACGGCGAATGGAGATCGCGACGCGATCATGGAGCTTCCCGACGGATGGGATACGCCGAATTTCACTTGGCCGCGCGGTCCGCAGGAACCCGTGCTGCGCGTGGACGTGGGAGCTCGAACACCCGAGGAAGTTGAAAGGCTCGGTATCAAGACAGGCGACTGGATCACAATTCCGAAAGAATATCGCACCTTGCTTGGGACGCGCGCGAACGGACGCAGCTTCGACGATCGCGTAGGTTGCACCGCGCTGATCTCTGCCGTTTGGTCGCTCGGCGGTCCGCTGAAGGGTCGTGACGTGACGTTCGTTTGGTCCACAGGAGAGGAGCTCGGACTGAACGGCGCTGCGGCAATCGCCAAGCGTCTCGCGGCTGAGGGCCACGCACCGGACTACGTCTTCGCCGTGGATACCTTTGTCAGCTCGGATTCGCCGCTGGAGTCGAAACGCTTTGGTGATGCGCCTGTCGGCAAGGGTTTTGTGGTTCGCGCCGTGGACAATTCGAACATCGTGCCCTCAAATCTCGTTCAGAGGGTCGTCAAGCTGGCGCGAACGAATCAAATTCCAGTGCAGTACGGCGTCACCGGAGGAGGCAACGACGGCTCCGCATTCGTGCGATATGGCTCCGTGGATGTCGCGCTCGGCTGGCCCCTGCGGTATTCGCATTCGCCGGCTGAAGTTATCGACACACGCGATGTGGATGCGTTGGGCCGCATCGTCGCCGTAATCGCAAAAAGCTGGTAGCAGGAGTGCTTTTCGACTGCTCGTTTATTTGCATTTCTCGTCGGCGCCGGCGATATTCCGCATTTCGCCTCTGCTATAATCCCGCGCCATGGCTGGCCCAACATTCAAAGCTCCGCGCCACATCGTGGTCGAGGGACCGATCCGCGTCGGCAAATCCACACTTGCGAGGATTCTCGCGGAACGGATGCACGCACGCCGCATTTTCGACTGCGAGGACAATCCTTTTCTTGCGGATTTCTACGACGAGAAACCCGGTGCCGCCTTCCGCGCACAGATGTATTTTCTGTACGAGCGCCATCGCCGCCTGATTGAGTCGCGCCCGGAAGATGGGGCTGCGCCCATCGTCAGCGACTTTCTCTTCGAGAAGGACAAAATCTTTGCCTACATCAATCTCGACAACGAGGAATTGAAGCTCTACGAGAGGTATTTCGACATGCTCGCTCCGTCGGTTCCCCCGCCAGAGCTCGTGATTTATTTGCAAGCCAAACCGGAAGTTCTCCTGAAGCGCGTTTCGAAGAAGGCCGATCCCAGCGAGGCGGAAGTGTCGCCGGAATATCTCGAGACCGTAGCAAATGCCTACGAACATTTTTTCTTTCGCTATTCCGCCTCGAATCTTTTGGTCGTGGATACTTCGGAAATCGATTTTGTGGAGCGCAACCAGGATTTGCAGGAATTATTGCGGCGCTTGCGCCAGCCAGTGAAAGGCACCCAGTATTTTCTGCCGCTTGGACAGGCCTAAGGCCTAGGATCACCGGCTCGTGCGAAAAGCCTTGCCGGCAGACGGAAGTTTTTCCGGGACGGAATCCCCGCCAGAATCCGTCCCGGGTATTTCTCACCTGCAGAGAGTACAGACAGAGAGATTTCGGATCTACAGCTACGCCGCTTTGTGCGGTCCATTGAGCCGATGGCGCCACTTACCGAGTGCGCGGTTCACGGGATGACTGCGGTGCAAGAACGTCATCACCGGGGCGCGACGCAAGCCCATCCGTTCGAGCGCCCGGCGAATGCGAAAATCACGCCCCGCCGAAATCAATCCCTTTTCGAGAGTTTGGATGGCTTCCGAGTGGCGTCCGGCTTGCTGATAGACATCCGCAAGATTCAGGTACAACTGAGCGTGGTTCACCTTCATGCCCAGTGCTTCCTGGCAGAGCGATTCGGCGTCAGCGAATCGCCGCTCAGCCGTCGCGGCCAGAAGGCCCGTGTACGACAGATAGAAAGGGTTTTTTGGTGCGATGCCAAGTGCGCGGCGAGCGTGCAGCAGAGCTTCATCGGCGTGTCCATCGCGAAGGTGCTTCAGGCATTCCTTGAAATCAGACATTCCAGCGTCGGTGGGCGATGTAGTTCCAATCCAGTGGGACATTAGGCTCCTTCCTTACCCCGCGGCTTTGCGGGGGAGAATTGAATTGAGCCTATGCCCGTGCTCTGTGAAGCGATATAGAACGCCCGGCCAGTTTTTGGGCTAGAACGTTTGCCTGTCACATCGGACAGGCAAAAATAAGGCAATCCTTGTTCGCGCGGGCGCTCCGTGTGCGGGACTGCAATGACGTAACGTGATGTCTTTGAGGCACGGTGACGCTGCTCACGGAGTCTGGAGATATTTGTTGAACCAGGTGATGGCGCGCTCGATCACGTCGCGGCTATGCGCGGGATCGGCAAATTCGTGGCCCTCCTTGGGGTAAATCACGAACTCGGTGGGTACACCGAGCGTTTTCAACGCATGCCAGAATTCGTATGATTGTGGAGGGGGGCACTCGCCGTCGCTATCGCCAACCACAACCAGCGTGGGCGTCTTCACATTCTTGATAAACGTGATGGGCGAGCTTCTCGCGTAGACGGCGGGATCGTCATACACCGTTGCACCGAAAAATGGCGGCATCCACTGATCGATTTTGTTCTCGCCGTAATAGCTTAGCCAGTCGGCAAGGCCTGCGCCGGCCACCGCAGCCCGGAAGCGGCCCGTCTGCGTAACGCCCCACATGGTCATGTAGCCGCCGTAGCTCCATCCGGTTAATCCGAGGCGATTGGGATCAATGGGGGCCGACTGAATGGCCTTGTCCACACCCGCCATGATGTCGCGAAAATCGCCATAGCCAAAGTCCTTCACGTTCGCCTGCGTGAATTTTTCTCCTTTGCCATAGCTTCCACGCGGATTAGGCAGGAACAGAAAATATCCCTGCGAAGGAAGTGCCATCTCATACGTCCATCGACTGGGCCATGCCGGCATGTGCGACCAGGAAGGGCCCCCATGCACGCCGACCACCATCGGATATTTCTTCGACGCATCGAAATCGAGGGGATAGACCAGCCAGCCCTGAACGTCTCCGGTGTCCGTCTTCCAATTCAGACTTTTCGCTTCGCCCCATGCCGTATGCAGGTCCGCATTCCGATGGGTTATTTGTTTCCATTGCCCGATCCCTCCGGCCCAGACTTCCGGAGGCTGCGAAAATGACTGCCGAATCACAGCCGAGCCCTTTCCGTCGTCCGCCAGCGAGATGTCAGGCACAAACGGCCCTTGCGAGAGTTTTGCCCCACCGAGCCAGATCGGTGCGATATTTCCGTCGGCGCTGAGCCTGGCGATAAATGTCTCGCCGTTTACGATGCCGGTCATCAAGACGCTCCGCGAATCAGGCATCCAGTGGAGCGATGTCGCTGTCATTTTCATTTCGGGCGTCAGATTACGCATCGAGCCGCCATCCGCGGGAACGGAAAAAACATCGCCGCCGGGGATCGGTTCGTCGCTCATCAATCCGCCGATGAAAACGATCTGGCCGCCATCGGGCGACCAGCGCGGCTCGGCGATTTGAATGGTTGGTTTTTCGAGCAAGGGGGTCATCGCGCCCGAATTCGCATTAAGGGCAAAAAGATTGGCGATGTACCAGTTATCGTCGCCATTGCCCTTTGCGGCGGTTACGACGAGGCGCTTGCTGTCCGGCGCCCAGTCAAATTCGTAGACGTAAGTATCGCCGGGCGAGATTCGGCGGACATGCGCAGTCGCCGAATCGACAAGCGTCAGCCGCTGTTCGAGGAACGCGTCCGAAACGACGCCTTCATCCGGTGTCTCGGCGACGAGTGGGCCGGCGGCGCGCGTCGCGTTCTCAGTAAATAGCACGGCGATTGTCTTGCCGTCCGGCGACCAGCCAGGCATAGCGAGAAATCCCTTCAGATGCGTCAGTTCTTTGGCAGGTCCGCCGCCAATATCGGCAACGAAAAGCTGAAGCTGACCGCGCTTTGCGGCATCCGAAAGAAATGCGAGGCGTTTACTATCCGGAGACCAGGCGATGTCGTGCTCTTCGCAGGCTGCCTTATCGGTACTGGCTGATATTTGACGGGGCGTCTCGGGCGAGTGCAAGCTCGCAACATAAATCGCGGAGTTAGCCGATGGGGCACCGCCAGGACCCGCGAGCGATTCGACGAATGCGACTTGCTTACCGTCCGGCGAGATGGTGGACTGCAGAAAGTTGGTTACGCCAAACATCGCGTGCATCGCATCGGCCAAAGAAGATTTTGCGCTCGCTTTCGACGGCTTCTGCGCAACGGTGCCGGATGAAATCACAAGCAGTGCTGAGGCCAAAACGCCCGATTTCGTAACCATCCGATTCATCTCTTCTCCTCGTTATTGCCCCGCACGCCATCGCTGCCCGCCAAGGCGAAAGTCTGTGGACTCGACATCGTGAGCCGGCAGCCGCAAAAAATCAAGGATGAGGCATCAGCCGCGCTTTGCATTCTTGGCTTGTCGAATGATGCAACCAGGATTATGCTGCGCGGGAATTTATGATTTAGGAGAGGTGCGCAAATGGAGAAGTGGACGCGACGAAAATTTTTTCTGGCGACGTTGGCGGGCGGAGTCGCCGCCAGCACAAAGGGACTCCTTGGCGCGGCGCCTGGAAGAAAGTCGACGTTCGCGGCGGACGCGCTTCAGCAGGCTCGCACGGGCGGCCAAGGCGCGCGGCCTTTAATCGTCTCCGCGGCAAATGGAATCCACCATCTCGACGCGGGAATGGCGGTGCTGAAAGGCGGCGGCGATACTCTTGACGCCGTTCTCGCCGTGGTGACGAAAGTGGAAGATGATCCTAACGACGATTCGGTGGGTTACGGTGGATTGCCGAATGAAGACGGAGTCGTCCAGCTTGATGCCTGCGTAATGCACGGGCCGACGGGACGCTGTGGCGCGGTTGGCGCAATCGAGAAAATAAAGAATCCATCGCTTGTGGCGAAAATGATGATGGAAAAGACCAACCACATTTTCATCGTGGGAGCAGGAGCGGAAAAATTCGCGGTTGACGAAGGCTTTCAGACCATGAATTTGCTGACCGACCGGTCCCGCCTGGCGTGGCTGGCGTGGAAAGCGTACACCACGGAAAATTGGCGGCCGGGACTCGATAGTCCCGAGTGGAAAGAAAAAATGGCGGAGCTACTCGATACGTCGGAAAGGATGGCGTGGCGCGGGCACATTGAAGACGTCGTCATGCATCCGCGGACGGGAACGATTAATTGCGTGGCTGTGGACGCGAAGGGAGACATCTCCGGGACGACAACGACTTCCGGCCTTTCCTGGAAAATCTCCGGCCGCGTGGGGGATTCGCCGATCATCGGAGCTGGGCTGTTCGTGGACAACGAGGTTGGGGCGGCAGGTTCGACGGGTCGCGGCGAAGAGAACATCAAAATCTCAGGCGGGCACACGATTGTCGAAATGATGCGGCAGGGGAAGTCACCCACGGACGCGTGCCTGGAGGCACTGCATCGCGTAGCGCGAAATTACAAAGCATTCCCGGACCGTCTGAAGCTATTCCATCTTCAGTTCTACGCAATCAATAAAGATGGACAATATGGCGCCGGAAGCCTCTGGGGCATGCACCCGGATGGAAGGCGCGTGCAGTACGCGGTACACGACGGCACGCAAGCGCGGCTGCTGCCTACCACTCCGCTCTTTGATCGAAAAGGCGGTGACTACTAGCGAATCAGTTTCGACGAAGTGAGCCGTTTGTTCTCTTAGTGGACGACGTCCGAAGCGAAGACGAGAAGGATGCCTTGAGATTCGAGGCGTGGAACGTCGTCCGCTAATGCGGCGATGGTTTCCGGATGCGGATGGCCGATGGCGATCGCGTATCCATCGCGTGTCGCGTCGCTCGCAGCCAGTTTTAGTTGCGCGAGAATGGCATCGCGCGATGGCGTGTCGTCGAGAAAGACTTTGCGCGATGCGGCGCGCACGCCGAAGCGCTGCGCGGTGCGGTAGGCGACCGTCGCCGCGGTTGTCCGGCTATCGATGAAAAAAAGGTTTCGCGCGCGAAGATCCGGCATAAGCTCCTGCATTAACTTCGGATCGGATGTGGCTCGCGAACCCTGGTGATTGTTCACGCCCACCGCGTGCGGCACTGTTTCAAGCATCCCCGCCAGCGCCGATGCTACCTGGTTTGAATTCATCCCTGCGCTTAATTCGACGTCTTCATGCTTCACATCATGCGATTCTGATTGCATGGGGAGATGAAGGAGCACTTGATCCCCGCGTCGATACGCTTCTTCGGCCACCTCGCCCGATAGTGGCAGGTGCGGGATCACGGAAACCGTGAGCGGAAAAGATAACGCGAGCAAATCGTTCGCTGACACTCGGTCGTAACCCAGATCATCGATGATAATCGCGAGCTTGGGCGCTGAAGAGGCGCGCAAAACGGGCTGGTGCTCGGCGAGTGGCGTTATCACATGGATGGAGTGCGTGCGGTTTCCGCGAAATGCGAGATCGAATTCTATCATGCCGCCCGATGAGCCTTCCGTCATCGCCAATCTGTGATGGCGAGCGATATGGCGGAGGGACTGTCGGAAGGGGGCCAATTGCGAGGCGCCGGCCAGGGTGACATAGATGTGATCTGTTCCGTTTCCGCTCAGTGCCCTGTTGCCGGACGGATGGATTTCCGGGCGGATCGTCACCTGGGCCCTATGTGCGCTAGCGTTCTGCGCCGCGGCGACTACTTCCGCTGTGATGGCCCGAAATTCGGATTTGGATGGTGGTCTTTTTGCGCACCCAGAAAGTGTGAGGACGATGACAATGGCGAAACTGGGAACATGGCGCCACACTCCGATTGCGGTTTTTACGAATTCTCTGGAACTGGTGAAACCGTCCGTTTGCGGCGGGATATTGAGCCCGCTCAAGACAGTTGCCACTAACTATGCAGCCTGTGGCATCGAGGCGAGAGATTCGAGGACCGCGGTCGTGTTGCTGCGCGCTGGCTTCCGGTTTGCCGCCGCCTTCTTCATTGGAGCCACGCTCTGCAGGATTTCAATGGCTTTCTTTACGACGGGATCATCGGGCGAAACAGTGCCAGCGGGTAAGGCTGACGGACTTTGCTCCATTTCCGCAACCGAATCGGCTGGCGGCGGAGCTACCGCGACTGTCGGCACTACGCCATCGGTCGGGATTTCTTTGCCGGCAGGCGTGTAATAATTCGCTATCGTGAGGATAATGGCGGAGCCGTCGTCAAGCTGCATCAATTTTTGCATCGATGCCGTGCCATAGCTGCGGTCGCCGATCGTGTCTCCGCGATGATTGTCTGCAATAGCCGACGCCACGATTTCGGCAGGTCCGGCTGTGCTGTTTCCGATCAAGACGGTCATCGGCTGCGCCCAGACGGCTTTCGAGGGTTCCGCTGACGACACGACAGGCGAGACGGTCTGTCCTTTCAATGTCGTGATCGTACCCGAATTCAGGAAAAGTTGCGCCGTGGAAATTCCCTCCTGCATTTCTCCGGACGAACAGTCGCGTAGGTCGAGGATTAGTTTGTGAGCTCCCTGGCGGTTGAACTCGGCGAGCCTGGTCCGAATTTGCTGGCTGACGCCTGCCTCGAACTCCGGAATGCGCAGATAGGCGACATCTCCGGCCAGCTTGTCCTCCACCAGCTTGGGCGTCGGCAGCTTCGCGAGCGTGAGATTAACTTCCTGCGGTTCCGGTTTTCCGCGGCGGATCACGGAAAGCTTCACAACCGTTCCCGGCACGCCCGTTAGCAGAACCTGCGCCTGATCGACTCCCATCTGGCCCGTCGTGAATCCCGCAATCTTTTCGATGATATCGCCCAATTGTAGTGCGGCCTTTTCGGCGGGACTATCGGGCAGTGTCGAGATCACGCTGATATAGCCGAAACGCTTGGTGAGCGTAGCGCCTGCGCTGGCGGGTGCGGGCTGCTCGCTCTTTTCCTTGTAATCTTTGTATTCGAGAGGGCTGAGGTACGTGGATTCGGGATCGAGAGAATCGACCAGGCCATGGAGGGCGCCGTTGGTCACCTGATGCATGTTAGGTTCGTCGACGTAATCTCGCTGGATGTGTTCGAGGACTTCGCTGTAGACCGTCAGCGCGTGGAAGGATTTGTCGTCCGAAGCTCGCGCTCGAAGGTAGCCTGCTGTGACGTAAACCAGCACGAGCACCGAAAATGCGATCACAATCTTCTTTGCCAGAGGACTCATGTGTTTCCCTTTTCTGCGCCCCGATCGGGCTGCGCCTCAATAGGGGGCATCCCTCGATGGTTCGAACTGTAAAAGTCCGATGCTCGCGATGCGGGCTTGGAAATAGGAGTATAGCATTTGAAGGGCGGTTTCGCTGAATCCGCGGCACCGCTAACTCCGGCGGGCGGGGCTCTGCTGAGACTGTGCCAAATGACGCCGCCCGAGGCCCGAGCAGGGTTGACTACTTGTGCGCGAAGCCGTGGCGGCGTGCTGGGACCTCGAACGCGGGAATATCCTTGACTGGTGAGGCTGCGGTTATGTAGGTCTGCGAAATGCGGTCTTGCCACGTGAAACGGTCCTCATCCCATACCGCCCAGAGGAATCCGGCCATCAACGTTGCACCGGAAAGCAGATAGCCGAAGCTGCGCCAGAGGAGTTGCCGGGTGTCGGGCAACGTGCCGTCCAGGCGGACGATGGTCAACCCGCGAAGCTGCATCCCGGGTGTCGATCCGGCAAACGTCGTGAACAGGAAGAAATACTGCGCGTAGAAGAGGAAAAAGGTAGCGAGATAGACCGCGGCATCAACTTTTTCGAGCATGATTTGCCCGCCCAACGAGCCGAATACACCGAGAAATGCCGCATACGTGAGCGCTAGAAATATGGCATCGAGCACGCCGGCGGTGCGGCGATCGGCAATACCCGCCACAGGGACCAGAGCCGTTTGAGGGCGCGCGCGATCGTCCGGCGAATTTGCAAAATCAAGCTCCGGCTGAATGCATATTTCCACGCGTTCCGCGGTTCGCTGGCGCGACGATATTCGCTGGTTTGCACGTGCGCGAGGCGCGTCGCGCAAGCGGATTTCCTCTTCGTAAGTCGAAGTGATGGCAAAGGGAAGGCCGGACTGTGGATCATCCGGGCGGCCGCGATGGCGTCGCGCGCGGTAATCTTCCAAGCGTCGCGCCACTTCACGCCGCCATTCGGGTTCTTGGCATTCGGCTTGAACAGAAACACCCGCGACGGCCGGGACGAGTTCGTCGTCGCTCTCGGCTAGAGGCGCATCACAGAATGAGCATGTGTCGGCGTCCTCAAATAAAAGAGCGCCACAGTGCGAGCAGATTCGAATCACTGGTCCGTTTTGCGCTGCGGAAGTTCCAGTGAGGAACGCAATGATGATAGCACGACCTTCTATCCAGATGCCGCGAGCGACGGAAGGCGGATGTCGCCAATCGAGCAATACAGAATAAACTGTATGCGACGCACGGATTGTTTGACGGTTGCGCTGCCGAAATTTCGATGGCGGAAAGAAATCTAGGTGGGCTATTCGCTTGTCCCCGCCGATTGCGAGGCTGGCGGACGCGTGTTAGGCTCAATTTTCTTTTCACGAGCTTTCTTTCGTCACTTTACGGACTTCTCAGTTGATGCCGAACGCGACGCTTTCAGGATGCCTCCGCGCTTTTGCCATTTTAGCGGCCCTCCTTGCGATTGGTATCTCGTTGCCATCGCCGCTTTTCGCGCAGGATCGTGAAGGATCGGCCGCGAATTCTCCGCAGAAAGCCGGCGCGAGCGATCGTGTTGCGACGCTCGAAGCGGATCGCCAGAGCCAGATTGGCCGAGTTTATTACGCCGATGGGCGCGTTGACGTCCGCTATCAGAACGTTCGGCTGCGAGCCGATCACGTCGAATATAACGAAGCGACTCAGATAATCATTGCGCGCGGCCACGTGCAGCTCGATTACATGACGCAGCACGTGGAGGCTGATGACGCTCGATACGAGGTGCGCACCGGGCGCGGCAAGTTCCATCACGTTCGCGCGACGTTTGCCGTGCAGCGCCGGCCCACACCTGCGCTTCTCATAACCCAAAATCCGCTCTATTTCGAAGCCGAAGAAGCCGACCGCCTCGACGAAAACACCTATACCGTTCACAATGCGTGGATGACCGTCTGTAATCCGGGCCGGCCGGTGTGGAAATTCTATGCGCCATCAGCCAAAGTGAAGTTGCGGACATCCGTGCATCTTGAAAACGGTAACTTTCGGCTGTTCAGGGTGCCCATTCTCTATTTGCCCTACGCGACGTTTCCCGCAGAAAAGCAGCGCACTTCCGGGTTTCTGATCCCCGAACCGGGCGAAACCTCGAAAAAGGGCTACGTTCTGGGCGATGCCGTTTATTGGGCGCCGACGGATTGGATGGATGCCACGCTGGGTGCCTCATATTTCAGCAAGCGCGGCTGGAGTCAAAAAGCGGAAATTCGCATGAAGCCTTGGGAGAACGCAACACTCGTCGCCTCCTATTTCGGCGTGATCGATCGCGGGCTGGAGCAGGAAGATGGGCCGCCGATTAAACAAGGAGGTCACGAGGACCGCTTGCTTTTCACGTCGCTGTTGCCGCACGGCTGGCGTGCCGTAGCGGATTTGGACCAGCTCACGTCGCTTACCTTCCGCCTGGCGTGGTCCGAGACGTTCACGCAAGCGGTAAACTCCGAAGTCCGAAACGACGCGTTTCTGAGCGACAATTTCAAAGGGTTCAGTCTCAACTTCGCCGCGCTGAGCTACGAAAACTTCCTGAGCGCCACGCCGCAGACTTCGATTACCTTGCGAACGGCGCCGGAAGCGCATTTCAGTTCCGTGGATCAGGCGCCCTTCCGAAATCTCCCGGTTTATTTCTCCTTTGACTCTTTCATCGGGGCCGAGCATCGAAGCGAGTCCGTGACGCCTTTTAATTCGCCGGCGTACATTGAACGCAACGAATTCGCGCCGAGCGTGACGGTGCCGTTTCACTTAGGATCGTGGCTCAACGTGACGCCGAGCTTCACGTTTCGAACAACTCACTACGGCGGCCAATTAATCAATGGCGGTTTCACGAGCCAGGGGTTTTTTCGCAATACCGAAGAGTTTACGGTCGACTTGCGCCCGCCTACGTTGGACCGTCTGTGGGGTTCGGACGATTCGAAGTGGAAACACGTAATCGAGCCGGACATTGCCTACAACTATGTATCGGGCGTGACCGATTTCGGGCGTTTCGTACGCTTCGACGAGGACGAAACGCTGACGGACACGAATGAAATCGAGTACGGAATCACGCAGCGTCTGTATCATCGCACGCGTTCAGGCGGCACGAAAGAATTGATAACCTGGCGCCTCGCGGAGAAATACTATTTCGATCCCACGTTTGGCGGCGCGCTGGTCCCTGGGCAGCGGAATGTCTTTCAGGCGCTCGATTCGCTGACGCCGTTTGCGTTTGCCGAAGAGCCGCATCACTTTTCGCCGATTGTCAGCGACCTGACGATCGAGCCGGGAAAGCACTACGACACCGAGTTCATCGTCAACTTCGATCCGAATCGCGGGCGTATAACGGCAATCGGTACGCTGCTGAAGCTGAAGCCGTATAAAGAGTCGTTCGTCACACTCGCTCACTTCTCGACGCTGAATTTGCCTGAAAACCCGTCGCCGCCACCGCTCAATTTTGAGCCGCGATCGAACCAGGTGCGCACGCTGTTCGGGTATGGAGACATGAATCGTACCGGGTGGAGCACAACGTTCGGGGCGAGCTACGATTTTGCGCAGAATGCGTTTCAGAATCAGATTGCGGAGATCAGCTACAACGGCTCCTGCTGCGGCGTCGGCTTCGAATACCGCAAATTCTCATTCGGCCAGATTCGAAACGAGAATCAGTTCGAGGGTGTCTTTCGGATTGCGAATCTCGGGTCGCTCGGCAACTTGCGCCGGCAAGAAAAGATTTTCTGAGGAACGACGCGTGACTTCCAGACTTGAATCCGAGTTGGCTTTCCTCTCGATTGTGGAAGCGTCTCGCCTGCTGCGGCGAAGGGAAATATCGTCCGCTGAACTTGTGAGCGCAGCTCTTTCGCGCATCGCACGGCTCAATCCGTCGTTGAATGCATTTATCACGGTTGCCGATGACGCAGCGCGCCGCGAGGCCCAGCGGGCCGATCGAGAAATCCGACGCGGGTGGCGCGGCCCGCTTCACGGAATTCCAATATCTCTCAAGGATAATATCGAGACACGCGGAATCCGCACGACGGCCGGGTCAAAGATTCTCGGCAGTTTCATTCCCGCGAAAAACAGTGTCATTGCCGAGCAACTGGCGCGCGCCGGAGCGATTCTCGTCGGAAAAACAAATCTTCACGAATTCGCATACGGCGTGACCACTGAGAATCCGTTTTTTGGCGCGACGCACAATCCTTGGCTGCGAGACCGCATTCCCGGCGGCTCGAGCGGCGGATCGGGCGCAGCGGTTGCAGCAGGCCTGTGTTTCGCATCGGTTGGGACGGACACGGGCGGGTCGATCCGGATTCCATCGTCCTTGTGCGGAATCGTCGGCCTCAAGCCGACATTTGGGCTCGTGAGCCTTGAAGGCGTCGTGCCGCTTGCCGAGAGCCTCGACCATGCTGGACCTATGGCTCGCAGCGTTGCCGATGCCTCCATCATGTTGGAAGCGATTGCTGGAGGATATCCAGATCTGGCGCGCCCGCCGGATTTCCGGAAGCTGCGGAAGAAACGGCCCGCAAGGTTTCGGATCGGATGGCCGAAACAGTATTTCTTTTGCCGAATTGACGACGAAGTTTTTCGCGCCGTCAAAAATGCCGTGAAGACGCTGGAATCACTGGGCGGGCGCGCCGCGGAAGTTTCGCTGTCGCATCTGGATGATTCCGTTGCGCCAAGCACGAATATTGCCCTTGCGGAAGCGACGCAATATCACGAATCGCGGGGATATTTTCCAAAGCGTGCCGATGAATACAGCCCCGATCTACGGCGCCGGCTCGAACAGGGTCGCGAGGTGCGCGCCGTGGACTATTTGCGCGCACGTGAGCAACAGCGTGAAGTCATGCACGATTTTGATGCTGCTTTCGAGCGAGTGAACGTCATCGTTGCCCCCACAACCCCTATTGCTGCGCCGGCCCTTGGATCGAAGGAAGTCTCAATCGCGGGAGAAAAGGAAACCGTCCGCTCCGCACTGTTGCGATTGAACCGCCCGGCGAATTACACCGGGCACCCGGCAATTTCGCTTCCGTGCGGTTTTACGCGCGCGGGATTGCCGATCGGCCTGCAAATCATCGGACCGCACTGGGGCGAAGCGGGGCTACTCGAAATCGCGTTTGCCTATGAACAAGCGACCAATTGGCACAAGAAGCGTCCGGACTTGGAGTGAACGCAAGCCATGAGTGAATCTGAGGCAGCCCCGAGCGGCGCGTTCAGGCGTCACTTCTCGGATTCTTCCGCACCCAAGGTCAGGCCGAGCAGTCGAGCGAGAAACCTGTCCCTATCCGAGGTTATTGCGTGAGTCATAATCACTGGGGTTGCGTCCAATGGATGTGCGAAGATCAGGGCTGAATCGCAACGGATAATCTCTATTAGATGAATGGGTCGGAGAAAGAGTCAGGGACATAAATGGACGTTTCGATACTGGCTGCATTTATTGCTGGTCTGGTGTCATTTCTTTCCCCATGCGTTCTTCCGCTCGTCCCCGGATACATCTCGATGCTGTCGGGAATCGGCGTCGAACAACTGAAGGAGGGCGAAGGAACGCGCGGCGGATTGCTTAGCTCGGCGCTGGCGTTTGTAATTGGCTTTTCGATTGTCTTTATCAGCTTCGGAGCTTCCGCGAGCGCGGTTGGATCATTTCTCCTGCGCAACCGCAACGTGCTTGCGCCAGTTGCCGGAGCGCTGATCGTTCTCTTCGGTCTGCACCTGATCGGCTGGCTGGCGAAGATTTCCCTGAGGGCGGGGTTAGCAATCGGCATTTTGCTGGTTGCGGCGGGCGTTGCAATCAACCTCCGATCAGGCCTGGCGGAAGGCGGGCTCAAAGCCATCTATTTCTATTCGATCGCGATTATCTTTTTGATCGGGCCCGCAATGACGCGCTGGCTCAACCGCGACGTCCATTTCCGGAACCTCGGCGGCCAGCCCGGAATCGCGAGCGGTTTTCTGATGGGATTCGCATTCGCGTTCGGCTGGACGCCGTGTATCGGGCCGATTTTGGCGGCGGTGTTGGCGATGGCCGCGACCCGGGAAACGATTGCTCAAGGAATTTTTCTGCTGGCGTGTTACTCGGCTGGGCTGGCGATACCGTTTCTCCTCACGGCCCTGGGCATCGGCCGGTTCCTGCGCTTTTATCAGCGCTTCCGCCGGCATTTGCACGCAGTGGAAGTGTTCAGCGGGATTCTGCTGCTGGTTATCGGAGGATTGGTCTTCTTCAACCGGTTGACGTTGCTTTCGGGTAAACTGGGATTTCTGAATCGGTTTTCACGTTAATGGGAGTTGAGCGAATGAGAAAGTGCTTGACCAGAGCGATATACGCTGTTCTTCTCTCGGCATTTGCCATGGCTGTCTCGGGTTGCAAAGGAAGCTCATCGAGCGCGCAGACCTCGGGACCTGAGAAATCTCTTGCGAGCGCCGGCAAAGTTGGGCTCGAGGAACCGAACGTCACGTTCAAGGATTTGGACGGTAAGGACGTCGCCCTCGCCGGCCTCAAAGGTAAAGTGGTGGTTGTCAACTTCTGGGCAACCTGGTGCGAACCTTGCCAGATCGAAATACCTTGGATGATCGAGTTCCAGGATAAATATGCCAACAAGGGATTCACGATGCTCGGCGTCGCCATGGACGAGGAAGGCAAAAGCGTTGTGGCGCCGTTCGTCCAAAAGAGTCAATTTGATGTGGACGGAAAGAAAGAGGCGATGAATTATCCGATCGTTCTGGGAAACGACGATCTCGCGTCCAAATTTGGCGGGCTGATCGGGCTGCCGACCACTGTTGTGATATCGCGCGACGGAAAGATCGTGAAGCGTTTCATCGGGCTTGCCGACCACGATACCCTCGAGAAGCAGATTCAAGGCCTGCTGTAATCGTGTGGGCCGCCACCAATTTTGGTGACCGTCCCTTGCTCCCATTCGCAATTCTGCGATAACCTGCCACTACGATGATGGACGAACGTGATTTCCAGAAGAAATGCGACGCGGCGTTGGAGGCTTTGCGTAACCGCCTGATGGACGTGGGCGATGAGCACGAGTTCGAGGTCGAAGGCGGCAGCGGGAAACTCGAAATCGAGTTCGAAGATGACGAAGGCACGCGGTTCGTCATCAGCCCCAATGCCCCGGTGCGGCAGATTTGGATTTCGGCGCTGACCACGAGTTTCAAGCTCGGCTGGTCCGACGCGGCCCAGGCGTTTGTGCTGGAAAAGACCGGTGAGATGCTGAACCAAGTGATGAGCCGTATCCTCTCGGAAAAATTAGGCGAGGCGGTAGAGGTTTAGGAGCGGTATGCGGAGACGCACAGCCTCTATTCTTTGCGCCATCCTGTTATCGGCGAGCGCTCTTTGTGTTGCGGTCGTCGCCCGCGCCCGAACGGCTCCGCAAGCCACGTCCGCGATGGCTGGGGCCTCGTCAGTGGTTAAGGCTCGCACATTTGTATCTCTCGAACCGATACCCGCGGGAAAGGAATTTCAAGTTGCCGTTGTGGTGGATATCGCGCCGGGATACCACATGAACTCGAATAAACCTTCCGATGCATATTTGATCGCCACCACGGTCGCGCCGCAGATTCCCGCGGGCTTCAAACTTCTCGGCACGATTTATCCTCAGGGACGCGACAAAAAATTCGCATTCTCTCCGGATAAGCCGCTCAATGTTTACACCGGAACCGTGATTATGCGGTTGCGGATCGCAGCCCGCTCCAATGTCCGGCTGGGCATCGCCACGATCCCGATCGTTCTTCGCTACCAAGCATGCAACGACACGACATGCCTGCCGCCGGTGAAATTGCCTGTTAGCGTGCAATTGAAAGTTGCCGCGGCCGGAACGAAAACGCGCGCAGACCATCCTGAAATATTTTCGACGGCCTCTCCCCAGAGTTGAGCCACGCTGTCCTCCTGCCCGGTTGTGTTTCGGCTGGGGAAAACGGCCAAGAAGTTCGCTTTACTGGGCGGAAAGAATGGGTAGCGCGCGGCGCAGGCGGGAAACGACGCGATCTTTGCCGAGGATGATCATCGTTTCGAAAAGCGGTGGCGCTACGGCGCGGCCTACAATCGCCACACGCGTTGCATTTATTAGCAAGCCGGCTTTCACTCCCTCGGCCGCTGCCAGATTGCGCAACGCCGCATCGCAGGCGTCATGATTCCAATGATCGAGCGCGCCGAGAGAATCGGCCAGCTTTCCCAGTAATCCTGCCAGACGCTCATCTTTCCAGAACTTTTCGCGTGCTTCGACGTCGTAGTCAAAGTCGTCGGAGAAGAATGCACGCGCCCAGCCGGAAAAATCGCCGAGCAGGCGGGTGCGTGGCCGAATCAAATCCACGGCATGTGCGAACCAGGCGCGATCGTGGCTCGCCTGCGATCCATCCCAGAGTCCCGCGCGTTTCAGCTCTGCTTCAACGTATGGCAGCAATTCCTCGATCGCAGGTTTCTGCAGATATTGAGTATTGAACCATTCGAGCTTGGCGTGGTCGAAAATGGCATTCGTCCGGCTGACTCCGGATAGCGCGAACCGTTCGATCAGTTCCGCCGTGCGCATATACTCGGAATCGTCGCCGGGCGACCAGCCGAGCAGCGCCAGGAAATTGCGGAAGGCCTCGGGCAGAAACCCTTCATCGGCGTACGATCCTACGCTCGTGGCGCCATGGCGCTTCGACAGGCGTGTGCGGTCGGGCCCCAAAATGAGCGGGACGTGTGCGAAAATTGGCGGCGTCGCGCCGAGAGCCTGGTAGATCAGCACTTGCTTCGGGGTATTGGAGAGGTGGTCCGCGCCGCGGATGATGTGTGTGATGCGCATGTCGATATCGTCCACGACCACGCTGAGCTGATAGGTCGGCAAGCCGTTCGATCGCAGTAGGACGAAGTCCTCGATGTCTGGGTTTTGCACCTCGCGCGAGCCGAATACCGCGTCCTCAAATTTTGTAGTGCCGCTTCGCGGCGCCCGGAAGCGGATGGCTCGAGCGATACCTTCTTTCTCTTTGGCAGTTCGCTCGATTTCGGTGAGGTCGCGGCACGGGCAGGCAGGCGCTTTCGCAACTTTGTCCTCGTCATCACCTTCGACTCCCGGTTTTTCGCCGGTATCGGGACCTGCATAAGAGGCTCCCTTGCAGTAACAGGCAAACCCAGCGCCGCTTGCGAGCAAGCGCTCGGCTGCCTCGCGATACATATCGAGGCGTTTTGATTGAAAGTAAGGACCCTCGTCCCATTTCACGCCTAGCCACTTCAAGCCTTCGAGGATTCCATCGACTAGTTCGGGTTTGTTACGCTCCACGTCCGTATCCTCGATCCGCAAAAGCAGCGTGCCACCCTTACGGCGTGCAAACAACCAGTTAAACAGGGCGGTGCGCGCGCCCCCCACGTGGAGATAGCCGGTTGGCGACGGCGCGAAACGCACGCGAGGCTTTTCTGCTGAGTTCATACGGTTAGGTTCCTTCCTCGTGTTGGAAGCATTTCATCTTATCGGAACAGGGAACCGAAATCGAGCCGGGCGCACTGCAAGTTCCGCTGCGGGAAGCACTTGGTACACGGGTACTGTTGACGCCAAGCTTCGGGCCCGCATAGTATCGGAGGAAACGGACCGAATTTGAATACCAGGGCTTACTCCCCCGGACGAGACCGCCATGCGTTGACCTCCACGAAACTCGGCCGGATACACGTCCCGGATCAACGGACGTTTTCTGATATTCTCAAGCTACGGCCGTAGTGCAAGGCTGCGGAACATCAATTTGCCTATACCAGTGCAAATGGGCGGAGTTGTGCTCGTCATGGCGGCATTGCTGCTGGCGATATTTTTCGCTTTTGTGTACCGCCAAAAGCGACAGAGCTACCTGCTCGTCTGGGCGCTCGGTTGGGCGTTGATTGCTCTCCACTTCATCGGGCCCGCATGGGCCGAAACCGGACGCGCTCATGCGTGGGCCGGAACGCTAGCCGAATGGATTTTGGCTATCGCGGCACTGACTTTTTATTGTTCGGCGCGACTGTATTCGCAACTCGAGCTGCCACTGCGCCGAGTGGTTGCGGGCGCCACAATCGCCGCGGTCTGGGCGCTTGCGTATTCGCGGGGCTGGATTGCAGCGCCGCTCGGCCTGGGGGTTGCGCTGTTATTTCTCTTTGTCGCGAGGACCTTCTGGGAGGAAGGGCGTAAGCAGGAAACTCGCGGGGACATTCTGCTTGCCTTGACCTTCGCTGGGTGGGGAATTTTGCGCGCTACGACCGTTTTACAGCCCCGTATCGGATGGCTGGCAGGCAGGAACCTCCTGCCTCTGGTTGTGCTGCCCCTGTTGTTTGCGGGTGTGCTGATGGTGATGGCAGTCTATGAAGAAGAGCGGCGGCGCGTCGAAAGAAACATGCTGGCGCTTTCGAATTTGAACCTCGCGACTTCGAGCTTCGTCGGCGGCGAAATCCAAAAAATGCTGGCTCAGGCGCTGGATCGCGTTCTCAACGTCGCCCGCATTCCGGCTGGAGCTCTAATCCTGCACTACGGCGAGGCCGCGGGTCCGACTTCGGTGGTAGTCACCGGGCTGAATGAAGGCGTATGCCAGGCCATTCAGGACGACGACCTCGACAACTACATTGTGAACCTTGTGGCGCGCCTCGGCGGCCTGGTCGTGCTCCGCGATCTTGAATCCGATTCAAATTACGAGGCGCTTGAAAGGGAACCCGAATTCGGGCGGGCGCGCAAGTTGCTTCTTGGGCAAGGACTGCGCACGGTCGTGGGGATTAGCCTTCAGGCGAAAGAGCGCGTGCTTGGCGTCCTGCTGTTGGGGTCTCCCGACAACCGCAATTTCACGCCGGCGGAGCTGCGGCTTCTGCTCGCGTTAGGGCACCAAATTGGGATGGCCGTCGAGAACAGTTATCTGGTTCAGCAGACGGCGCGCCGCAGCGAGGAACTCCACATCCTGAATGAAATTGGCCGCGCACTGAGTTCCACGCTGGAGATCGATTCGCTCTTCGATCGGATCTATTCCGAAATGCGGCGGTTGCTCGACGTGAGCAGTTTTTTCATCGCCTTCTACGACCGCAAAACGGACGAAGTACGTTTCGATATGGAGATCATCGAAGGCGAACGCCAGCCGAAGCACACGCGTGCGGCCGGAAACCGCATGATTGAATACATCATGCGTACCCGGCAGCCAATTCTGGTCCGCGATCATTTCGCCGAAGAAATGCAACGGCTCGGAATACAGCCGGGGAGGCATGCGGGTTCATTCTGCGGCGTGCCGCTCGTCCTGTACGACCGCGCGATCGGCGTGATGGCGGTCCATAGCCAGCAGGAGCGCGCCTTCGATGAAGGCCACGTTGAGTTGCTCCGCGTTCTGGCGAGCGAGGCCGGCATCGCCATCGAGAATGCGCGTCTGTTTGCGGAAGAACAAAAGAAATCGCGGCAATTGATGCTGCTCAATAATATTTCGGGCCACGCAATTACCACTCTGAATCCTGACGAGATGCTGACGAAAATCGCCGGAGAAATCGAGAATGCCCTCAGTTACGATCATATCGGCATCGCCATTCTCGATTATTCCGCGAAAGAACTGATGATTCAGGCGGAGGCTGGATCGCGGCGGGACGCGGTGGGACGCCGGATCGTGCTCGGCGAGGGGTTGGTCGGACATGTCGCCCGCAGCGGCCAGATGGAGATCGTCCGCGAGGTAACTCCGTCGTCGCCCCAGCCCGTTCTTGTCGGGTCGGTAAGCGCCATCGCGCTGCCGGTGACCTATGCAGAACAATTGATGGGCGTTCTATACGTGGAATCGGCGGAACCCTGCGAATTCGGCGAGCAGGAGGTGCTCCTGCTGCGGACACTCGCCGATCTTTTCGCCGGAGCGCTGCACAATGCACTGACGTTCCAGAAGGCGCAGGAACAGGCGATTACCGACGGCTTGACGGGCGTGAAAACGCATCGCTTCCTGATGGAGGCGCTGTCGTCCGAGTGGAAGCGATCCCCGCGAGCGAACCGTCCCTTTGCGCTCGTGCTCATGGACCTCGACCGGTTCAAGTTCGTCAACGACTATTACGGCCATCTCGAAGGCGACGTCGTTCTGCAACGCGTCGGGCATATACTCGAGCAGAATTGCCGGCGCTCCGACGTTGTGGCGCGCTACGGCGGAGATGAGTTCGTGATCTTGATGCCGGAAACTACCGTCGAGCAGGCGTACCAGCTTGCGTGCAAGCTTCGCGGCTGGGTGGCCTCCGATCCCCTGCTGCGCGACAAGAACATCACCGCCAGTTTTGGCATCGCGGGATTTCCGGTGCATGGTTCGACGCCGCAAGAACTCATCCAGGTGGCCGATTCTTCCATGTACCTGTCCAAGCACCAGGGCGGAAATGCCGTATCGAGCGCCGAGCATTACGACCCGAGTGAAACGAAAGAATGGAAGAAGGACGTGCTGGAAGCTTACCTGGGCGTCACGCTAAAGCGCCTTTTCGCCACGGGGCCGGAAGCGTTCGAGGAAGTGTATCGCCGCCTCGAACAATTTACTCGCTCGCTCTCCGAGGAAGGCCAGGGCGATTCGCCGGACATGCTGCCGCCCGCCGTGGTCGAAACGGTGACTTCGCTCGCCCTCGCCATTGACGCGAAAGATCACTATACGCAAGGGCATTCGCAAAAGGTCTCCGCCTACGCGGCATTGATCGCTCAGTCGCTGGGCCTGAAAACGCCGGAAGTGGAAGAGATCAGGCTGGCGGCGCTGTTGCATGACATCGGCAAGGTCGGAATCCCCGAACAGATTTTGAATAAATCAGGCCCGCTCGACCCTGCGGAATGGGAGACGATGAAGA
Source organism: Candidatus Acidiferrales bacterium (assembly GCA_025451835.1). Lineage (GTDB taxonomy): Bacteria > Acidobacteriota > Terriglobia > Acidiferrales > UBA7541 > Palsa-295. The sequence continues at coordinate 18,447 of JANWJR010000111.1, read as the reverse complement.
CGCACACGAACCTGGGCGCTAAAATCCTCGAGCCGCTTGAGGCCATGAAAAAAATCCGGCTCATGGTGCGCCACCATCACGAATTTTACGACGGCACGGGATATCCAGAGCGGTTGGAAGGAGATAAAATTCCCTTTGGCGCGCGCGTAATCGCCATTGCTGACGCCTACGATACGATCACATCCGAGCGCACCTACAAGAAAGCGCGCACACCGGAAGATGCGTTTGCCGAACTCGAGCGCTGTGCATCCAACCAATTCGATCCGGAAATGGTCCGCATGTTCATCGATACGATGCGGCGCACGCCGAGGCGCCTCCCAAAAGAACCGGTGGCGGCCGCGGACCGCCTCAATACTCACCTCTAGACGTTTCGCTCGAACGCCCGGAGCGTTCGGCAATTCTTGCCATTCAAAGGAATCGCGCCATGCAAACAGCAACGATACGTTGGAAGGGCGGTGAGGAATTCGTGGCCACGTCGCCATCTGGACACACCGTTCCGTTTGATGCCGATCGCAAACACAATTCGGCGCCGGGGCCAATGGAGATGCTCCTGGCAGCCCTGGGCGCATGCACATCAGTCGACGTCGTTCTGATTCTTGCCAAGAAACGCCAAAAGCTCGATTCGCTGGAAGTGTCGGTCTCCGGAGAACGTGCCGAAGCGACGCCGGCCGTATGGACCAAAATCGAAATTTATTACCGTCTGGGCGGACGCCTCGAAGACAAGGCGGTGCGGGATGCTATCGATCTGAGCCAGGCCAAGTACTGCTCCGTTGCAGCCATGCTGGCAAAGACCGCGGCCATCAGCTACCGGTACGAAATCCTTCCGTCTAAGTCTTAACTTTTCCTTCGCGCTGCCAGCCGCTCGGTCCGGCGAGCCATCCTGCCGTGTGTTTCGCGTGTCACCTCCTAGCGCGATTGCATACAATCTCAAACTATTCCCGAACAATCCTGCCGCGTGTTTCGCTTGTCACCTGCTGGCGCGATTGCATACAATCTCAAACTATTCCCGAACAATGGAGAGATTCATGGGGCATCGCATTGCTGCGAAGATTACTGGAGTTGCCGGACATGTTCCCCCGCGCACGGTCACGAATCTCGACATCGAGAAAATCGTCGATACAAACGATGAATGGATCCGCACGCGCACGGGCATCCGCGAACGCCATTATGCGGGTCCCGGCGTTGCCGCGTCGCATCTGGGAACGGAAGCCGCCAAGAAACTGCTCGAAAGCAAAGCCGTGAGTCCCGAAGAAATTGACATGATCGTGGTAGCGACCGTCACGCCGGATATGTTTTTTCCGGCGGCTGCCTGCCTGATACAGGACCGCCTGGGCGCCAAGAAAGCCTGGGGATTTGACTTGTCTGCGGCATGTTCGGGATTCGCTTACGCGCTCACGGTGGGCGCGCAGTTCGTCGGCGCTGGCACGCACAACAAAGTTCTCGTGATCGGTACCGACGTGATGACTTCGATTCTCGACTTCAAGGACCGCGCCACCTGCGTGCTGTTTGGTGACGGCGCAGGCGCCGTTTTGCTGGAGCCGGCGTCGGATGCCGAAGGGATCATCGATTTCGCGCATGATGTGGATGGCTCCGGCGGATGCAATTTGTACATGCCGGCCGGCGGCTCTCTGAATCCGGCATCGGCGGAAACGGTCGAAAAGCGCATGCATTACGTCCATCAGGAAGGCGCGCAGGTCTTCAAATACGCGGTGCGCAGGATGAGCGAGCTTGCTGTGGAATTGCTCGAACGCAATGGATTTACGAGCCGCGATCTGGCGCTCGTGGTGCCGCACCAGGCGAATCTTCGCATCATCCGCGCCATGCAGGAACGGTTGGGCGTGGACGATTCGAAAGTGATGGTCAACATCGACCGCTTTGGGAACACCACCGCTGCGACGATCCCCTTGGGGCTGATGGACGCGGTCAACGAGAAGCGCCTGCGCAAAGGTGATTTGGTGCTGCTGATCGCCGTCGGCGCGGGGTACACCACCGGAGCAGTCTTGATGCGCTGGGCCTACTGAATGTAAGAGGCCGTGGGGAATGAGCTAACTGGCCGAGAGAGGGAAGACAGCTCGCTCGGCGACGCACCGACTCAGATGTTCGTAGGGACGTTGCTCGCTGCGCGCTGGTGAGGGTTCTCGCGCGAAACAAGGGGCCGGCTAATCGAAGGCGCCCCTGCTGTTCCAAGGCTTGACGAGCTAGTTTCCGAAGACGATCACCACTGGATTGGGATCTCCCGGCGTCGTCGTGACCATGACGAACTTTGTCGGCGACACCGTGTAGAAGAAACCATTGAGATTTGTTGGAGCCGACTGCGTGTAATCCCCGCTGCCAATCGAGGTGTCCAGATTCGATAGTGTCCCTGTAATCGCTTGCCCCGAGGTGTTCCCGGCAGACTTGCTCGTGTCCTGTGTTCCAGTTACAGCTGTTCCCGTCACCGTAAAAAAGCCGGAGTAATCGGGCGTCGTCAAAGTTCCGGAAGGCAGCGTTCCTTCCACAAAAGTTGCTGAAGCTGGCAGCGTTGTGGAGATTTGCGGATCGAACTCTCCCAGAAGCGGGTTTGCATTTCCCGAACTATTGGTACTGGTTGTCACGAAAAACGCTTGGTTCGCGTTGATGATGTACATTACGAAATTGAAAGTGCCGGTTCCTCCGGAGAACTGCACCCGGCCAACCTGATCAATCGCGAACGTCCCGGTATTGTTGACGTTCGTTAAGACGGTGCCATTTTCATTTTCCGTATCGGTCAGACTGAAGTTGTTATTCCCTGGAAAAGAAATTTGCGCCACCAAAACATCGGGGACAAAACTGCCATTGCTTGAAGTGAATACCTGACCAGTGAGCGCGGCGACGCTATTGGCATTGAGCGCGCTTGCCCCGGCAAAGGGTGCTCCGAATTGCTGAAGCAGCTTGCCGGACAGAAGCGTGGGAGTCGCGGCGTTGATGGCATCAGTCTCGACTAGAAAAAATTCTGACGCCGAGACAGGATAGGCGCTTAGGTTCATGGATCCCGTTGTTAGAGCCACTGTAGATAAAGTACAGGACGCTGGACTAGAGCCCGCCGCAATCGAGCCGGAAAAGCCGAATCCCAGCACCGAGCTTGGCGTCCCCGCCAAATTTGCGTCGACTTCGCCAGTCGAGAAGTGCCCTCCTCCATCGGCGAGGAAACTTCCGGCGAGTGCGACCGGGCCGGGAGATAGGCCGCTTACGGCGCTTATAAATCCGGACATGCCCAGCGCGTACGTTGTGTTCAACGTAGTCGTAGAACATGTCGTCAGACTTTGCTTTTCGATTTCACCGGAGCCCCGCGTGCTTGTGCTATCGAATTCGATCAGCCGGCCGTGGGAAACCGTCGAATCCATCGAGAATGCGTAAATCGTCGTCCCCTGCTGGAGATTCAAGGTGAGAGTGCCGCGATTGTCCGCGCCCAATGTATAGCTGCCAGTAAAGCTCTGGGCGAGAAAGCGCCTGCCGCCGACCGTATTGAAGTCCTCCACTCCGTTCGTAATGTGGCCTTGACCATCGGCGGTGAAGCTGCCGGCAGCCACGACAAGGCCGCTGGAATCGTTCCCGCTGAACTCGAATGCGAAATTACCCTGCAGCGGCGTGGACGCGGAAATCGCAATGCTCAGATTTGCAGTTTTGGTGTTCGCGGTCGGCGTCGCGGAGTCGGTGACTTGAACCGTGAAGTTTGACGTGCCGGCAGTTGTCGGCGTTCCGCTAATCGTGCCGTTCGTCGCCAGGCTCAGTCCTGGCGGAAGAGTGCCGGTGGTAACGGTCCACTTGTAAGGCTGGATGCCGCCTGTTGCCTGCAGCGTAGTTGTTGGGTAGGCGGTGTTGATCGTGCCGTTCGGCAACGCCGTCGTGGTAATTTGCAGGGGCAATGCCTGGTTGATCGTGATGCTTAGAGATGGCGAGACGCCCGAAAGCCCGCCGCCGTCAGTCACGCGAAGTGTAAACGTCGAAGTCCCCAACGCCGTTGGCGTTCCGCTGATCGTGACCGAGCTCCCGCTGCTCGCAGCGAGGCTTAGACCGGCCGGAAGCGAGCCAGATGCGACAGAAAAAATGTAGGGAGCGATCCCACCCGTGGCGCTTACGGTAGCGGTGTATGCGGACCCTTGATTGCCCGAAGGCAGGTTCGTCGCTGGAATCGTCGGTGGCGGTTCCACGGTGACTGCCAGCGAGGAAGAGCGATTCGCACTGTGCACCGACGTGGCCGTGATGGTTACGGTTGTGGCGCTGGTGACGCTGGCGGGAGCGGCATACGTCGCGGATGTTGTCGTCGTATTCATCAGCGTGCCAGCACCCGTCGCAGGCGAAATTGACCAGGTTACTCCGGAATTCGTCGTGTCTGCGGGAGCGGTAGCGGCAAGGTTCAGTGTTTGGCCTTGGTCGATTGTTTGAGGCGCGCCGGGCGTCAAGAACACGCGAACCGGGGGCGCTCCGGCGCAGCCCAGAAGGCCGAGCGAGATCGCGGAAAAACACAGCACGACCCAAAACGGGGCCTTTCGCGTAGTCATCGTGGTGCTCCTCAGTCCGTTGGAGTTGGGCTGTTCGTGACAGCGAGCGCCGAAACCGCCTCGGCCCGACCCCAGTTCCCGCAGCCTCGGATAATCGAATATTATCAGTAGTGCTAGGACTCGATTCAAAAGGGTTGAATGGGAGGAGGCTGAAGAATCAACAGGGGGGCAGGTCGAACCGCTAGTAGGATCGGGCCTGGGCGGCGAGGGTCTGATTTCGTTCTAGACGCTGCACCATCACAACGGCTGCGTAGCGCGTGCAGAGGACCATTTCACGACTTGCCCAACTGGTCGGCACCGAAGGAACGATTGCCTCGCCCAACGCGCCTACGGCCTTCACGAGGCGATAGTAGAGAGCGACGGCACGCAAACCGCGCTCATTACCCAGTTGGGGACACAGCTTTTGATAACCTATCACTTCCGGGAAGTCTCGTGAATCCAGTAAGATCTGGGCGACCGGGTTGCTTTGAGTTTCCGGGCTGAGCATCGGCGCCAAGGCGGCCACTCGCAGTAAGCCGGCTCGCCAGCTCCACGCGCCGAACTGGAGCAGGGTGACGACCGTCATCACGAAAATGAAGGCTGAGATCAACATAGCTTCGACCGAGTGCTAGTCTGCCGTGCGGACCGTGCGTCGACAATAGAACTAGCGTACTCTGCTCGATAGGACGGGCGAATGCCAGCGCCTCGCCGATGGTGCTATACAATTGCACGCCGATCGCAGCTCCCCGAAATTCTAGCACCGGCTTGCAGCGTCAGCCTTGGGAGGAGACAACGGATGAACTTTAAGCGCATGAGACCGGTTCTTTGGGGATTTCTCGCGATTCTTCTCGCCATCACCCCCGGGTCCTCAATTGCCATCTCAGAGCCGATACCCGCTGTGGATCAGTCACCGGAACTAAGTATCCGCAACGTTCTTGAGGCTCAAACGGACACCTGGAATCGAGGAGATATCGATGGATTCATGGCGGGATACTGGAAATCCAGCCAAACGGAATTTGTCAGTGCCGACGGGGTTTCGCATGGGTGGCAGACGCTCCTCGACCGTTACCGAAAACATTACCCGGATCGAAAAGCGATGGGCCACCTGACGTTTTCGAAGCTGGAGATCCACGTCGTCTGCGGGGATGCCGCTTTCGCGACCGGACAATACCAGCTTGAACGCGAACGCGACAAGCCGGCGGGAGTCTTCACCCTGAATTTTCAGAGATTTCCTGACGGCTGGAAAATTGTCGTGGATCATACGACCGCTTTCCCTTCAGACCGGCTCGTAACGACTCACTAAGCCTATTGGAAAATCCAGCGTTTTCCGCGACCGTGATCTCACGGGCGCGGCTCTTCTCCGCCGTCTTTTTTTCAGACATAATGCTCCCTGCGGCGTTCGTCCGAACCGGGCGTTAAGGAGCACTCATTTGCGAGCGGTAATTACCGGCGGTGCGGGATTCCTTGGCTCCCATCTCTGCGACCTAATGATTGAGAAAGGCTGGGGCATTTTGTGTCTGGATAATCTCGCCACGGGTTCGGAAGCCAACATCGCCCACCTGCGCGAGAATCCTCGGTTCGAATTCAAGCGTCACGATGTAACAAAACACATCGAAGTTCCCGGTGCGGTGGATGCCGTCTTCCATTTCGCCTCGCCTGCAAGCCCGCCGGATTACTTGAAATTGCCGATTCAAACGCTCAAGGTTGGTTCGTTGGGAACGCACAACTGCCTGGGTCTGGCGCTTGCCAAGAAAGCAAAGTTTTTCATGGCTTCGACGTCGGAATGTTACGGAGACCCAGACGTGAGCCCGCAGCCGGAAAGCTACTGGGGTCATGTAAATCAAGTGGGGCCGCGCGGCGTCTATGACGAGGCCAAGCGTTTTTCCGAAGCCTTGACGATGGCCTATCACCGCTACCACGGTCTCGATACGCGCATCGTCCGCATATTCAATACCTACGGTCCCCGCATGCGCTTGAACGACGGCCGGGCGCTGCCGAATTTCCTGTACCAGGCACTGGCCGGGGAACCAATCACGGTGTATGGCGACGGTAGCCAGACCAGGAGCTTTTGTTACGTGTCGGATTTGCTCGATGGAATCTACCGCTTATTTGAATCGAACGAACACGATCCCGTGAACATCGGAAATCCGCATGAGATCACCATCCATGAATTTGCCGAACGTGTGCGCGCACTTGTAGGCGCGAATGTTCCCATAGTGTTTCATCCTTTGCCGCAGGACGATCCCAAACAGCGCTGTCCCGATATCAGCAAAGCAAAGCGCATCCTGCATTGGGAGCCGCAGGTAGATCTCGCGGAAGGCTTACGCCGTACCTATGATTACTTCCGCAAAAAGCTTGCTGAATCCAACCAGGCGCGCTAGCGAAAGTTTGGCGTCACGCATCTGCGTAATTCCCATTTTCCAGAGGCCCGGCTCCCGCCAATCAGTCTGGACGGCCCACCGAATAGTATTCGAATCCGTAGGCTTTCATTTCACGTGCGGAAAGCAGGTTGCGCCCATCGAGAATCAGCGGTCGGGCCATTGATTCCCGGACGCGGTCCCAATCGAGATGCCGGAACTGATCCCATTCCGTGGCGATCACCAGCGCTTCGGCGTTGTCGGCGGCGTCGTAGGCGGATTCGGCGTATTTGAGATGCGGAAACGAAGCACGCGCGCGCTCCATTGCTTCAGGATCGTAGGCGCGAACGTGCGCTCCTTCCGACACCAGCGCGGAAATCAAATCGATTGCCGGCGAGAATCGAATGTCGTCCGTATTGGGCTTGAAAGCCAGGCCTAACACGCCGATTTGCTTTTCCTTCACCACCCAGAGGGCGCGCTTGATTTTTTCCATAAAATGGTGAATGCGCCCGTGATTTATTTCTTCTGCTTCCTTCAACATCGAAAAATCCACGCCCGACCGCTCCGCGAGGTGTACGAACGCCTGCAAATCTTTCGGCAGGCAGAAGCCTCCAAATCCAATTCCCGCGCGGAAGAAACTCTTGCCGATGCGAGGGTCCGTTCCCACGGCGTGGAGCACTTCGTCGACGTTCGCCCCGAGGCGTTCCGCGAGATCCGAAACCATGTTGGCGTAGGAAATTTTCAGCGCCAGAAATGAGTTCGAAGCATGCTTGATTAGCTCGGCGCTGTTGATCGTGGTTACCAGCCATTCGGGCAGCGGCCCGTCCGCGCACTTTCCGCCGTGGGCGAAGCAATGGAATTTGCGCTCCAGAACGGGCCGGTATATTTCGTGGAGCTGGCGCTCGGACGCTTCATCCTCCACACCAACCACGATCCTGTCGGGGTGCAGGAAATCTTCGACGGCTGTTCCTTCGCGAAGGAATTCAGGGTTCGACGCAACGCGGAACGATAAATTGCTTTTGCGGCCGTAGACCGAAAGTGCACGCTGCAGCTCCTGTCCCGTTTGTGCCGGCACTGTGCTCTTTTCGATCACCAACTTGGTCGAGCGCGCTTCCGTGGCGATCGTGCGCGCCACCCGGTCAATGGCGCTCAAGTCGGCGTCGCCGTTGGGAAGAGGCGGCGTGCCGACGCAAATAAAGATTGCGTCTCCGGCTGCCACGGCGCCCGCCGGATTGGCGGTAAAAGTCAGGCGCCCCTCTTTGCGAGCGGTTGCCACCACGGAGTCCAGTCCCGGCTCGTAGATGGGGAGCCGGCCCGCTTCAAGAGTCTTGATTTTTGCTGCGTCGTTGTCGGTGCAAATTACTTCGTGGCCGATTGCAGCCAGACATCCGCCCGTCACCAGGCCGACATAACCGGCCCCAATCACAGAAATTTTCAAAGCAAATCTCCCGAATTGCTCATCTATGAAAAATGCTTAACGTGCATTCCATTTTCGTATAGCTGGTGCAATCCGCCAAGCCAAATCACAAACGTTCGGAATCCCACTTGATGATGAGTAATCATCGAATCGGTGCTAGCACGTCCGAAGTCTGACACTCTTGGAGTAACGCGCATTCATGAAAGTGCCCAGTAATCCCTGGACGTAATCCCTGCAAAAAAGTCTCCCAAGGCCGCGATTGCATCCGCGGTCCAGCAATTTAGTAGTAGAATCCGCTCGACCCCGCGCAACACCCGGAGAGCGCACATATGGACATTCTCCTGCCGGCAATGGGAATCTCCATCATCGTTGTTTTTGTCTTTGCAGGCCTGGCGAGCCATTGGCAGCAGGTATTGCGAAAGCAGTCCTGGACCATCCGGCGGCTTGCGGATCGCATCCGGGATCTGGAAGAAATTGGCAATCCCGATTTCAAGCGCCGCCTGGGGGAGTCCTTTCCGGTACCGCTTGAGCAAGTCTTTACATTCTCATTCCGCATCAGCGAGCGCTTCTGGCAACACACCCTCGCCATCACCAGCGAACAGCGAAAATTCATTCAATCCTACGGCAGTTTCGTCGCGTCGGTAAAACTCGAACGCTGGCGCAGCCATACGGTTGCGACGACCACGGAGATTCTGCCAGAGAGTCAGGCGGCACTGCGTCAAACGCGAACGCTGGATTTTTACGCGGATTCCGATGCCGCCGCGGATCCACTGACTCTTTGGGAATTGCGGCTCGCTGGCGGCGAGCGCATCGAACGTCCGCCCTCCCTCGAACTCATTCTCTCGAAAAACTCGATCGAACTCCGGGGATGTTATTGCTGTTCGAAAGTAAACGCCGCGAATACCAATAACGGCTGCCCCGGCGGTTCCGACGCCGATGCCACTACATTTCTCCGGGTGCATCTCGACGTGGATCTGCTGGCGGAGTTTCGGAGTCACGATCCGTTGGAGAGCTCTGAAAATGGCGGACAGCCGTCCCCCGGTGGGGGTGGCTGCTGGCGTGCATTTTATTCTCACGACGATCAGGATACCGGGATCGAGTGGCAGCTCTGGCTGCACGACCTGAGGAAAAAAGCAGATTGGGACCGCTGCAAAATCCTCGAACCCGAGCCAGTGTGGCTGAACAACGCAAAGGTTTAACCCCGAATGGCATTCAGACCCCACCCGAACGCGGCCGCACCGGCAATCCAGCCCAGACATTCATCAGTCCCAGGTATTCCCGCACCACCGCAAGGGCGTCCCGCGTGTCGCGCCACCAATAGACCGCATCAAACGGATCTTCGGGCGCCGCCCGAATGATCGCCATTGAATCTTTCAAGCCGAGCTTTCTCCACAGCGCTCGGACTCGCCGCGAATGCTCCGGCGACGTGACGATGATGATCCTTCTCTTGCCTGTGGCCCTCATTTCTTTCGACGCCGCTTGCATCTCTTGTTCGGTGTCGACGATTTCATCCGCTAGAACGCGAACCGCTGATTCCGAAACTCCTTCATGGATCAAAACTTCGCGGTCGTACTCTTCTTCACCGACGTAGTGGATTCCGAGTTCCTGAAGATCCTCGGAGGGGCCTAGCGGGTGGCTTACCCAGATTTCGGGCGCGTACCCCTTGCGATAAATGTTGGCCGCTTCTTCCGCGCGATATGGCATGCTTCCGCTCAAGACGAAAATTACATCGGCGCGTGCGAGAGGATCTTCTCGCACCAGCCACACGCCGGCCTCCCGGAAGGCTGAGATCAAAGAGAGAACCACCAGCGCAAGAAGGAGCATCGTAACGGCGAGGTGGCGCCGCCGGGACGTTCCACTGCCTACGCGTGAATTGTCCGCCGTTCTCATCAATGCTTGGTGAGCAAGAAGCTGCCCGCAATCAGAGCGTCGGTCCCGGAGCAGTAGTAGCTTCGAACCGCGTCCCGCGGACTGACGACCAGTGGTTCGCCGAAAAGATTGAACGACGTATTGATGAGCATTGGCGCGGGTGCATTTTCGCCGGATCGCTTCAAGAGCTTCCAGAGCAAAGGATTGTCGTCCGCTCCCACCACGTGCAGCCGCACCAGGTTTCCGGGCAACAGGAAGCCCGGCGGCAAGACATCGAGCAACTTCCGGCCGTCTTCATTTGCAGTTGCCATCGTAGTCATGAATCGGCCATTCGCCGAACACTCGAAATAGCGTGCGCAATCTTCGGCCGGCATTGAGAGCGCAAACGGACGAAACGACTCGCGGTGTTTCACGTAGTCGTTCAAATTTTCTTTCACGTAGGGCGCCCACGGCGATGCAAGCAGGCTGCGATTCCCCAGGGCTCGCGGTCCAAATTCCGTCGCGCCTTGATACCATGCAACAATCTTTCCAGCCTGCAGCAGCCGTACCGCTTCTTCGATTTTGCGATCTTCTGAATCGCACCAGCGGTACGCGGCTTTGCAGTTGTCGAGCGTTTGTTTGATGGCTTCGTTGGGATAGCCGGGCCCTAAGTACGCGTTTGCCATGCGTTCGAATCGCGGACGCCCAGGCCTTTTGTGCCACGCGAGCCATGCAGCTCCCAGGGCGGTACCCTCGTTGCCGGCCGCAGGCTGAACGAAAATCCGGTCGAAACCTGTGTGCTTCTCAATCGCGGAGACCAATAGCGGATTCAAGAAAAGCCCGCCGGCCAGACACAAATAGCGTTCCGCCGTCCGCTTGCGCAGCGTTTCCAACCAGTCGCAGACCACGGTCGCGCAAGCCTTTTGCACGCTACTTGCGATATCGGCCTTCAGCGGATTGCCCAGCGTCGTTTCGGACCCGCGAGGGATTTCCAGCCGCGCGTAAAACTTTTCGGCGAAAGAGAGCTGGCCCGCGAACTCGTGCCGAAAATACTGTCCGTTGAGATGCGGTGGTCCCTGTGGATGGCGCCGAAGAATGCTCAGAAAAAAATCGGTAAACACCGGTTCCCCTGCAAGGCTTAGCCATTGCGTCTTATGCTCGTCGGCATGCGGCCGAAAACCAAGCAGCTTTGTGAACTGTGTGTAAGCCCACGCGAGTGAGTGAGGGAAGCGAACCGTTACAAATTCGCGAATATCATTGCCATGAGCGATACCCGCAAAGCCCGCGCGTCCGTCACCCCGTTCGTCGAGCGTGACGATCAACGCTCGCTCGAACCCGGACGCGAAATAGGCGCTCCCGGCGTGGCACAGATGATGATCGTAGCCTGCAACTCGCCCTTCGGGCGCGCCGGCCAGTGAGCGCACGATGCGGAAATTGTTCAGCTCGCGCCCGAACTCACCGAACGCCTTGTTTAGGAAGTAGCCGCTCGAAAGCGGACTTAGCGGCGCAAGGCGCGCCCGGAACAGCGTCTGCCGGCGCCATGCGATTGCAGGACGGCTGGCGATGGCGATTCGATCGATGGCGCGCCAATCGATTCCTGCGCGGTTCAGGCAATACTGAATCGCCAAGCGAGGTATCCCTTCGGCCCGCCTGGAACGCGCGAGTTTCCCCTCCTCGATCGCAGCGACTATGCCGCGCTCGTTCAGGAGAGCGGCTGCCGGATCGTGCTCCATCGAAGAGAGGCCCAAAATGTACATGCTAGCTGGTTTGTATCACGGAAGAGTGCAGCATCAAGTAGTTCTGCATTTCACGGAATGATTCGCGCCAGCTCCGCTCAACCGTGCGGCTGCGAGAGCGGGCGGCCGCGGGTTAGCAGCCCGCGTATTCCCAGCAGCACCAGCCGGGGCTGCCGAAGGAAGACGCGCCAGAGGATCTTCCAGGCTTCATCCCGCGAATACTCGGCAAGCGACTGCTTTGTAGGGTCGTTGAGCAGGTCCACCAAATAACTGTAATCGGCTTGTTCGAAATCGTGCATCGACTTGCGAAGCAACAGGTGAACATCAAGTTCGCGCCGCAGCCTCTGCAATTCGTGGCTTGCCCCGCCATTGAGGATTGCCTGCGCGACGCCCAGAGCGCCTCGCAAGCCCGTCACGATTCCCCCGACCGTGCTGACCTTCACCTGTGCGGCTGCGTCGCCAACCAGATAGACAGCGCCTCTTCCCACGTTGCGCCGGACCGGAATCCATCGCGTGTACACCGGAATGCGCGCACCCTGAAATTCAATCGGTTCTAGTCGTTTTTTTTCGAGAAACTGCTCCAAAGCTCGTCGCGTCTGGGATCCTCTCACGCCGATCAAGCCAAGCGCCCCGCGCGTGGGCGATTCCGGGATGAGCCAGTAAAAATAGGGAGTGTCCTGCGGAACGAACCAGACCCGCGCCGTATCGGGCGACATGTCCCTTGGCAGCCGCACGATCGCCTGCACCAGAGGTACCGTCGCAAGTGGCGGCCACCCCGCGGCCCGCGCCACGCGGCTCGCCGCTCCGTCGCCCCCCACCACGGTTCCCGCGTGAACTTCCTCGCGCAGTCCGTCGCTGCATCGCTCGATTTCGAGAACCACTCCTCGGTCGTTTGGATGCATCGCATGAAAACGGCGTCCGCTCTCAATCGAAGCCCCGGCACGGACGGCTTCGTCCGCCAGGCCTTGAATCAAAGCGCGGCGTTCAATAATCAAGTCGGGATTTTTCAGGGGGACTGTCGCGGACCGACCATCGGTAAAAAGCTCGAAGCGGCGAATTTCATTGACGATGCAACCTTCGGCCCTGCGGCCCAGCAAATGCCGCATCCGGTGCGTGACGATCAGCGTGCGCTCCGCCGGCTCGAGCGATTCCATCCGTTCGAACACGCGCACCTGTCGTCCCTGCCGCGCGAGCAACGAAGCTGTAAACAGCCCGGCGGCCGATCCGCCTATCACCGCCACGTTCCCGGCATCGAAGCGGGATGTGGGCAGAGATGCGTTCTCGGGGTTGCTCTGTTCGTGCGCCATGGTCGTCCGTAAGCTTCGGCCTCATGGGAAAATTAGAATCAAAACGCAATGCGGCTCTCAGTAGGCCGCTGTACTGAAGCATCTCTTTGTGCGCGCCGAATGCCGCCTGGCGCATTCAGCACGGACAAACTCTCACGGAAGTATAACGTAGACACACTAGACACACCTATCCCCAAAGAGAAGTGCGGTCTTAGAAGCCCTTCATGGTGCCGTCGAAGGCTTATGCAGCTTCCCTTGGCGTTCGTACGGTACGCTCTCAAGGAAAAAAACTGCCAGGAGGACGCATGCCACGAGCATTGCGGCCAGCGCATACGCTGTCGCTGCCGATAACCAGGGAGCGAGAAGTGCGAGCCCGCCTGAAACACCACCGAAAAAATACATCGCCAGAACGGCGCCCCGCTGTCCCAATCCCAGGTTCGACAGCCGGTGGGCCGTGTGATCTTTTCCTGGTGACGTAAAGGGAAGCAAGCCGCGCCGCGCGCGGGAAATCGTGACCAGCGTCGTATCGAAGATCGGAACGCCGAGAATTAGCACTGGCACCAGCCAGGTAACCGGAAACACAATGTTTATCGGTCGAATTTTCAGGCCAAGGGTCGCCATCAGAAACCCGAGGAACATCGCGCCGCCATCGCCCATGAAAATCCTCGCTGGATTGAAATTCCAGCGGAGAAAACCCACTGCAGCACCGAGCGTGGCCGCTGCCAGCGTGCAAACCAGTGTCTGGCCATTCATGCTTGCTGAGATCGTGAAGAACAACGCAGCCATCGCCGCAACGCCGGCGCAAAGGCCGTCCATGTGGTCCAGGATGCTGAATGACGCCGTGATCCCCACAACCCAAAGGATCGTGAAACACGCGTCAAGAGCCGCGCCCGCGCCCCCGGGGACGAACGGCGAAAAAAGCTGTGCCCGGATTCCGGACGTCAGCAAAAATATCGCGGCGGCCGGCATTCCGATGAACAGTTTTACCTGGTGATGCAGCAAACCGCCGTCGTCGAGAAACCCGACGATCGCAAGGAGGGTTGCCCCGGCGAGAATGCCAATAATCTGCTGCTCCGGCACCGCTGGAAGCGTGAGTAGAATTGCCAGGACGAAGCCGAGATAAATGGCGATTCCGCCAAGAAGCGGGATCGGCTTGACGTGTACCTTGCGTGGATTCGGTCGGTCCACCATCCCGTAGCGAAGCGCCATGCGCCGGACGGGGATCGTGAGCGCCAGCGAGGCCACCAAAGCCACGGCGAACGCGATTAAGTTGGTTGGAATTTTCGCCATCTTTAGGACCGGGAAAGTTCGCTTACGATGCCAGAGGGCGCCGTGCCGTTCTTTTCCTGCACCGCATCTTCCATGATCCCCACGAAGCGCTTCAGTTCATCTACTCTAGCATAGCCGCGCGCGGACTCTTTTGCGCGCCGGCCCATCTCCAAGAGTCGGGCCGGATCGGCGCGCATGGTTCGGATAGCCGCGGCAACCGCAGCTGGATCGTCGGGATCGGCTGCCATCCCGCAGCCCGCTTTCAGCACGATACGCGCTGCATCGCTCTCAGCGGCTGCCACAACAAGAACTGGGCGGCCCGCGGCAAGGATCGAATAGAGCTTGCTGGGCACAACGATCCCCTCGAGCCCACGACGCACCGTCACGATGTGTATGTCCCCTGCCATCATCGCGTGCGGCACCTGTTCAACTGGTCGAAAAGGCAGAAATCGCACGTTCGGCAAGGCCGATGCAGATGCTTCTAGTGAGGCGCGGTTTGCTCCATCCCCGATAAACACGATCCCGGCATTTTCGTTGCTGAGCATCTCCGCCGCCTTCAGAAGAGTGCTCCACGCTCCGTAGAAGCCGAGATTACCCGCGTGCAAAGCCACGAACGGAATCCCGCTGCGAATTTCCTGCACCACGGGATCGCCCATGTCTGGCATCGAACCTGATATCGTCGCTCCATCCCGTACAACCACAACGCGTTCCGGAGCCACTCCTTTGGACAGGATGCGCTCGCGCATATCGTCGCCGAGAACAATCACACGGGCCGCCTGGCCCAAGGCAGCCCGGTGCATTCGCTCCCAGCGCCGCACCCAGCGATTCGGCCGGACAATATCGCCACCAATAGCCATGTCGGGATACATGTCGCGAATGTTGTAAACGAACGCGCGCTTCGACACCCGCGCAACAAACGCGCCCGCAATGCCGGCGACGGGAGGGTCCGTCATCGCGAGAATAACGTCGGCGCGAATCGTAAGCGCGCGGGGAACTGCCAGCGCCAGATACGATAAATAGTTTGAAACCCGCCGCCGCATCACGTGCCGTGGGTACGCCGTCGAGCCGACCCGTTCGACCATCACGCCGTTGCGCTTGTCGCGGCGCAGGAGTGCGTAAGGGTAGCGCTCATCCGGATCGTAGGATGGCCGGCCTGCGACCACGGTCACTCGATGGCGTTGGGCAAGAGTTTCCGCCACCTGCACCGCCATCTTCGCCGTGGCGGATGTGTCGGGCGGATAGTACTCGTTTAACAGCAAAATGTGCATCAGCGATCCAAGTTTCCCTCTGACCGCCGGACCTCACTCAAAGCGGCGGCCACAGCAAGCATCAAGCAATCGAATTCAATTCGTTCGCTTCACAACCCCTTCGAAAGTTTCCATGCCAGATGCCAATGCCAGCTTCTTCTCCAAAATGAAATTTCCCATCACCAAAACATCCATCTGCGTGCGCCGGAAGCAATCGAGGGCTTCTTCCGGGCGGCAGACGATAGGCTCGTTATCGTTGAATGACGTGTTCACAACGGCCGGCACTCCCGTCAGGTCGCCAAATACGCGCAAAAGTTTCCAATAAAGCGGCGTTGCGCGCCGGCTGACTGTTTGAAGCCGCGCCGTGCCATCCACATGCGTTGCGGCAGGGATCAAGTCGCGCTTCTCCGGGCGCACGCGATACGCGAACGTCATAAAAGGCGAGGGATGAGCCCTCTCAAAATATTCTCCCGCCGCTTCTTCAAGAATCGACGGCGCGAACGGCCGGAACAATTCGCGATGCTTAATCCGTCGGTTGAGAACCTCCTTCATTTCGGCGCGCTGGGGGTCGGCCAGAATACTCCGCTGGCCAAGCGCACGCGGACCCCATTCCACTCGGCCTTGAAACCAGCCAGTCACTTTTCCCGCGGCAATATGCCGAGCTGTCTCTTGCACCAGCGCGTCCTCGGCAAGTTCGGAGATCTGAATTTCGTCGCCCGGGCCGTTAAACCGTTCGATCGCCCCACGCAATTGCTCTGACGAAAATCCGGGTCCCCACCCGCTTTGCTCCATGACGAATTCGCGCGGCCGTCCGAGGACTTGATGGTTGACAGCGAACGCTGCCCCCACTGACAACCCTGCGTCTCCAGCAGCAGGCTGAACGTAGACGCGCTCGAAAGGCGAGCATTCGAAGATTTTTCCGTTTGCAACGCAATTAAAAGCCACGCCGCCCGCAAGACACAGCGCCTTTTGCTGGGTTTTTTCGGCCAGCGCGTTCCAGTGTTTCGCCAGGACTTCTTCGAGCGCAGCCTGCATGCTTGCTGCAATATTCTTGTGACGCTGCTCGATCGGTTCTTCCGCCTTGCGCGCCGGACCCAGGCGCTGTTCGAGGTAATCCGAAAATAGCCTTCCGAGGACCGGCGTGCGGCCGGATTCGCGCCAGGTCATTTCAGGGCCTTGATTCTGGTGAACGAAATATTGCAGGCCGAGACGGAACGAAAGCGGCCCATCCGCGTACACAATGCGGTGAAATTCATCAAGGAATTCCGGCTGGCCATAAGCGGCCAAGCCCATCACCTTGTATTCATCGCCGAATTTCCAGAAGCCGATGTATTGAGTGAGAGCCGCATAATATATTCCGAGTGAATGTGGAAACCGGACGTCCCCCAGCACGCGCATTTGCGAACCTTCACCCAGCGCCCACATCGAGCTTCCAAAATCGCCAAGCCCATCCGCGGAAAGCACGGCGGCGTGATCGAAGGGCGACACAAAATAAGCGCTGGCCAGGTGCGCGGCGTGATGCTCGATTCGATGTACTTGTGCGCGAATTTTCTTCGAATCGAGTTCGAAGGCGGCGGCCAAGTCCTCGTCGATGCCCGCAAAGCGGCGCATCACGCGGATGCGATCGAGTGCGAATCGCGGCATGCGCATGGCGTAGCGAAGCTTGGTGCCCAATCGAGCCCGAGGATCGCGCGGAATCGCGATGTGATCGATATCCTGCAGCCTGGCCCCGGCCTCGTCGAGGCAATACTGAATCGCACGCACCGGAAGCCCTGCCGCGTACTTGACGCGATTTAGTCGTTCCTCTTCGACGGCGGCGATCAAGCGGCCATCGACAACAATCGCCGCCGATGCGTTCGCGTGGTATGCGTTGATGCCCAGGATGATCATATGCGCCGCGTTTGTCTTGCTACTTTCAGATGCTCCCGTCGGCATTTATGCGACGGAGTCGCTGCGTTTCTGCGCCAGGCAGGGCAAATAGGCCGCGCCAGTCGTGTGCCGCTCAGGCAATTCTCCCACGGAAACGCGAAAATACATCGTCTGTGGGGCGGTGTTTCCGGCGCGGAGTCATCGACGCTTCAGCCAGCGGCGCGGCCGGCGGTAATCCCGGAAACGCATCGAAGGTAAAGCGCTTCCATTTCGTCGAGCGGGCCGTTCCACGAAAGACTAGCCGCCATTTCCGTGCATCCTAGGCGGCATCTGGCATGGAACTCCGAATCTTCGAGGATTGTCTTAAGCGCGGCCTCCAATTCGGAGACTTCATGGTTGATAACCAGGCCCGCGCCTCCCACGTACGGCGCGATTCCGCAGCGGTGCGTTACGATGACGGGTGTGCCGCACGCTGCGGCTTCCGCCGCTGTATTCCCGAAGTTCTCGTTCTGCGAGGGAAGCACGAAAACATCCGCGTCGCGATAGGCCTGCCATTTTGCGTCATCGTACAACGGACCAACCATCCGGACGTTCTCTGCAATATTGAGCTTTCGAGCCAGTTGCTTCAGTTGCCTGACATATCCATGGTTTTCTTCCTCCGGGCCCGCCAGCACGAGCGCGGCTTCCTGGGCATCGGCGGAATTCCTTCGCCACGCCGCGAATGCTTCGATCAACAGATCGGGACTCTTCTTCGACACCAGACGTCCGAGAAACAAAACTAGTTTGGTTTGGGCGTCGATATTCCAGCGTCGTCGGAACTCGCCTCGACCTGGCGGCGTTTCAGGAATCTCGACTCCGTTGCGGCGAACGATCACGCGCGACTCATCAACACCGCCGGCGAGAAGTTCTTGTTTTTCCT
>JANWJR010000110.1 GCA_025451835.1 Candidatus Acidiferrales bacterium | reverse complement strand
TGGGCGTGACTCCCTATGAAATGCTTCTGGAAGGCGTGGGCGCGAAAGACGATCCTGCGTCGGGCGGACGCCAGATGCCTTCGCACTGGGGGCATCAGAAGTGGAATGTCGTTTCGCGGTCGTCGCCGACGGGAACGCAGTTTTTGCAGGCCGTGGGAGCGGCGGAAGCATCGATTTATTACGACGAATTTCCGAAGGCGTTCGAGCAGGCGCGGCGCGGGCCGCGTGGCGATGCCGTAAATCATCGCAGCGACGAGATTGTGTACACGTCCGCCGGCGAGGGCGCGACGAGCGAGGGAGAATTTTTCGAATCGCTGAACGCGGCGTGCAACAAGCGACTGCCGGTGCTTTATTTGATTGAGGATAACGGCTATGCGATTTCGGTTCCGATCGAGGTGCAGACCGCCGGCGGGAGCATTTCGAAGCTAGTGAGGAATTTTCCCGATTTGCACGTCGAGGAATGCGATGGAACGGAGCCGCTGGAAAGCTATGCGGCGCTGGCGCGAGCAGCGGCGCATTGCCGCGCGCGGTCTGGTCCGTCGCTGGTGCATGCGCATGTGACGCGGCCGTACTCGCACTCGCTTTCGGACGACGAGAAGCTTTACCGGTCCGATCCGGAACGCGAGGAGCAATCGCAGCGCGATCCTATTCCCAAGTTCGGGTTATTTTTGGTGCGCGAGGGAATCCTGGAATCAGGTGAACTCGAAGCGCTGGAGTTGGAGGTCGATAAGGAGATTGCCGAGGCGACCGACCGGGCGCTCGCGGCCGCACTGCCGGAGAAGGAGTCGATTTACCAGTTCGTGTATTCGCCGGATGTTGATCCGACGAGCGAGAAATTCGAAGCGAGGCCGAAGGACCAGGGATCGCCCATGACGATGGTCGAAATGGTGTCGGCCACGCTGATGGACGAAATGGGGCGCGACGAGCGAGTGCTGGTGTTCGGCGAAGACGTGGCGGATTGCAGTCGTGAGGAAAATTTGAAGTGCGTGAAGGGCAAGGGCGGAGTTTTCAAGGCGACGTCCGGATTGCAACGAAAGTACGGCGCGGCGCGCGTGTTCAATTCGCCGCTCGCGGAGGCGGCAATCGTCGGGCGCGCCATAGGGATGGCGACGCGCGGGCTGAAGCCGGTGCCGGAAATTCAGTTTTTCGATTATATCTGGCCGGCGATGATGCAGCTTCGCAACGAGCTGGCGACGATGCGATGGCGCTCGGGCGGGAATTTCAAATCGCCGGTGGTGGTGCGGGTGGCGATCGGCGGGTATTTGACGGGCGGCGCGATTTATCACAGCCAGTGCGGCGAAGTGACGTTCACGCACATTCCGGGGCTGCGTGTCGTGATGCCTTCAACGGCGGCGGATGTGTGCGGGCTGTTGCGCACGGCAATTCGGTGCGACGATCCGGTGATGTTCCTCGAACACAAGCATCTCTACCGGCAGCCATACAACCGCTCGGCGTATCCGGGCGCTGATTTCACGATTCCATTTGGCAAGGCACGCGTGGCGCGCGAGGGAACGGATGTGAGCGTCATCACCTATGGCGCGCTGGTGCATCGGGCGGAAGTGGCGGCCGCGGAACTGGCGAGGCAGGGAATCTCAGCGGAGATCGTCGACTTGCGGTCGTTGAGCCCGTACGACTGGGAAACCATCGCGGCGACGGTGCGCAAGACGAATCGCGTGATCGTGGCGTATGAGGACTCGCTTTCGTGGGGCTATGGCGCGGAAATTGCCGCGCGGATCGCCGACGAATTGTTCGACCAGCTCGATGCCCCGGTACGCCGCGTGGCGGCAACGGACACTTTCTGCGCGTACCAACCGAGGCTGGAAGACGCGATATTGCCGCAAACCGAAGACATCGTTCGTGCGGTGCGCGAACTGACGGAATATTAAACACCTTGTTGAAAGGGCCGGGTGCCGTTCCGAGGGCTATTTTTGGCCTGAAGTATTTCTCTTGTGCCTGGTATTTTCGCGAAGAGAGACTCTTCGCTTCGCTCAGAAGGACGATTGGAGAGGCGTAAATGCGAGCCGGCGGGAAACATTTTCGGGCCCCGGTTCGTATCTGTAGGTAGCGCGACGCAAGGGTGCTGAGGTCTGCTCTACGGAGGTGGAAGATGGTCTGCTCAAAGTGCCATAGGGAAATCGCGGAGTGCTCGAATTTCTGTTATTTCTGCGGAGGGCGGCAGAATGTGGCGGTTGCGGGAGCGTCCGGGCAGCGGCGATTGGTGAGGTCGTCAACGGATTGCAAGATTGCGGGCGTCTGCGGCGGATTGGCCGAATACCTGAACGTGGACTCGACGGTGGTGCGGCTGATTTGGGTGCTGCTGGTGATTTTCCCGGTGCCGCTGGTTCCCGCGATCCTCGGATATTTTGTGGCATGGCTGGTGATGCCGCAGGCGCCGTTGCCGGGCCCGATCGTCACGCCCGCGCCATCCGTTGCGCCGCCGGCGTCGCATTCGACGCAGGCCGTCTAAGTTAAGATTTCGATTTGCGCGGGGCGCGGCCGGCGCCGCTGCGGGCGCGCGCGCCGTAGATCGCGTGGTCGAACGAAATGATTCCCGCGCCAAACGCCGCCAGGGCGAACGCTCCTATTGCCATCGCCAGAGGGAATTGGTAGTCCTTGACCGCGGTGATGGATCCCATCGGCAGTTGAACGCGCCAGATGGCGATAGCCATTTCGCCCGCAAGCAGCAAGCCTGCAATCCGCGTGAAAAGTCCCGCGATCAACAGAATGCCCCCGAAGAATTCAAGTATCCCCGCTACGTAAACGAAGTAACCCGGGAAGCCCATTTGCTCGAATCCATGCATTTGCGCATGCGAGCCGGCGAAAAGCTTTGGATAGCCGTGGTAAATGAAGATGATGCCCAGCCCCAGGCGCAAGAGCAGCAGCGCGAGTGGTTGTAGCCGTTCGAAGCTCCGCATCGTTGTCCCTCCCACCCAAGATTACCCGCCCGCGTGGACGCTCGGGCATTGTAGCAGGACCGCGCACAGTTCCGCGGAATTGTGATGGAAACTTAAACGCTAAGGAGCGCGATGAGCATTTAGAATTCTGAGGTAAAATCTGCCGTTACATTCAGGGATTTGGGGATCGCTGTTGATGCGCAAGATTTTCGTTGGATTCGTACTGCTCGTGATCGTTGGCGGCGCGGCCTACCTGCACTTTCGTAAACCGAAACCTTCCGTGGAAATCGCTTTCGCCGGGAACCGTCAGGTCACGCTATGGAGCACTTCGGCGCAGGTTCGCGAGCCGATTGCGACCGTGAATTTTGGCGATAGGCTGGAGGCGTTGCGCCGCTTTCAAGATCAAGTGCAGGTTCGCACGATGCGCAACGTCACCGGATGGGTGAACGAGCGCGACTTGCTGTCGGCGGACTTGTGGCAGAAAGGGAAGGATCTCGAGCAACGGGCTGCCGCGCTGCCCGTCGAAGCGCGGGGGCATACGCGAGTGTTGGGCAATTTGCGGCTTGATCCAGGACGCGAAGCGGTGCGAATCAGGCAATTGAATAAAGATGTGCCGGTGGACCTTTTCGAGCGCCAGGCCGTAGCGATTCCTGAGATGAGCCCTGCGAGCCAGCACGGCGAAGATGCGAGCGCTCCAACTGACGCCAAGAAAGAGGATTGGTGGCTGGTGCGGGCAAATATGCCGGATGAAGGGCCAGTGGCCGGATGGATTCTCGGGCGGTTCGTGCAGCTCGATGTTCCGGAGCCGCTGCCGGATTACGCTTTGTCGGCGGACATGCGGATCGTTGCGTGGTTTGAATTGAATCGCGTTGAGGACGGTTCGGGCGGCGTGAAGCCGCAGTACCTCGTGGTGGGAACGAAGGGTCCGGAAGGGCAGCCGTGCGACTTTACGCTCTTGCGTGTGTACACCTGGGGAAGACAGCGGGCGCGATACGAGACGGCGTTCGTCGAGAGCGACGTCTGCGGCAAACTGCCGGTAAAGCTTGCGTCCGCGGCAACACCGGGTGGCGACGTCACGTTTTCGTTTGAAGATTTCAGCCATGGCGCACCCGAAAATCGAATGTACCGCATGCAAAAGACAATCGTGCGCCGCGAAGGCCAGGCCTCCTCCGGCGCCCAAAAGAAACGTCACAGGAGCGCTCGATAGCTCTTGCAAATGTTTGACACCGACGCTGCCGGAGCGTAAGTTTCAAGCAGATGCGAATTTCTCGGCTGATTCTGTTTGCGATTATCGCACTGGCGCTGGCTGCCTACGCGGTGGATTGTTCCGCGATGGCCACGCCGGCGGACGCGATGCAATGCTGCAAGTCGATGCCATGCTCGGGTTCTTCCGGCCATAGCCAGGACTGCTGCAAGACGATGCCGGCGATGCACGCGCCGTTTGTGCAAGCTCCTTCCGTGCAGGGGATTTCCCCCCTCTCCGTAGTGGCCGCGATATTCCCTCAGCAGAATCGAGCACCGGCACTAATTTTTTCGGTTACGGCGATTGGCGGCGATTCGCACGCGCCACCGGGGTCTTCGATTTTTCCTTCCTTACCACTGCGAATTTAACCCCTCTTCCAATTGGGCATGTCTATTCGCACGTGTGCACGCGAAGCGCATTCGTGCTGATTTTCACTTGAAGCTCGCTCATCGGAAGGAGTGCCAATGGGTTTAAGAAAATTGACGTATGAGTGGATTCGGTCTCCAGTTGCTCTCGCCCTCTTGCTCTTGTGTGCGGTTTCTCCTGCGCGTGCGCAAGGTCCGGCGCCGGAATCAGCTCCGACGCTATTTCCGGGAGGCGCGCTCGTCTCGTACAACTCCGCGTTCACGACGCGAGGATCGCCTCTCGATGCTGAAGGCGCCATCCCGGCGACGGCGCGGCCAACATTTTCCCACCAGGGGACTGTCAACTTCACGTGGGGCTTTCACACGAATTTTGACCTGACGGTGCTGGTGCCTGTGGTGACAAATCACTTTCAGATAGCCGGGCTGAACGCAGGCACGGTCGGAGGGACCGGCTTGGGCGACGCAGTAGTGTTCGTGAAATACCGGTTCTACCGGCGGGATTCGGAGCGCGGAACGACGCAGGCATCGGTGTCGTTTGGACCCAAGCTTCCCACAGGGTCGACGAGCCTGACAGATAGGATAGGAAACGTGCTGCCAGACTCGTTGCAGCCGGGATCGGGATCAACGGATTTGTTTCTGGCGGCGAACTGGACGTATACCGGGCTGTTCAATTACAAGCGGCTGGTGGCCGACGAGGATTTTCACTGGCTGTGGCGGGGGAAAGGAACGCACGAGACGCGGCTCGGCAGCGATGGTGAATCGCGTTTCTGGCTTTCGTATCGGCCGTATGAGTCGAGCCAAGTGGGGCGCGAGTGGTTCATCGGACCCGAGGTGATTTGGGCGCATTTAGAAAATGACCGGCTTACGGGAATCACGCAGAGGGGAAGCGGGGGCGATGTACTTCTCGCAGGCCTGACGACGTTTGTCGGAGTGCGTCCTGGCACTCATGTCTGGCTCGGGATGGATTGGGACGTGGCGCACACGCATGGGGCCGCGTTCATGCCGGTGCGGCGCGACATCAGTATTGGCATTACGCAGCAATTTCGGATGCATCTTTAAAGAAAGGAGAAACGATGAACACGACGATAAATACGGGGAAGCTCACACTTTTGCTGTTACTGTGCTCGACGATCGTGCCTGTGGCGCAAGCGCGGATCAAGCACATCGAAATGCGCGTCGAAGGCATGACTTGAAACTTTTGAGCCTACGGGGTGCAACAGCACCTCGGGCGCCAGGATGGCGTCGAAAAAGTGGAAGTCAGTTTGCTGCATGGCACGGCCGATATTACGCCTAAAGACGACGGGAAAATCGATCCGGTTCATCTGCTCAAGGCAACGTACGATAGCGGCGTGACGGTGGGCGAAATGGACATGATCGCCAGCGGGCGGATCGTAAAAGACCCGGCGGGCGGAATCGCACTGCAAGTAGAACCGAACCAGTCGTTCGCGATCGAGCCGAATGACCTATCGAAAGAGCTCGGAGCAATGGCCGGGGCGGGAACAGAAGTCACGGTGCGCGCTCAGTTGTTCAAAAAGCCGGAAGGGAAGGCGAAGAAGAAGTCCGCTGTTCCGCCGTCGCTAAAGATAGTGATACTCCAGGTGTTGGGCCAGTGAAACGATGAAAAATAAACTGCGAATCGGATTGGCGATGGCGGTGATTGCAATTGGAATGCCGGCGCTCGCGGTGTGCCAGGAGAAAGGAGCTGCCGGACCAGTAAGCGCTGAAGCGAGTCGGGCGGGCGAGATCGGTTCTCGTTTGCCAGATTTTGCAGTAAACGACTTGCGCGGGCACAATGTATCCTCGGCGAATCTTCGCGGGAAAATTGTGCTGGTGGATTTCTGGGCGACATGGTGCCAGCCATGCAAGAAGGAAATGCCGGGATATCAGAAGTTGCTCGATCGCTACGGAAAAGATGGCTTTGTGGTGGTCGGATTCAAATTCGACACTATGGTGGATGACATCAATCCGCTCATGTTTGCACGAAAGATTGGCGCCCAGTATCCGCTAGCGGTCGCGACGGATGGCATTCGCGCCAAATTCGGAGGAATCGAGGGTTTGCCGACGACGATGATCTACGACCGGCAAGGAATCTTGCGATATAAGATCATCGGTTTTGAGTACACGGCTGCTATCGAATCGGAACTGAAATCCCTTCTCTAAATTGCGCGGCGGCTTGCGCGCGGGTACGATGTTTTTTCTCGATGCGCACCCGCAACCATCTCGCGGCACGTCTGACGACGATTGCCACGATCTTTTTGATGAGTGGCTGCGTACAGGCATCCACTCAGGCGCAAGGCAGGCCGGTCGCGAAGCGCCCACTCGAATATATTGGCTCGTGGGGCGTGAAGGGCAATGGGCCGGGGCAACTCGACGACCCTGTCAGCATTGCCACCGGTGCAATCGGAAACGTTTACATCGCCGATGCGGGTAGCCTCTTTATCCACAAGTACGATCCGCTCGGCACGCCGCTGCTGGCGTTCCAGCAGGACGGGCTGAATAACCCGCAATGGATCGCAGTGGATCGAGGCGGCGCGATGTACGTGTCCGATCCGGCGCGCGGAAGCGTATTCATATTTTTTCCTGACGGTGATCGCTATCGCGAACTGCGGCTTCGCGGCCGGCGCAGCTCTGAAAATTCCGTCAGCATGGCGATTGGCGATAATGGCCTGATTCACGCGCTTGATTCGGATGCCGGCAAAGTGTTCGATTACACGCCGCGACGTTTGCAGCGAGGGTGGCAGCCGGCAGGATGCGGCCGCAACCCAGGGCCGATTGTGGCCGGGCCGGACGGTTCGCTTTATATCGGTGATCCCGCGAATAACCGCATCCAGAGATACACGGCTGAGGGGCGGTACGTAAATTCGATTGGACCCGGCATCGGGAAGGGTCCAAAGCTCAGCCGGGAATTCGCGGTTTCTAACTCGGGAGTATTTGTGATGGATGCGGACGGGCGGATCCTGCACGTTTACACTGCGGACAATCGCGTGAAGCACGAACTCGATCTTGCACCAGAACTTGGACAAGGATCGCGGCCAGCGCCTCCTCTGGCAATCAGTCCGAATCAGGACCTGCTCGTTCTGGATGCATCGGAAACGCGAGTCCTTCGCTACCACATAAACTTTTGACCCGTTGTGCGTCCGGTGGCAATCCAAGAGAGATTTCGCGAGCGCTGAGCCAGAATGGCGGCTTGTGATAACTTCAATTAGGTGCAAGGAGAGACGAAATGCCGCTACTGCTGACGGAAGCGGAAGTGAAATCGATTTTGACGATGCCGCTGGCGCTCGAAGCGGTGGAGGATTCGTTCCGACGGCTGGCAGATGGTTCGGCGCTGCTGCAGTCCAGGCAGAGGCTGCACGTTCCGGGAAAGAGCTACCTGCATTACATGGCGGCGGCCGATGCAACCAGCGGCTATATGGGCTTGAAAATTTACACGAGCGCGAAAGAAGGACTTCGTTTTCTGGTGCCGCTGTTCGATGCGGCTTCAGGCGACCTGCTGGCCATCATTGAAGCCGATTACCTGGGACAGATGCGCACAGCAGCCGCAAGCGGCGTTGCAACGGGCGCGATGGCGCGGCGGGAATCGCGCTGTGTGGGAATCATCGGAACGGGGCTGCAAGCGCGCACGCAACTGGAGGCAATCGTGCTGGTGCGGAAGATCGAGAGGATTCACGCCTTCAGCCGCGACGCCGAGAGGCGCGAAGGATTTGCAAAGGACATGACCGCACGGCTGAAGATTCTCGTGACGGCCGTAAATTCCGCCGAAGCGGCTGTTCGCGGGGCCGATATTCTGGTGACTTCGACGACGTCGGCTGCGCCGGTGGTCGAAGGGCGCTGGCTGAAGCCCGGGATGCACATCAATGCGATCGGTGCGAACTTTCCGCAGAAACGCGAGCTTGATGATGACGCCGTCCGGCGCGCAGATGTGATCGCCGTGGACTCTCGCGAGCAGGCAAAGATCGAGGCCGGCGATTTGATTCACGGTCTCAGCGAAGACGCTTCGGGCTGGAAGGCGGTGCGGGAGCTCGCGGATATCGTCGCGGGCAAGACACCGGGACGCGAGTCTGCGGACCAAATCACTCTTTTTAAGTCGAGTGGGATCGCAACGGAGGACGTTGTGGTTGCAGGACGAATATACGAACTAGCGCGCGAGCGAAAAATTGGGAGTCACGTGCAGATGTGGGAAAAGGAAGCTCGCGCCGGCGAAGGGCGGGCCGTGTAAAGGATGCAGTTCACGCGCGCGCCCGACGAAGATGCTTTTCGAGTGCGGCGTGGAGGCGGTCTCGCGTACCTTCAGGAAGCGGAGCGGGTTCGGAATTACAGTAAATCTGGATGGTTTTTTTTGTGGTGTCTACGATGAGCCGGCACTTCTTGCATTTTTCGAGGTGTTGTTCGATCTCCGCGCGAAGGGCGGCGCCCAGATCCTCGTCGAGATAGTTCTCCAGCTCAATAACGATTGTCTTGCAGTTCACTGATTATCACCCCGCCGAAAATATCGGTCCAGCTTCTGTCTCAATTTCAAGCGAGCCCGCAGCAACCGCGATTTTACGGCCGGCACGGACAGTCCGAGCATCTCAGCGGTTTCTTCCGTCGATAATTCTTCGATGTCGCGAAGCTGGAAAACGATTCGGAAACCGGGGTCGAGGTCCGCAATCGCCTCGTTCAGGATGCCGCCCAGCTCCGATTGCTGATAGCGCTGCTCGGGCGATGGCCCCCAATCTTCGATTTCGCGGGGGATGAACTCTTCGCCGGTATCGATATCCTCGTCGAGCGAGACCTGGTTGGGGCGGCGCTTGCGGAGCTTCATCAGCGCCTGATTCACGGCGATGCGGACCAGCCAGGTGTAAAACCGCGAATTTCCCTGAAATTCCTTCAAGTGCTCGAAAGCCTTCAGGAACGCTTCCTGCATGGCGTCTTCGGCGTCTTCGCGGTTCTGGGTGATGTTCATCGCCAGGCGGAAAATCTTGCGCTCGTAGCGGCCGACCAGCG
>JANWJR010000109.1 GCA_025451835.1 Candidatus Acidiferrales bacterium | reverse complement strand
GCTCGGGAAACGCCGCGAGAGACGTCACCTCAACAGGAAATCTGCGCACCTGGCCGTTGATCTCGGCGAATTGCTCCTGGCGAGTCGTGAGCGCCGTCCAAATCGGATTTTCGATCCGCTGCGTCATCGTTCGATCCTGAGAAACAATCTCGCCGCGAGCCCTGTTTCAGCCCGCGAACGTCTTGTATCACTTTAGCGGCTCGCTCTGCTTTTATTTCATCCGATTCTTGGGCCCAAATTTCCGTCGCTCCAGCCACATTGGACTGAACAACGAGAGCGCTCCGGGCTGCTGGCGCGTGATAACATTCGCGTCATGGAAGATGCAACGGAAAAAACAAGCTCTGCCACTGCTCGCGACTTGCTTCGCCACACGGCCGCGACTCTCGCATATCGCGCCGGAAAAGTGCTTCGCGGCGCGCCGGAACATTTCTCGGAATTCCGCGCCGGGGAGAAGACGCGCACGCCCGGCCAAATCCTTGCGCACATGGGCGATCTATTCGATTGGGCGCTTTCGCTCGCTAAAGGCAAGCACGAGTGGCACGATTCCCCGCCCCTCGCATGGGACCAAGGCACGCAGCGGTTTTTCGCAGCCCTGCAGACATTTGATGATTATCTAGCTTCCGGCGCGCCACTGGGTTTCTCCGCCGAGAAACTTTTTCAGGGTCCCGTCGCGGACGCACTAACCCACGTGGGTCAAATCGCGATGTTGCGCCGCCTCGCTGGCGCCCCGATTAAAGGTGAGAACTACTTCCGCGCAGATATCGTGACGGGCCGCGCCGGCGCGCGCCAATCCCTTCCCGCCACGGAATTCGAATAATGTCGCGCACATCCGGGATAGCCGGCCGAATAGGAATGATCGACGAGCCGGCCGAGGATCGCAAAAAGGGGCCAATATAGAACCAGGGGAATTTCGGGCAGCGAGCAGAAGACACAAATAGCCGGGGAGCCCCGGCTGAGGGACCCGGGCCTCCCGGCACTTCTCACCCATCTCCGCAGGATCAGGGTAAGAACTTGTGATTCGCTACGCGGCGGATTCGCCGTTGCGCATGAATTCGTAGCGTTCGATCGCCGCCGCGACGCCCACATCGCCCGAATTCTCGGAGCTCGTTCGCAGGACGCGGCCCAGGCAACGCACCCGGACCGGTCCCGCTTGCGTGAGTTCATGGGGCAACGTCATTACAATCTCGACTGGCGAGCCGCTTTTCAAACCCTTGGGCAAATGAAAATAAAGGCCGCGCGAACTCACTTCTCGCGACTCGGTCGCAGCCTCGCCTACAACGCTTTCATCCGTCCAGCGGACGGTCAATGGAAGACGCATTAGAAAACGGCGCGTCGAACGACGCTCTTTTAGGGCCACAGGACACAACCTCCAGGTGCATCAACAGAGTAGGCTTGCCGCTCTTTCCCGCCAATAGAGCAAGAGGCCCATTTCGATACCCCTATTTCGGTACGCGGGTACTAGACACAGGCACTGAAACATGCCGTTTACGCTAGGACACTGGCGAAGTTTGGGTTGGCCGGCCGGGCTACACAGTTGATTTGCTGCGGAAAGAACGCAGGACGTCCGATAGCGTGATCACGCCTTCGAGCTTGGATAAATCGGCGCGGTTTACCACGGGCAGCAGCGGCCAGTCCCCCACCGCTTGCAGCGCTTCTTCCAGCGACTGGTCCGGAAACAAAGTGGGCAAAGGACCCTTCGGATTCGCATCCGCTACCGCCGGATTTTCCGACGATTCCGATCCAAGCCTTTTGACCTCCTCCCGATCCACCCACCGCCAGTCGCCGAATCGCCCCCGCAATAGAAGCGGGCTTTCCGGCTTGGCCCCGGCTCGAATCAGCACGTCGGCAACGCGATCGTCCGGACTCAAGATAATCGCGGCATCAACCCTCATCGCGTTTTCCACCACCAGCGCCACTTGCTCGCGCTGTTCCTCGATCGAGGGCAGCATGATTCCATCCTGCCGCGCCAGCATGTCGAACAGCGGCGCCTTGTGATACTTACGCGAAATTAAATATGCGATCATGGTCGAAAACATGACCGGAAGGATCGCGGTATAGTTTCCGGAAAGCTCGACCACCATGAACACGGAAGTGATCGGCGTACGAAGAAACCCGGCAAACAGCGTCCCCATTCCCACCAGCGCGAAAGTGCCGACCGTCCCTCCCAGGCTCGGAAAGAAATGTTGTTCGAAAGCGCCGACGGCGCCCCCCAGCATTGCTCCAATAAAGAGAGTGGGCGCAAACAAACCTCCGGGAGTGCCGCTCAGGAAGGAAAATCCAGTGGCCAGAATCTTGAAAATTGCTAGCACGATCAGCAGCTTCCAGGTGAACTGAGCGTGCAGCGCCTGGTCTATGATCGCGTAACCCGCGCCCATCACCTGAGGCAGCCAAATGGCGATAATTCCTATCAGCAAGCCGGCAATCGCCGGCAGAAAGTATCGTGTCCTGGGTGGCAGTTTCTCCAGCCGCGGCCGCGCGTATTCAATCCACTTCAATAGAAATAAGGAAGCCACGCCGCCGGCCACTCCCAGGACCACATAAGCCAGCAGTTCCGCCGGGCGCGCGACCCTGCTTTCAGGAACTCGAAACAGAGCATCCGCGCCAAGAAATGAGCGCATGGTTACCACGCTCGATACGGCGGCCAGCACGATCGCCCCCAGCACTCCTCCGCTCCAAGTGCCGATCACTTCTTCGATTACGAACAAGACCGCGGAAATGGGCGCGTTGAACGCTGCCGCCAGGCCTGCCGCCGCTCCCACAGGCGCGATCAGGCGAATTTTCTCCTGCGAAAGATTCAGCCGGCGGCCTATCGCTGATGCAATACCCGCCCCCATCTGCAAGGATGGGTCTTCGGGGCCAAGGGACTGCCCGCTTCCAATAGCGAGTACACACGTCACGAACTTGCCGATCACCGTTTGGAAGGGAATGTAGCCGTTCCAAATATATACGGCAGCCTTGGTCCGGTTTACACCGCTCCCTTGCGCCCGGGGAAACACGCGCAACATGAGAAATCCGACCAACAATCCTCCGAGTGTCGGCGCAAGAAGCACGCGGAGAATTGAAGGCGAAAGAGATGATCCCAGAAGTCCTAGCTGCGTCGAGTCGATTGCCACACGGAAGCAGACGACCGCGAGCCCCGAAAAAACGCCTATCAGGACGGCCAGCAGCAAAAAGAACTGGTCTTCTCGCAGAGAAACGCGGCCTGACCACGCCGACCAAAAGGTTCGAAACGACGCCCAGCTTCGAGGCAGAACTGGCGGTTGCGCCGGCGCCGTTGCACCCGTTGGAGCTGTCGTCTCGGACATTACTGCGCGCCCCCGCGATTGCGGCCAAGCAGCCAGAGCGCGCGATCCTGTCCTTGCGGCTGGCCGCAACTCTGCGCCGCCGCGTCTTCCATTTGGAAAGCTAAATCCATGACCGAAACCACGCGCTCCGGATGCCTCTCCAAATTGCGCACAGTCCAGTCCGGCTCCATTTGCCGGCTCGTTGCGAACAATTGTTGAAGGCTCGTGGATGCTGGGCTCGCCGTGACGGCCTGGCCCTTTTCTTGCGAGCATTGGGTGACGCGCGATTGCGCCTCGGTGAGCGCTCTCGACGTTCGCAGCGCTTTTTCCTTAAGCGAAATACCTATCAGAAATGGATCCGAAGCCAGTATCCGCCGCGCCGTGTCGGCCATTGCCGAGACGTTCGGGTCCTCCCGGCGGTCTCGCGAAAGTCTGTCGAAATAGCCGAGCGCCCGCGGGTACTGTGCCAGGTTGAATGCCGCTGCGCCGGCCCCCGCGAGCGCGTCGGGATCGTGACGACTGGATTCGAGCACCGTGTGAAATTCATCCAGCGCCCGGGTCCACAGTTGCGCTCGAAGCAGCAGCGCTGCCGCCGTTTTCAATTGCGGAACGTCGTCGGAGGGAGTGTTGTCGGCAAGCGCGATCACCTCTGGCTCAGCCTGTGTTGCGGCGTTGTGATCCAAAAGAAATTCGCACAATTCCCGGCGCACGTTCCAGCGCGTATTGATGGGGTTCTTAGTCCACTCTCCGTAAATCGCGCTTTGATAGAAGCGGACGGCCTCAAGCGTGTGTTTCTGCGAGGCTGCGACCCTGGCAAGCTCGAGATTCACTTCTCCGCTTCCCGGCGATTCGGACAAAAGATTCATCAGGTAAGACCGAGCTTCTTCCGCTCGGCCCGTTGCCGCCAGCGCTTGCGCCAGGTGGAATTGAAATTTCGGATTGCCTGGCGTAAACGCCAGTGCGTTCCGGTAATCGGTGAGCGCATTCGCCGACCGGCCGTCTTGAGATTCCGCCTCGCCCTGTGCGAACCAATTGTCAGCTAGAACGTGAACCTTCTTGTGGTAGCTTCGCGCAACAAATGCCGTAAGTCCCAAGAAAATCAGCAGCAATATCACCAGGCTGACGAACACCACCGCTTCGCGCGGATAGGCCCGCCCGCCGAAAACCACGTAACCGTTTTTCGTTTCAGCTTCGCTCATCGCCCAGCCAGATGAAAAGAATACCGCATTCGCGCAAGCTCCACGCAAGCAGACTTCGAGTGCTCGATACGTTTTACGTCAAGTCCAATGGGTGCGGGGATTACGCTTGGTCGATCAGGCGATGGTGAATCGCGTATAGCGCGAGCTCGAGCCGGTCGGAAACGCCCAGTTTATCGAAAATGTTGTGCAGGTGGTTCTTCACTGTCTGTTCGCTGATGAATAGCTTTTCGCCGATCTCGCGATTGCGAAAGCCCTGCGCCACGAGCTGAACGATTTCCTTCTCGCGCTCGCTCAGCAGCGGCTTTTCGCGACGCTGGCCGGATTCCGCGGACTTCTTGAACGCGTCGATCACTTCCGCCGTCATCCGATTGTCCAGCCAGATTTCGCCGTCGTGCACTTTCCGTATGCTCTTCACCAGCAAATCGCTGGCCGATTGCTTCAGGACCACGCCTCGCGCCCCCAGCCGCATCGCGCGAACCACGTCGCGATCGTCTTCCGCCGCGGTCAGCACGATCACCCGCGTCGGCAGCGAATCGAAATTCACTTCTTCGAGCACGCCCAGGCCATCCTTCTCCGGCATGCGTAGGTCGAGCAGCAGAATGTCCGGCTTTAATTTCGCCAGCATTTTCACGCACTCTACCCCGTTCGAGGCCTCTCCGACGATTTGGATATCGTCGACGCCGTCGAGCAGTTTGCGAAGACCATCCCGGAAAATGGCATGGTCGTCCGCGACCAGGATACGAACTACCTGCTTCGCTTTCGTCATTTCAACTCAGTGGGATTTCTATGGTCAGACGCGCCCCGTGCCCGGGATTCGATTCCACCGTCAGCGTTCCCCCCACGCTCCGTGTTCTTTCTTTGATCGAAATTGGCCCGAGACGCAGCCGGTCCAGCTCTTCGCTCGTGTATCGCCCGGAGAAACTGAAACCTCGGCCGTTATCATCCACGACGAGAAAGACTTTCGCCTCGTCTTGCCCTAGTTTTACCACGACGTGGCTGGCATTCGCATGCTTTTTTATGTTGTGAAGTGACTCACGATATATCTGGAACAATTCCCGGCAAATCCGGTCCGGCAGTCGCATACTGCGGTCCTCGATGAAAAGGTCCACCGCCACGCTCGATTCGTTGCGAAACCGCTCGGCAAAGCTGAACATCAGTTCGCGCATATCCGCGCTTTCCACCCGAAGCGGGCGTAGATCGGTCACCATCCGGCGCAATTCCTCGCTTTCTTCTCGAACTGTCTTTTGCAGGTTCGCCAGCTCTTCCGCTGCCTGTTCGGGCTTTTGGGGCAACTTATTCCGCAGCACCCCAAGCTGGATATTCAGGCTGAGCAGCGTTTGCAGGATTCCGTCGTGCAGATCGCGCGAGATCCGGCTGCGCTCGGATTCCACTGCTCGCGCCCGAAGATGCCGCAGCAAAAACACATTCTCCAGCGGCGGCCCCACCTGTCGGACGATCTGCTCCAGCCATCGCAAATCTCCCGCTGAAAATTTCTTTTGCGGGTTAACCAGCAGAACCCGCCCGGACGGGCGTCCTCCCGATTCGATCGCTACCGCCATCAGTGATTTCGCTCCGAACTCCGTCTGGGTCGAGCTAGGCGGAATCGGAACGTCTCGGAACTGCGCTCCGTTCCGGCGGTCCCATCCGAATCCAGCGCCCGTTCCGTTTCCGTTCCTGAATTCCCAGCACATGGAAATCTCGAACGAATCCGCCAGAAATGTATCCGACTTCGCGAGCGGCAGCGTTTCCGGCGAATGAGGCTCATGTTCGCCGGCGCGAACCCTCCACACAAATAACCTCTCGATCTCTTCGTCGCGAATCGCAAGGCATGCCTGCTCGGATTCAAACTCGAGCGCGAGCTCCCCCAGCAACTGCCGGATGGATTCCGCCAGCCCTCGTTCGAATTGCAGGAGCCGCGTAAGCTTTTCCAAAAATTGCTGCCGTCCCAGGTGCGCCCGCTCGCGCGCTCCCAAATATCCCATTCCTAATCCGGACACCAGCGTGCCCAGCCCCAGCGTAAGGCAGTGCACCGCGCTCCTCAATCCGATCGGGTCGATCAGGGCGGCGCGCACGATCACCCCGGCCGTTGCCGCACCCACCAAAATCAGCATCGCCCGCGTGTTCCCGTTCGTCGCCACCGCGAATACCACGAACACAAAGAGAAACCAAAAGGCGGAAACCGAAGGCGTCAGGTACAGAAACGCGGCCAGCGCGATAAAATCCGCCGCCAAGGGAATCCGAACTCGCGATTCGTCGAAGATGCGCCCGGCCAGCGCCGCTGCGACTGCCACCAGAAGATAGCCTTCCAGAAACAGTGCGGGCGCGCGCCGCACCGGCGTGGCGTGCATTTCAAGTAGGTCAACCAACGCCAACGCCACAAGAATCGCGCGCGCCAGCGTCACTTGACGCGCCAGATATAGACGTTCAGTGCTGTCGAGGGACATTTTTGGGGAGCGACCGTCTCATCAGAAGTCTAGCAAGCCGGGCGGCTCGCGCAACCGCGTGTCATCTTATGGTAATCGTCTCACCGCCCTGGTCCGATCTCGCCTATCGCGGTAGGCGAGGTCTAGTGTTCCCGGAAATAAGCTCGATATTCCGGCCATCCAACTCATTGTAGGTACGCTGCTTGCTGTCCTGCTATGCTGCTTTCTTCCGGGCACGTAACGTACGTCTCGCTCAGGAATTCACAACCCCGTGCTTTTCCACAGACACCACACCATCGGACAGGTTGACACCGGGTGCATAATCAATCCAATGTAGCCACGCGGGGGCTCAAAGTTTGGCGCAGCGATACACACGCAGCGAAGTTGGCCGCATCCTCGGACTCGAATCGAGCCGCCTTCAATATTGGGAACGCTTGCGATTGATTCGTCCCCAGGCTCGCTGGGGCCAGCACTTTTACAGCTTTGGCGACCTCGTTGCCGTTCGCACCATCCAACGCATGACGCAAAATCGCATACCCGCCCGGCAACTTCGCCGCGCCGTCACAACCCTCGAACAGGAATTTGGCGAATCGCCGCTTCCGATCCACGAACTACGCTTGCTCGATCGCGGCCGCGAAGTCGTGGTGATCCCGCCGGGCGCCACCCGTCCGTTCAACCCCATCCGCCGCCAGTGGGTCTTGCCGTTCGAATCGCCGGCGCGCGGGCCAAAACTTCACTCGATGACCATGCGCTCGGCCCAGGAATTATTCGACGCCGCTCTTCGTTGTGAGGACTCGCCCGAACTGCTGCCCGAGGCCATCGAAACCTATCGCCGCGTCGTCGAGCAAGCGCCGCACTGGATCGAAGCTCACATCAATCTCGGCGTTGCCTACTATCAAACCGGCCGGCTTTCCGAGGCCCGCGATTCGTTCATTTCCGCCGTGCAAATCGATCCGGAGAACGGCATCTCGCGCTACAACCTCGGCTGCGTCCTCGAAGAACAGGGCGATATCGATCGAGCCATCGATAATCTGCGCCACGCTGCGCGGCTCATGCCTTCGCATCCTGACGTTCATTTCAACCTGGCCCTCGCTTATGAAAAGCGCGGTGATTCCCATCACGCCCGCGATCACTGGAAGCGGTATCTCCGCCACGCCCCCTCCGGCCAATGGGCCGACCAGGCTCGCGCCCGCCTCCGCGCCTGCTCCTCCAACCGCCGCAAGCCCTCCGCTCCCATCCCCTTCCCCCGCAAGGCGTAACGCAATTTCTTTCAAGTGATCCCAACCGCGAAGTGTCCCGCGAAGGTTCTGTAGCTCGCCTCTTCAGAGGCGAGGCTTTGCCCGCTCGCTACCAATGTGTCCCCGAGCATTCTTCGTCGTGACCTTAGCCGTATTTCGGTTTAGAATAGAGCTATGACCGTTGAAGAGATGAATCTCACAGAGCTGGAAAAGTTGGCTTTCAAACTGCGTCTGACGATTGCCCGCAACCCGGAGCATCGCTCGCGCGTTGACCAGGCGGAACTCGAGTACGTCAGAGAGTGGATCGCCAAACGCCAGGGCGACGCCGCCGTCTGATCGTGCATCGCGGCCGCACCGCGTAGTAAGATTAACCCCCAATGTGGTGAGCGTAGCTCAGTTGGTAGAGCATCGGTCTGTGGCACCGAGGGTCGTGGGTTCAAATCCCATCGCTCACCCCAAATCCTGCAACCACTGACCTGCACAAAAGCGCCCGTCCAATACACCAAGGTCATCGCTTCACGATATCACCTACAGCATCGAGTCCAATTCACTCCTCGCGCAGCAGTATCGCAGGATCGATCACTAGCGCGCGTCGCGCCGGAATCCAGGTAGCCAGCAGGCCCACAAACACCATAGCGAGGACCACAGCAGTCAACACGAATGGATCGAGCGGCGTTGCCTGATACACGATGGAAGACAGCACCCGGCTCGCCAGAATTCCCAGCAGCAGGCCTGCTGCGGAACCAAAAGCCAGCAATCGGAATGCGCGGCCCAACGCTGCCTGCAACACTTCCTTACGCTGGGCGCCAAGTGCGATGCGAATCCCCAACTCCCGCCTCCGCTTACTCACCGAATACGCAGCCATTCCAAAGATGCCAGTGATAGACAGCATCGCGCCCATCATGCCCAGAACACCTAGCGACAGCGTCGCCATACGGGGGGCAAACAGAGGATGATCCAGTTCCTTGACCCACGTTTGGATGTAGACTGGCAGCCCTGCATCCAGTTCTCGTAGTGTGTTTCTGATGTCTGCCGCCAGTTGCTGCGAATCGCGGTCCGAACGCACCACCATCCATGTCTCACTCGAGGGCGATTGCAGGAATGGGAGAAACATTGCCGGCTGCGGGTCTTCGGTGAGGCTATGATATTTTCCGTCTTCTACTACACCCACCGCTTGGATGCGCGTTCCATCCTCTGTCTTGTAATATCGGCCCAGGGCGCCGGTTACGGAGCCAAAGATTTTGCGTGCGAACTCCGCGTTGACCACCGCTACGCGCGGCGCATCTTTATCGTCATGCCATGTGAAGCTTCTTCCGGACAGCAGGGCGGTACGGGCCGCGTGGAAATATTCCGGAGAGATCTTGTACAAGAAGACCTCGGCAGCGGCATTCGCTGGCCTCAGGTCTGCGGTTCTGTCGGTAAAGACAAGGTCGTTGGCCGAGCCCGCGTATAATGGGGCCGGGTTAACCAGACCCACAGACTCTACCCCCGGAACTGCCTCCAGAGCATCCAGCATGCGCCTTTGCATTGCGGGCACTTGGTCGCCGCGGTAACCGGCCATGCTCAGATCCGTATCTGCCAGGATTGCGTTCTGCGGTTCAAAACCAAAATTGCTGTGCAGCGAGCGCACCAGTCCACGCACGGCAACCATCGAAGACGTGACGAGCACCGCGCAGATCGCGATCTGCACGCCAAGCAACAGGTCTCGGACCGTAATCCGCCGCCCAACCCTGCCGCTTGATCCTGCCTTGATCACCTCATGCGGGTTGGTCCGTAGTATCTGCCGCACCGGGACCGCGCCGAAAATGAATCCGCTCACTAAAGCCAGCAACAAAGCGAATCCATACACACTTGCGTCCGGTTTCACTTGTAGATGGATGGGATACTTGGTGAATGGCTGCCACAGGCTCAGAGCGCGCACCAGCACAACGCTGCCCCAGAGCCCGATGGTTCCCCCGATTACTGAAATCAGCGTCGCCTCGG
The DNA here is from genome assembly GCA_025451835.1 of Candidatus Acidiferrales bacterium. Taxonomy (GTDB): domain Bacteria; phylum Acidobacteriota; class Terriglobia; order Acidiferrales; family UBA7541; genus Palsa-295. Next base: position 3,350 of record JANWJR010000109.1, on the reverse strand, counting down.
TAAATAGTTGCCGCAGAATGCGAAGGCGGCCCGCTCCCAGTGCGAGGCGCAGAGCAATTTCCCGGGAACGGTCCGCGGTGCGTGCGGCAAACAGGCTGCCCAGGTTGGCGCATGCAGCCAGCAGAATTAGTCCCGCCAAGAGCGTCAATGCCGCAAGGAATGCTCGCACCGGCCGCCCAAGATAGTCGCCATAAAGACTTGGAGGCGCCAGGGCAAAGGTCATGTCGTTGTCTTCTTTGGGATAGCTCTTTTCCAAATCGGCGCCAATCGAGTTCAGATCGGCAATCGCTTGTTCCTGGGTGACTCCCGCCTTCAAATGTCCCATCACCGCAAAAACCCAACGCTTGCCGCGCTCGTTCAAGTTATTCTTCCCCTCTAGCTGTTCCTGATTAACTATCGGCACAAAGAAATCGGGAAAGAAAAACACAAGAGTCCCGTGGAACTCAGGCGGCGCCACGCCCACAATCGTAAAAGGGTTTTTATTCACCTGAACAACACGGCCCACCACGCCAGGATCATCGTGGAAACGGGCGTGCCAATACGCGTGGGTGAGCACGATGTATGGAGCGCTGTTCGGACCGTGCTCATCGGAGGGGTGGAACAAACGGCCAAGATACGGCCGAAGGCGTAATCCGTCGAAGTAGTTTCCACTCACCAACTCGACCCAGGCGCTGGATGGATCTCCGCCCGTATCGATCCCTGCTACAGCCCCGTCACACGCGACCAGCTCATCAAAGGTGCGGTTGCGATCCCGCAGATCGAGATAGTCTGGAAACGAATGATTGCCCGCCTTGCCCCTACCGCGCATGAGTTGGTAGAGGCTCTCCGCCCGAGGCACATTCAGCGGGTGCAGTATCAACGCATTCATTACACTGAACACTATGGCGTTTGCGCCGATGGCCGCGGCCAGCGTTAGCACCGCGACCATCGTGAATGCGGGATTCTTCTTCAACATGCGAAACCCATACCGTAAATCCTGCCAAAGCGTTTGCATGGCCACATCCCCTAAATTCCGGCGAGCTAAGAGCACATCTTCGTCCGGCCCTGCTCTCTTTTAACTCTCTGTGTTAGCAATACTTAGTGGTTTTACAGACAGAGGGGACGACACTCATTGTCCGGTTGCGGGAAGGAATCGTCGCGGAATCGGACAGCTATCGTCAGATTCCTAGTTGCCGTCAATCAGAAGTAATCCCTCATAAGTGATGGCGGACGGAAGCTCGGATAGTTTCGCGGTGAGTCAGGTTTCGGCGGTCGTTCCTGCCATTGATCCAAAGAGGTATCTCACCGGCATTTTGCGGCAATCAACGTGATGTCGTCATGCTGTCTTTGAGGGCTGAATTGCTGAACCTCGTTCACCAACGAACGAACCAAAGCCGACGACGCCAGTTCTCGATGCCGGCGCATGGCCTCGACGAGGCGCTCCTCCCCAAATTGTTCTCCCTCATCGTTGAACGATTCTGTGATGCCGTCCGTGTAGAACACCAGCGTGTCTCCGGCGAAGAGCTGGATTTCACCGACCGAGCAATCCCATTGCTGGAAAACGCCAACGATGGTGCTGGTGGAATCCAGCTTTTCCAAGGCATCGTCGCTGCGGAGCAGAAGAGCGGGGAGATGCCCGCAATTGGCGTAGCGCATGCGCCGCCCCGAGTCGTCGTATTCCGCAAAAAGAAGCGTGGCGAAGGCCCGATCGGCCGTGTTCTCACGGAAAAGCCGGTTTACGGCCTGCAGGAGCCGCTGAGGCTGATCCAGGGCGAACGGAGTATAGGGACGGCTCGAATAGGTTGAACACAAGTTGCGCAGGTGCGCCTGCAAATTCGCCATCAGCAGGGCCGCCGCCGTCCCCTTTCCCGAAATATCGCCGATGACGAATCCGAAGCGCTCGCGGCCCAGATCGAGAAAATCGTAATAATCGCCGCCGACCACGCGGGCCTGGATGCAAGTGCCCGAGTATTCGAGCGTGCTGAGCTCCGGTTGCGTCTGCGGGAAGAGCCTTGCTTGCACCTCTCTGGCATTTTCCAATTCTAGGGCGCCCATGCGTTCGGATTCGAGCTTCTCGACGTGAGCGCGGCGCTGCTCTTCGATTTCTTGAACCGCGGATTCGTCGTCTACAAGCGAGAAAGAATTCCCATCCACGTCCACGAAAGTTGCGGACGTGCTTTCGGGCGACTGCTGTTGCGGCGGTTGTGGGAAGACAACGCCGCGCTTGCTCCATTCTTCGTACTTGCGTGAGACATTTTCAGTGAGAAATGCAATCTGCGTGGGCCGGCCAATCAGCTTGTATTCTTCCGATTCGGGTCGCGGAGAGATTAAGGCAAGGATGGCAGTGCCATCCGGAGGGCCAACGGCTAGCTGGCGCTCGCCCGAGGCTATCGTCGTATCGAGCACGAGCTCAAAGCCCAACTGGTCCACGTAGAAACTCAGGCTTCGTTCCTGGTCGCGAACGAAAACGGTGACCGTCCCAAGACGTATGTAAAGATCCTGCCGGTCCGGGTGAAAGCTGCACCGATGCGCTCGGTGGCCGTGGCTCGGGCTGGGGCTTAGGGAAGGGGAGGTCATGGGCAATAATTATAGCGCCCTTTATTACAAATCCCGGAACGTTCGTAGGCCATGCATGACTCGCCGCGACAGGGCATTTTGGAAATCAAAGCAAATTTCACTTTACTACATCCTATAAGCTAGCAGTTGTATTCGGAGGGTCGGTCGCTATGCTTGGCGCTGCGGATAAGCCGTTATTCCTCTGTCGCAAAATCCTACCCTGCGGCAGAGTGCGAGACACGCCACGTCTGAGGGCCAGCGCATCGCTTCGAGATAGTCTAGGCATTTGTCATCGGTGTTAAATTGGCGGGTTACGTCTATCAGTTTCATGGCTTCCTTCTCCGAGTGAAGCGCAAGTACCAAATGGCGGCAATGATAATCAGGGTTGGAACCTGAAGAATCGTGAACCAGTGATCCGCTTTGATACCGAAGAGCACGCCCGAGGATTAGTTTAAAGACCCTCTGTGTCAAGTGCGTAATTGCACAGAACGGTCAACTCCCAGGCGGTGGGGTGAAAGCCCTCTCTTGCCCGATACTGTCGCGATACGGGTGCGGACTTTCACGGTCTCTCAATTCTTGCGACCCTCCCGCTCTCTCGAATTTTCTCCGCAGCTTCCTTCGCTTGCATCGGCGACCCATCCCGTTGGTTTGGCCATTAGGAGGTTCGCAGGTGAGTTCGACGCTCGGAGTGAGTGGCTGGGAACGTATGAGGCGCACGCAGAGAAGGGCGGCTCGAATCTGGCGCGCCGCATCACTCGCCACTCGCTGTAGGGGAGACATACGGCTAACCCTGTATTGTGCATTCCATCCCAGCG
>JANWJR010000108.1 GCA_025451835.1 Candidatus Acidiferrales bacterium | reverse complement strand
TGAGCTTATAAGATGAAGCGGAAAATGAAAATCTCGAACTATGCTGCCAGCGGTCGCATTAAGGGTCCCGTTGTTTCGACCAAGCAGCCAGCCTTCAACAGGCGAGAACGCAAATTCTCGGGGTCGAGGCCTGCTGCCGCGCAAACGGTGTAAAAGTCCTTGTGGTCTTCGAAAAGGAACTGTTGCGCCACACGGCGACGGCGAAGCGTTCCCGACCGCCATTCTTCCACAGCGTTGGTGACCACGGCCAGCCACATGCAGCGTTCCCCAATCGTCTCTTCGGTAATCGTATCCAATCCAGTCGTGCGCCCGCTCGTCGCAATTGAACTCATTGTCGCCCCCTGCCATGCATCTGACGCCACTGCCCCGCATCAGTGACTCAGTTAAGTGCATCCGGCGCGCCAAAGAAGAATTGAACTTACGCACTTCCGCTTATTCGCATGTGGATCAGCTACTTAGAGGGTCGGCAGGGCTCGCCGCCCACCGGGCACGCAAGCCCTCGCACTGCATCGTATCGTGCAGCCGACCCATAAAGGCACACTATGAGGTTCCGCGGAGAACTAACTGGCTGGTGGCTGAGACGCGATGTAACTACTGGACCGATTGAACTGCGAGGATTTCGCGCAACTTTGCGGTGAGCGTGCTAACAGTGAAAGGTTTCTGGAGGAGCATTGCATCCGCCTCCAAAACGCCATGGTGGACGACGGCTTGGTCGGTATACCCGGACATGTAGAGCACCTTAATGCCAGGCCGAATGCGGCCGATCCGCTGCGCGAGTTCCCGTCCGCTGATTCCTGGCATAACGACGTCGGTCATCAGCAATTCGATAGGACCTGCGTGCATGGAGGCAAGTTCGAGCGCCATGTGGCCGTCTTCGGCCTCGAGAACGGTGTAACCATTCATCTGAAGATACTCCCTCGAAAGCTCGCGAACACCCTTTTCATCCTCGACCAGCAGAATGGTTTCGGAGCCGCGGGCCCGCGGTGGCGCCTCGAGGCTGTGTTCGCGCTTGCCGTCCGGCTTTTCTTCGTGAATGCGCGGCAAATAGACCTTGAAGCTCGTCCCTCTTCCCGGCTCGCTATAAACCCAAACGTACCCGCCGCTCTGTTTAACGATGCCGTAGACCGTTGCCAGCCCGAGTCCGGTTCCTTTCCCTTTTTCTTTCGTTGTGAAGAATGGCTCAAAGATGTGCGCTTGCGTCTCGGAGTCCATTCCGCAGCCATTGTCCGTAACGGCAAGCATCACGTAACTGCCCGGCGCAAGAACAGCTGGAGGACGGGAGAAGGAAGTGTCCAGTTCGACGTTGCCGGTTTCGATGGTTAGGCGTCCGCCGCGCGGCATGGCATCACGCGCATTGACGGCCAGGTTTAGAATTACTTGCTCGATCTGGCTGCGGTCGGCTTTGACCAGCCCGAGATCTTCCGACGAGAACGTCTCCAGTTCGATATCCTCTCCGATCAGCCGCCTTAAAATCTTTTCCATGTCCGAAACAACCGACTGGACGTTGAGTACCTTCGGGGCGAGCATCTGCTTCCGGCTGAACGCAAGCAACTGCCGGGTCAGCGAAGTCGCTCGCTGAGAGGCGGTCTGAATTTGTTCCGCATTCCGCCGCAGCGGATCGCCGACGGCCAGGCGCTCCGCAAGCAGATCCGCGTAGCCTTGAATGACCATTAGGAGGTTATTGAAGTCGTGCGCGATTCCACCAGCGAGCCGGCCAACGGCTTCCATTTTCTGCGCTTGCCGCAATTGCTCTTCCAATTGTTTTCGGTCGGTCACATCAAGCGCCATGCAAATTGCGCCCTGTATCGCCGCGCCTGCGCCGCGAAGAGGCTCGACGTGGCAGGCGTACGAACCTCCCTTCCATTCGAGATGGAAGGTCACCGGCTCGCCGGCCACCGCGCGGCGATGGGCTGCCACCGGAAGAAAACTTTGGTCCTTCGTTTCAAAGTATTCCTGAAGATCCCTTCCGATGAGCTGGTGCGGCTTCAGGCCCAGCCGCGCGAGACCCGCACCCAGCGCGGAAGTAAAGCGCAAGCTGTTGTCAACAGCCCAAAGGACGGCTGGCAATTGTTCGACGAGGACGCGAAGGCGCGCCTCGCTGTCGCGCACCTTTTCCTCGGCGCGTTTTCGCTCGATCGCCAGCGCGATCTGGCCACCTACCGAGGAGAGAAATTCCAGGTCATGCTCTGTATAAGCCTCTTCGTCTTTGTAATGCTGGATCACCAGAACGCCGATGGTTGCAGCGGGAGTTCGAAGCGGAACTCCCAGCCACGATGGCGAAGAAGTTCCGACGAGTTCCACTTCTCCTTCCTCGGCCAGCCGATCGAAGGCTTTTTGCGGAATCAACATGGCCCGGCCGGTGCGATAAACGTAGGCCGTGCAGCTCCGGTCGACTTTCTGAGGAGGAGGCGCCTGATCGAATTGGTCCGCGAAGAATGGAAAATGAAACATTTCCGTGGATGGTTCGTACAGGGCCACGAAGCAGTTCTCGGCATAGAGAACTCTCTTGAGCGATTGGTGGATGAGGCGCAGGAGATCGTCGAGATTGTCCGTGACGTTTACGCCATGGATGATATCGAAGGTCACCTGGCGCTCGAGTTCGGCGCGCTTCCGCTCGGTGATGTCCTCCATCGTTCCTTCGTAGCTCGCGATTGCCCCGGCTGGATCGAGCACCGCGCGTGCATTTTCAGAGATCCAGATCTTCGTTCCATCCTTTCGGCGGAGCTGGTATTCGAATTTCTCCACGACGCCGCGCTCTTCCATCAGTCGCCGGAATTCCTCGCGACGCTGGGCGTCGGCGTATAGCTCGCCGCGAACGTCCTTGACGCTGCGGATCATTTCCTCGGGGGAGGAATAACCGCACATCCGCGCCAGCGCCGGATTGGCGCTCAACAAACGCCCGCCGGGGTTTGTCTGGAAAATGCCTTCGATCGCGTTTTCAAAGAGCAGGCGGAATTTTTCTTCAGCTTCCCGCTGCGCCTCTTCCGCCCTGCGGCGATCCGTAATGTCTTCGTACATGGCGAAGCTGCCCGTCAGTCTTCCATTCACTACCAGCGGCACGCCCAGAATCTGCACGTAGACAAGCGACCCGTCACTTCTGCGACGGTGCGCTTTAGCGCGCACGATTTCGCCGGTGGCGGCACGCCGGCTAAACGCGATCGCCTCGCTCTTCAGTTCTTCAGGAGCCAGCAGCACGTCTAAATTTGCTCCCAGAATTTCAGGCTGGTGATAGCCGAACATCGCCTCGAACGCGGGATTGCACATTTCGATTCGGTCGTTTTGGTCCAGCACGACGATTGCGAGCGGGTTGTTCTCAGTCAGCGCCTGCAAGCAGGCTGAATGCTCGGCGGCCTTTATCTCCGCGGCCCGGCGCGCGCTGATGTCCTGCGCCATGGCCAAAATTCCCCGGCGGCCCGAGAACGGAATACCCTGAGTCGTGATTTCAGTCTCAAAGACTTCGCCATTCTTCCTGCGATGCTGCCAGTACCCCTCGAACGTCAGGCCGTCCCCGATCGTCTTCAGCGTCTCCAGCAGCCGCGGGATTTCCTCGGCGGGGCGGATATCGGTAACGCTCATTTGAAGGAATTCTTCGCGAGAATATCCGTACTGCTGGACCGCCGCCTCGTTCACGTCGAGAAAACACAGAGTTTCGAGATCCCAAATGAACATTGGGTGAGGATTGCCGGAAAAGAGAATTTGAAAATTCCGGTCGCTGATGGCCGTGGCTTCCGCCGCCAGCTTCGTAAGGACGGGGAAATGAGCCTCCGGCGGCGCGCCTTGTTCGGGGGGACGCGTGGGGCTTTTCCGCTTTGAGTGCAGCGTCTCGGTTCTGCTCGCCATGATTTAAGAACGACCCTGGGAGACAGAGCTCAACTTCGGCTCTGAATGCACCCAAGTAATGCAGCTCCATTTATAGCCGGCGGCCGAAGGGCCTTCAATGGTACGTTCGTACCAAAAGCACACATTTCAGGCCACTTAGGTAGCACGGGTCGACAAGGTGCGCTGCAATCAAAGTGAGGGCAGGCGAAACAAAGGCAGGCAAGGCCCATGGAAATTTACTTGACTCGAGCCGGTTCCGGTACCGCCTCGCCATCTTTTCGCGGATCGGACGCACCGAAATTCACCCCGGTCGAAAAATCGCGCCGCACCGACTGCCCTCCGCCCATGTCTGACGAAAAACTGCCGCGCAACGTGATCTCGTGTCCGCGAGCCGCAAGCGCCGCGCGAACATCCGGCGGAATACGATCTTCCATCTCGACATCACAGCCGCTGAACGTGTGTTTCGTGAACCGCGCAGCCTCCAGCGCGGCTTGAATATTCATGCCGAAATCCACCACGTTCGATACGAACTGCGCATGGGCCTGGGCTTGATTGAACCCGCCCATAATGCCGAATGCAATGCGCTCCTGGCCGCGCGTCATGAAGCCGGGAATAATGGTGTGCAGCGGGCGCTTATGGCCGGCGAGAACGTTGGGCGAGGCCGGGTCGAGGCTGAAAAGCGCGCCGCGATTCTGCAGAACGAAGCCGGCGCCGCCAGGAACCAGGCCCGAACCGAAGCCGGAATAATTGCTCTGAATCAGCGAGACCATGTTTCCCTCGCGATCGACCACCGTGAGATAGGTGGTATCGCCGGTTGTGGGAAACGCGGGCTTGCCCGGCGGCACGTTGCAATTTGCTTTCGCCATGTCAATCAACTTCGCGCGCTGCGCGGAATAATCTTTTGCGAGCATGCCCTGCACCGGCACTTTGCTGAACCTTTGATCGGCGACGTAACGATACATATCGGCGTAGGCCAATTTTTTGGCTTCGATCATCACGTGCAGCGCGTCCGTGGAATTGTGCCCGTACTTTGAAAGCGGAAAATCCTCCATAAGGTTCAGCATTTCAAGCGCGGCGATTCCCTGCCCGTTCGGGGGAATCTCGTAGACGCTCCAGCCATGATAGGTAGTTGAAATCGGCTCAACCCATTCGGCGGAAAATTCAGCCAGGTCGTCCGCCGTCATGGTCCCGCCCACGCTGGCGGAATATGCGACAATCTTGCGCGCGAGGTTGCCTTTGTAAAAGGCATCGCGGCCGCCCGCGGCAATTTGTTCGAGAGAGAGCGCGAGGTCTGGATTGCGAAAAATTTCGCCGAGGCGTGGTGCGCGGCCATCCACGAGATACGTCGCAGCCGCATTGGGATTTTTTTCAAGATACTTCACGCTATCCGCCCAGTATGCCGCGTCCCATTCGGGAACCGGAAATCCTTCGCGCGCGTAGTGGATTGCGGGAGCAAGAAGCTCGGAGAATCCCTTCGTCCCGAATCGCGCCAGCAGTTTTGACCAGCCGTCCACCGCTCCCGGCACGGTTACGGAATTGATCCCGGCGCCGGGCATTTTTTCGATGCCCTGGCTTTTCAAATATTCGGCTGAGAGTTTGGCAGGCGCCCAGCCGCTCGCGTTCAAGCCATAAAGCTTTCCGGACTTTGCATCGTAGACAATCGCGAAAAGATCGCCGCCGATGCCGTTCATCATGGGCTCGACAACTCCCATCACGGCGTTCGTTGCGACCACAGCGTCCACGGCATTGCCGCCGTGCGCGAGGATCGTGGCGCCGGCCTGAGCCGCGAGCGGACTCTCCGCCGCCACAATCCCGTCGCGCGAAACCACCATCGAGCGGCCTTGCGTGCGATCCTGCGCGTGCGCGGGCGCGATGATCGCAGTCGTCATAAGTAACACACTGGCAAGCCACAGCCTGGCACGCAAGATTGGTCTCCCCGTTGCAGTGTTAGTTCCTACTTTTTCGGCCGCGAGTCCGGTGGGACCACGCCGTTATTGCGATAGTAGGCGACCAGCAATCCGTAATGCTCGCCCATATGCTCGGTGTATCCAATCCAATCGTTCAAGTGCTTCGAAACTCCGGCGTCGCCTTCCTTTTGAATCATCGCCGCACCTTCGGCAACCGACTTCTTCAGGAATTCCACCGTCTGCGCCTTGCTCTTGTAAGAATCGACGCTAGGGTCATTCGCACCTTCTCCGAGTTTCTTACCCGAAATGTGGTTGAGCAAACCGAAGTTCGAGCCTGCAACGTGCAGCAGAACTTGCTGGAACGTGCGCACCTGCGAATTCAAACGATACGTGTACTTGTCTTCCGGCCAGTCCTCAGCCATGGCAATCAGTTTATTGCCGACGTAATTCCAATTCTCCAGGACCACCTGTGACGCGGTTTTTGAACGATGAACTTGCGTCTGTTCCTGGGCGCCCAGGCTGCCGGCAAATCCCAGAAGAATCACAACCGCGACGAATAACGACCTGCGAGCCACATGTCTCATAACCGTCTCCTGAACCGATTGCCCCGCTGCGAGCCCCAGGGACGGCGCTAGCCTACCGGGGTTTCTCGGCCAAGTCCAGTCGCTATCGGAAAGCGCTGAGGGCAGCGGCATTTTGCGCGGCAACCTGCATCCGGTAAGATGGTAGAGCGATTTATCCGCGGAAACATTTTGCACGATGGCACAGCAAACCAATAAGCCGGGCGAACTGAAAATAGCCCGCACCGAATTCAGCGACGAAATCTCGCGCGTGGTGCATGGGGAACATTCAGATCCGTTCCGCATCCTCGGACCGCACTGGACCACCTCCGAACCAGGCAAGCATACGCTGGCAATCCGAGCTTTTCGCCCTGGCGCAGTGGAAGTGAATGTTGTATGGGGCGACTCGCGGCAAGTTTACCCCGCGGCGCGGACCGATCCCGCTGGGGTATTCGAAGCGATCGTCCCTCCAAACGCGGCGGGTTTGCATGACGGGGACGCCCTAAGTCCTTCGAGCTATCGCCTGCGATTCAAGTTCCCCAGCGGAGTCGTCCTGGAATCTTTCGACGCATATGCCTTTGCTCCGGTGATCACCGACTACGATCTATATCTCGCCGGCGAGGGCACCGACTACCTTATATACGAGAAGCTTGGCGCTCACATTCGGGAAATCGCCGGAATTTCGGGAGTTTTTTTCGCCGTATGGGCGCCCAACGCGCAACGCGTGAGCGTAGCCGGCGACTTCAACGCATGGGACGGCCGCGTTCATCCCATGCGCAATCGCGGTCCTAGCGGCGTCTGGGAAATCTTTCTGCCGGGCCTCGGCGAAGGCGCGCTGTATAAATTCGAGATTCTCTCGCGCAACGGACATCAGCTTGGGCTGAAGTCAGACCCTTACGGATTCGCTGCCGAGGTCCGGCCTAATACCGCGTCCGTGGTTTGCAACATCGATCGCCACCGGTGGGCCGACGCGGAGTGGCTCAGCGCGCGCGGCTCGCGCGATTGGCAGCACGCTCCTATGACGATCTACGAAGCCCATCCCGGGTCCTGGCGGCGCACCGCCGATGGAAGCCGCTGGCTCACCTATCGAGAGCTTGCCGACGAGCTTATCCCCTACGTGAAAAATCTGGGGTTCACCCACGTCGAACTTCTTCCCATCATGGAGCATCCGCTGGACGCATCGTGGGGATACCAGACCGTCGGCTACTACGCGGTCACCAGCCGGTTCGGATCGCCCGAAGATTTCATGTATTTCGTGGATCGCTGCCACCAAGCCGGCCTCGGCGTGATTCTCGACTGGACTCCGGCGCATTTTCCGCGAGATGCGCATGGCCTGGCATATTTCGACGGCACGCATCTCTACGAACACGCAGATCCGCGCCGGGGCACGCAACCGGATTGGGGCACGCTGGTGTTCAATTATGGCCGCAACGAAGTGCAGAATTTTCTGTTGGCCAACGCGCTTTTCTGGATCGAGAAATATCACATCGACGGGCTGCGCGTGGATGCCGTCGCATCAATGCTCTACCTGGACTACTCTCGCCGGCCCGGCGAGTGGATTCCCAATTCGTTTGGCGGCCGCGAAAATCTGGAAGCAATCGCCTTCCTGAAACGCTTGAACGAAATCCTGCACACCCGCTGTCCGGGCGCATTAACGATCGCGGAAGAATCCACTTCCTGGCCCGCGGTCTCGCGCCCGACGTACCTGGGCGGGCTCGGCTTCGACCTCAAATGGAACATGGGATGGATGAACGACACGTTGCGCTATTTCGCTTTCGATCCAATTCATCGCCAGCATCATCACAACGAGCTTACTTTCTCGATGATTTATGCCTTTCACGAAAATTTCATTCTGCCGCTCTCCCATGACGAAGTGGTGCATGGCAAAAAGACGCTGCTCGAAAAAATGCCCGGCGATGATTGGCAAAAATTCGCGAACCTGCGCCTTCTCTTCGGCTACATGTACGCCCACCCCGGAAAGAAGCTCCTGTTCATGGGCAGCGAACTCGCCCAGCGGCCGGAATGGTGGGAAGGCACGACGGTCGAGTGGTCGCTTGAAAACTCTCCTTCCCATCGCGGCGTCCAGCGGCTTCTCACGGATTTGAACCACCTCCACTCCAGCGAGCCATCGCTCCATGAAGTGGACTTCGAGTGGTCCGGCTTCGAATGGCTCGAAGCGCACGATTCCGCCGCAAGCGTCCTTGTCTTTCTGCGCCGTGGAAGGAAGCCCGATGATTTCATCATTGTCGTCTGCAACTTTACGCCGGTGGTCCGTGAAAATTACCGCGTGCCGGTGCCGCGCGCCGGCTTCTATCGCGAAATCTTCAACAGCGATTCGAGC
>JANWJR010000107.1 GCA_025451835.1 Candidatus Acidiferrales bacterium | reverse complement strand
TTGTTCTTGATGATTGGGCCGCCGTACTCTCCGCCAAAGACGTTCCGGTGTAAATCCGGACGCTTCAAACCGTTAAAATTGTAAAACCAGGGGCTCGCGTTCCATCCAGTCGTTTGGTGATATTCCCAGGCCTGCCCGTGGAAATTGTTCGTGCCGGACATGGTTGTCAACTCGATTTGCGCACCCGCGTGAGCTCCCTGCGATGCGTCATACATTGACGTGTTGACCTGGAGTTCTTGGATCGTTTCTTTCGGAGGAGTTGGCAATCCCTGCCCGATCGCGTCGTAAACTGATGTATTGGTCTGAATGTCCCCATTCTGGTTGTTGAAGCTTTCTCCAGTGTTAAGCACGAACCGGTTGGCGGGGACAGAGCTGGAGGAGTTACCGTTGAAAATGTTGTTGGCATTGACTCCATTAAATTGGAAGCTGTTGGATGTGCTGCGCTGGCCGTTAGCAAAGATGTTTTGGTTTCCAAAACCGCCGCTTGTCCCTGAGCTATTGAGCAAATCCGCGTTAACTCCGGGGCTAAGAATCGCAAGCTGCGTGAAACTGCCGGTGCCGAGCGGAATATTTTGAATTACTTCCTGGCTCAGTGTGTAGCCGTTAGTGGTGTCGGTCTGATTCAGGAGCGGGGTCGCGCTGACTCTGACTTCCGTATTTACAGCGCCCGGCTGCAGCTGCGCATTCACGGTCGAGGCTCTATTTCCCTGAACGATAATCGATGAGTGGATTTCCTCTTTGAAAGCATCCTTGGAAAAACTGACTTCGTAATTGCCGATCGGCAAATCGACGACGCTAAATGATCCGTCATTTTTCGTTTCCGCTGTGACCGTGAGGTTCGTGGCCGTGTTGCGCGCCTTCACCGTGACGTTTTGCAACACGCCCCCGGTGCTATCCGTGACGGTGCCATTGATCGAACCCAACGTTTGCTGCGCGGCGGTCGCCAGAGGAAGAAGAGAGACAATGATTGCGAGCGCGGCGACACCACTAATCTTCAAGAATTTCATGGACACTCCTCCCAAACCACAATGTTGCAGATTTATTACAACGTCTAGCCCCGCGCGTCAACAAGAAATCTTGTGTGTTAGCGAAACAACCCTGCGGTTCACGCCCTGGCTTCTCGTTTTAGCGCCCCTGCGTGACGCGGAGAAGAATGGACTTTGAACGGAATGTCAAATCGGCATCGAAAGACGCCTCAACAAGCGACCCTCGTCTCCGGCACCGCCTGGTTCAGGGCTTTGCCTGATATCGATCGGCGCCGGTCGGCGTTGAAAAACGGGTTAACGCCAGCGTTCACGCCCATGGGTTAGAACTGCCACTGGCTGCGCCAGGCTACCGTTCGCCGCCCGGTTTGCACCTTTGGATGCAGCCTGCTGGACGCCCTCCTGGAAACCATGCAAACTTTGGTACTGTAACCAGTTACGGGTGTCGGTACACTCGTAGGGACAGTCGTTGGACAGGCCTTTCTGCAGCGCGAGAATTGGCCGCGCATCTAAATAATGAGGGGTGGGTAAAAATGCCTAAAACAGTCGGCAACCAACTTTGGAAATCATTCGACTGGGCGCTGTGCAAGACGGCGGCAGCAACCTTTGACACCGTTCAATTTTTCAATAAGTATCGCCCGAATCCTTCCTTCACACCGAAATGGTCCGAGAAGCCACTGCTGAAATCCTGGGAGAAGTCGAAGCCCACGCTTGGCTGGCCGCGCACCACGGACTCTCTTTGCCCGGAATGCGTGAAGGAAGCCCGCGAAGCGATCATCAACGGCAAAAAGGACTGGACCGATTTGGTACACGAGAAGGTCGGCGAGATCAAGGCTCAAATTATCGAGCGCGATGGCCAAGTCTGGATGGTTAAGGAATGTCCCTTGCACGGAAAGTGTGAAGACTTGATGGCCGTCGATTCGAAGTTTCTCGAATGGATCGAGAAGAATTTCCCCGGACGCGACATCCCGGCGCACAACGATGAAGACTTGCACCGCCATGGATCAAGCACGGTTCGCCACGGTCGCGGCGCTGTTTTGACGGTCGATCTCACGAACCGCTGCAACATGATGTGCGATCCCTGCTTCATGGACGCGAACCAGGTGGGCTACGTCCACGAGCTAAGCTGGGAAGAAATCCAGGAAATCCTCGATAACGCGCTCAAGATCAAGCCGCGCCGCCAGATGTCCGTGCAGTTCTCCGGCGGCGAGCCGACCATGCACCCGCGCTTCCTGGACGCGGTCGCCTACGCGCGCAAGATCGGCTACAACAGCGTGCAAGCCGCGACCAACGGCATCGAGTTCGCCAAGAGCAAGGAATTCTCGAAAAAGGCCTTCGAAGCCGGCATGCGCTACGCCTACCTCCAATTCGACGGCATCGGAAACGACGCCAACAGCCACCGCCAAGTTGGGAACCTGTTCGACGTGAAGCTGCGCGCGATTGAAAACATGCACGAAGCTGGCATTGAAATCGTGCTGGTAACCACGATCGTCAACAACGTGAACAACGACCAGGTGGGCCCCATCGTCAAGTTCGCGATGGACAATCCCAAGAAGATCTCATTCGTTTCCTTCCAGCCCGTTTCGTTCACTGGACGCGACGAAGACATCACGCCCGAGCGCCGCATCCGCCAGCGCTATACTCTTTCGCATCTGGCGCAGGACGTCAGCGCTCAGGTCGGCAAGGTCGAGCCCACCCGAGATTGGTTCCCGATTTCGTTTATCGCGACGTTCGCGGGCTTCTCCGATCACGTGCACGGCCCGGATTCGCAGTGGGGCTCGCTCTCCTGCGGCTGCCATCCGAATTGCGGTGTTGGCACCGCGCTGATGATCAACAAGGAAACCAAGGAATGGGCGCCCGTTCCGCGCTTCCTGGACGCTCAGAAACTGACCAGAGACGTCACCGCGATCACCGACGCGGCCCGGAGCAAGGGGTTTTCAAACTTCATGATGGCCCTGGCGCTCCTGAAGAATTACAAACCCTTTCAGGCGCCGCCAAGCCTGAAGCTCAGAGATCTTTGGAGAAAATTCGACAAGACCTGGGCCCTCTCGAAGGACGCCGACAAGAAGTACGGCAAGACGAACCCGGAGCGCACCTACGAAGACGCCATGAAGCGCCGCGCGAACGATCCGTGGAACTTCCTTTTTATCGCCGGAATGTGGTTCCAGGACCTCTTCAACTACGATTTCCGCCGCACGGAAATGTGCATCATCCCCTATGCCACGCAGCAGGGCGAAATTTCCTTCTGCGCGTACAACACCGGCATCGGCTGGCGGAAGATTATCGAAAACATGTACAAGAACGCGACGGTCGCCGAGTGGTACAAGACGCATGGCAAGCATGAGATTTTCGCTAAGGGCAAGAAGGTCGATCTGAACCATTACGAGCATTCGCTCAAGATCGATGCCGACGATGCCGCCCGCGTCCGCCATTTGGAGCACGACATCCCCCTGACTGCGGCCGAGGAAGACCGCATTCGCCGCAAGAAGGCGTTTGAAGAAGCGGCCAAGGTGCGCAGGATTTACGAGGAACTCGTCCTGAAAAAGTCCGCCGAGCCTGTCGTACAGATCGGCTCGATCCAGCAAATTCAGATGGCGGTTCCAGGCGCGGCCGTAAAACCGGTGCAGATCGCTTCAGGGAATGGAAACGGCCACTCCAACGGGAATACCAACGGCAGCGGAAGCGTCTCAGCCAAGGTCGAAAGCACCGAAGCCGAAGCCACCGTCGCCGGCGACTAATTTTCACTTCAACCTGGCGGGTTTCACCAACAGCCTCGGCGTCGGCCGGGGCTGTTTTTTTGATTCCACGCCCGGTTTAGATTAGAGTGAGACCATGGCAAGGATCCGAGTCTGGGCTGGTAACGGAACTGCGCATCGCAAACGCGAATTCGACTTCACCGTTGTCTTGATGCCGGTCACAAAAGATTTACCCCCTCAACACAAATCACAGAAGCGGTTCCGGTTGAAAAACCCGCTCGAAACTGGGTACCAGGTCACAGTTCCCCTGCTCCCTGGCGTTATCACCTACGGGCGGTCGGAGAAAGAAGCGCTCGAAATGGCGGCCGATGCGATACGCTGTCACCTTGATGGTCTTCACAAATCGGGGCAAGAGATTCCCGACGAGACACGCGCTCACACAGCAAAGCTACACGTTGCCTTGAGCGCGTGAATGAGTCCGGAAGTTCTAGGAGTGTGTTGAGAAGTATCCTGCAACAAGCCGAGATTACAGTCGAAGAGTTTCTGAATCTCCTCTAAAATTGTGAATTACTGGCAGGTTTCACCAACAGCCCCCCTTTCGACGGGGCTGTTGCTTTTTGGACTTACGTCGAGGATGCCATGAGCAAGGGCCGTGGGGGCTCACTCTCCGATAAGCCGGCTTATCGAGAGTCATAAATTCTACATTCGCTAGCCTCGGAGGCTGTTACTCGGTTGACTAGGAATTATGTGATGGGTAATCTCACTGAATCGAGCGAGCGCCAGTTCCCGTCGGCAAAATACACTTCAATCCTTTTATATCGCCAGGTTCTTCTTCTCCGCTTACCTTCCGGGTTAGTCTGAATCAAACTGCGACGTTTATTCCAAATTCAGCGGAGTGCGCAGCACGCCGATGGCGAAATGCGCGAGGTGAGCGGCTTCATCGTCGAGCTGGATCCAGCGGACCACGCAATGGTCCTTCATGTATTGCGCAACTTTCGACTCGTTAATTTCCAGATGTTCGGCGAGTTTTGGCTTCAGGTTGCTGTCGGTGTAGGTCCGCCCGCCGCTGCGCGTGCTCTTCCCCGTGCGTCCGCCCCGAACCAGGTTTCCAACTCCCACCCGCAGGGTTTGGCAAGCCTCGATGTAGTACGAAGTCACCTGATCGGAGTCTGAGAGCAGAAATACACCTGGGCCGGCCGGAGCTTCCTCGAGCGCGTCGAGCCGGTGCAAGGGACTCGAAAGCAAGCGTCGCAGCATCGATTCCAGGTGCGCCATTCGCGACGCGAGGGCTGGCTCGCCGGCGCGCCCATGGGCTGCACGCTCGGATGGCAGCGTCGGAGCCACATGCTCAACGTGTGCTGTTCGCTGCGGTTCTGCCTGCGCGTGCAGAGCCGCGGGTCCCTCCAAAGGTGTCATGCGCGACGGCTCGGTTTCGCTGCGCGGCAACGTTCGCAGCGGCTCGGCCGGCTTCGTATATGCTTGCGATGGCAATCCCCCAGTGGCCGCCGCGCCTTTGCGATGGCGCCCTCGCCCGCCTCGGCGCCCCCGCCGCCGTTTCGTCTTGTTGGCGTCGCCACTCTCTTGAGTGCGGCTCGCCGTCTCGTGAGTCCCCGCCGGAGCGGATATTGACTCAGATTCCTCTGCATGCATTTCCGCTTCCGGAATCTCGCCAAGAGCAAGCGGTGTCGTCGCTTCGTCGGGCGTCGCAGCCGTTTCCGAAGATGCTGCCTCGGAATGCGCTCCCGATTCGGAGCCGGCGCGTGCGGCCGGCGGCTCAGCCCCGAGCCGCATGAGCGCCGCTTCCGCCTTTTTCTTCCAATCAGCGCGGCGGAAACGCTCCGCCGCAATCGTGTACCACTTCACTGCTTCCTCATTTCGCGCGGCTTTTTCTTCCACCGCGCCGAGCTCCCACGCCACCATTGCATCGCGGGTACGCTGGTAAAGTTCGGAAAGTTTCGCTGGCGCATCCGCCGCGGTTTTCGCCTTGCGGATGCGTGCCTGGATCTGACGCCAGTCTGCCATGGCTCGTTATTGTAGCAGCGCCGCCATCTATAGGCTATCTAAGCATGGGTTGGCAGCGGTTGCTTTCCGATAACCCTGTAGCCGGCGCCAAAAGGCAACCGGTGTGTCTCGCCCATTGAAGCGCTGCCATCATTCCAACGATTGATACGCCCCCAGAAACCGGGAGAGAGTTCCGCTAACTCCTCATGGTTTTGAGCGGCTGTGTCCTTAGGGCATGATGGGGACATGAACCCGGCTGAGCGAACGCAATGGATTGGGGATCAGGCGCGCGTGATTGGCTTTGATCTGTGCGGCGTGGCCTCAGTCGACGCACTCGCGGAGTTGTCCCACTTGCACGAATGGCTCGGTCGCGGCTACGCCGGCGAGATGAAATACCTTCACGACGCCCGGCGCGAGGATCCTCGGCTGGTTCTTCCCGGCGCTCGCAGCGTGATCGTCGTTGCGCTTAACTACAACTCTCCGCAGCCTTACTCAACGAAGTATCCGCAGACCCATGACGCCAAGCCGCCGCGCGGCTGGATCTCCCGCTACGCGTGGGGCGACGACTATCACGGCGTTCTTGCCCAAAGGCTCGAAGCCCTTATTTCCGAAATGCGCGTTCAATTTCCTGAACCATTCAACGCGCGCGCATACGTCGATACTGGCCCGATCGTTGAGCGCGTTGCGGCAAAATACGCCGGCCTCGGCTGGCTGGCGAAAAATACCTGTTTGATCAACGACCATCTCGGCTCGTGGCTGTTTCTCGGCGTCATCGTCACCACCCTCGACCTCGCGCCCAGCGTCGCCACCGGCCAGGCGCCCCCAGCCGACCATTGCGGCACCTGTACCGCTTGCCTCGATGCCTGCCCCACCGAAGCTTTTGTCGCGCCATACGTTCTCGATGCACGCCGTTGCATCTCCTATCTCACGATCGAATTGCGCGGCCCGATCCCCGAAGAATTTCGTCCTGCCATGGGGAACGCCGTGATCGGCTGCGATATCTGCCAGGACGTGTGCCCCTGGAATCGCAAGTCGCCTGTCACGCAGCTTGCGGAATTTCAACCGCGGCAAGAACTCGAAGAACACAAGTCGGAAAACGACGTTCGAGAAATCGAAAATAGCAATAATCGTTCTCGAAATCCGAGTGACGAATATCAATTTTCGTTCTGCGCCCCGGAACTCCAATGGCTCGCATCGCTCACGCAGCAGGACTTCAGCCGGTTTTTTCGGAACAGCGCCGTGAAGCGCGCAAAATGGCGTGGGCTGGTCCGCAACGCCTGCGTCGCTCTGGGAAATTCACGCGTTCGGCGAGATTCGACGCAGCGATCACGCATCACTCAATTGCTCGACCGCCTTGCTACCTCGCAGGATTCGCTCATCTCGGAACATGCCCGCTGGGCGCAGGAGCGGCTCGCCGCGGCGCAAGACTCGCATTGACTCGGTCGCCGCAATTCGACTAGCGTAGGCGCGCAAGGCGTCTCTATCGTCCCAGGAGCTCCGCAAATGCCTTTGTCCATCTTTGCGATTTCCGGGCACGCCATGATGCCGCATTTCAGCTTTCCCGCCGGCCCTGCCGCTAACGAACAAATCATGCTGCGCTGGATTCATTTTGTCGCCGGAATCATTTGGATCGGCCTGTTATATTTCTTTAACCTCGTGGGTTTTCCTGCCATGAAGCATCTCGACGCAGCCGTTCGCGGCAAGGTTTTCCCGGCGCTGATGTCACGAGCGATGTGGTGGTTCACTCGTGACGGTTCTTGTCGGGCTTCGCTATTTTTTCACGATTCTTTCCGCCAACGCTGGCACCGCCGGCAATCCTTCGCTCGCGCTCGGGTGGCTCGGATGGTGGTTCCTGGTATGGCTCGCGGCCTACGCGCTGATCTATCCGCTTCAACTGCCCGCCAAAGGCGCGCTCGATAATCCTTGGCTTCGCGCGTTCGCCATTACCATCATCCTGATCGCGGCTTCCTGGTTGATTCTCGAACTCAACAGCGGCCCGGAAGTATCGAACAGCCAGCTTGCCATCGCCATTGGCGGCGGCTTGGGCTTATTGATGTTGTTGAACGCTTGGGGCGTCGTGTGGCGCGTGCAAAAGCGTCTGATTGCGTGGACGCGAGCCAGCGTCGAAAATGGCGCTCCCATGCCGGCCCAAGCGGAACGCCTGGCCCGCTGGGCGTTCATCGCATCGCGCGTGGCCTTCTGGATGTCCTTCCCGATGCTGTTTTTTATGGCGGCCGCGGAGCACTACCCGTTCCTGACCAGCATGCCCCATTGAGAAAGCACCATTACCCGAGAGCGGAGATGACTGAGGATGTACGCCAACACTCTTGCTCCCTCGCGTAACTACCGGTTCGTTGTTCCTTCACCTTGGATAAATTGCAGCGCATCTTCCAGAGTGCGGTCGCTCGCGTGGTAGCCGATGGTGTTCGATTCGATCTTCGTGAACTGCGGGCGCCGCCGCGACGAAAAGGTGCCGGGATTGAACGAGCCTCGTCGGACGTGGAATACCCAAACGTACTCGTGCTTGTTCTTGTCGGCCTGCGACCGGGATACCAGCGCGCTATCAACCATCTGAACCGGCTCCCAGTCCGAAAAACCATTGACCGTGTGGACCGCCGTCGGCATCGTGTAGTTATAGAAATTCACGTCATGCGTGAAGATGACCACGAAATCCACCATGCTCGGCAGGGGCGCCGGGCAAACGTTGGGATACCTCTTCTTCAGGTTCATCTGGATCCACTGGTACTGATTTGGCGTCACGCCGTATGCGGAGAAATAACTTCCGCAATTCGATCCCGCCTCGGTGCTCGCCGGAACGTCCTCCGAATAATCATCCACATCCGCGTCCGTCACGGTGGTTACCCCGCCCGGGCGCAGCTTGCCGCGGTCCACGGATTCCAGCGAAACGTTCTTCACAGCCGGATTTGCACTGACCGTCGTCACGCCGCTGGACAAAATTGGATTGGCCGCCGGCTCGTTGTTTTCCGATCTCGGCGCGACGGCAACCGGCGCCACCGCGTTCTTTGCTGGAAGTAGCTGCGCTCTCGAAGGACTGTTCGCTGCAACCGATGCGTTCGTCATAGCCGGAGTTCTTGCAGTTACGGATATCTCCGAGGGCCCAACTCTTTCCGCCACAGGCAAAGCTGGCGCAACGGGCTGTGGCTGCTCGATAACCATGCTGGTTCGAGCGGAAGTTGGCAATCCGGACGTCCCCGATCTTGTTGGCGGTTGCGGCGCTGGACTTGCGTTCGAAGCAACAGTTGCAGGTCGCGGCGCAGAGGCTGCAATTTCGGGGCGCGAAGCGCTGCTCGCGACGGACCTTCCGACATTGCTGCTGCTTGCGGAAACCCGTGGTTTCGAAGCCAAACTCACATCGATCGGTCTCGAGACATCAACAGGCTGCGATGCAACTCTCGCTACCGGGTCCGCACTGCCCGCGACGACGGAAATGGATGCGTTCCGATTCGTCGTGGCCCGGTTCGGTGGTTCGTTCGATGCAGCAGTGGCGACAGCGTGCGATGACCGCGCTCGCAGTTCAGCCGCCACGCTGCCTAAGGATTCTTGGCCGCTGCTCGGTTCTTCTCCTGCGGCCACGCTGCTTGCGTCCGCCGAAGCCACCTGTGGCAGCGAACTGTCCGGAACGTAGCCTTCTTGGCCATCCCGTGTCCGAATCTTGGTGTACCCATTCGCCTGGCCAAGAACTTCCACGGCGCTTCCACAACTCAATCTTGCTTCCACATTCAAGCTAGCCAGCGAATCGTAGACCCAAACACGGTCTTCGTTCACCCCGCACTTCAAGGTGCCCGTCGCATTTGCCAAAGCAGGGGGAGCAAGACAGAAGAATGCAGGGACTGCCAGTAGTGTTCCGATCGCCGCATTGCGAAAAAGGGTTGAGCTATGCACGGCGCCTCCCCAAGAATCGAGCGCCCGAAATTGCCAGAACGATTCGCCGAACGATTCGCCCGAACGATTCGCCGAACGATTCGCCGAACGATTCGCCGAACGATTCGCCCGAACGATTCGCCCGAACGATTCGAATGTTGCGCGTTTCCATCGCGGGATACAACTGGACGAAAGTACAGGACTGGTGCACCGTCCCGAGTGCCTACAGCGAAAAATCGTCCCCTACGATCGCCAGCGCAGCGTGACAGGACCCGAAACCGGATGTTCCATCGGCATGCCCGTGCGTTGCGATTCCAGGCACGCCGCCTTGAGTTCGAAGTACCAGCGCGCCGGACGGTCAGCGTCATCCACGAGCATCATGCGCTCCTGGTATTTCAATCCCAGCGCCTGTTTCTCGATTACCTCCGTGTCCTGTCGGATGAATCGCGGCCCCAGAACGTGAATGATCAGCGAAACCACCGGGAACCACGGAAGGATGTTCCATGCCGCGCAGAAATCCAGCCGGCAAAGATCGCGCCGGATCGGCGTCACGGTGGTGCGGCTGGAAAGCCAGTACCGCCCGGCGCGAATCTGCTCGATTCGTACATTCGGCAGCACGAAATCGATGGTCGTGGTGGCCGGCTCGCCTGTAATTAATTTCAGAATCTTGTAAGGCGCGCTATTGGCGGACGGCGCATGCGGGCTCATCCGGAAGCCATTCGCGATCGGCTCGTATTGCTTGGCTTTCTCGCGAATGCTCCGCCGGCTCCGCCACCACCACGCCTGATGCACGAACGGCCCGTGTGCCGGGTCCATCAATCCGATAATTCCGTGATCCACGTTGCACGGCAGCTCCGCCCAGAGATGCGCCATCTTGTAACGCGCGCTGAACGTTGGAACCTCGGGAAGTGCCGCCGAAATCGATGCGCCGGCGGCCTCGCGGCCTTCCGTATTCGCCATGAATACCCAGATATAGCCGTCGCGCTCGGCGCACCGGTAGCTGCCTGCATAAATTCGCTCGCATTTCAATTTGGAATCGGCCGTCAGAGACGGGATGTGCTTGCACTGGCCGGTGTGCGCGTCGAATCGCCAGCCGTGATACGCGCATTCCACGGTCGCGCCATCGAATTGCCCGAACGAAAGCGGAAACGCGCGATGCGGGCAAACGTCGCGCAAGGCAAAGGGCTTCCCTGCGGCGTCCCGTCCCAGGGCCAATGGCGCTTCGAGCAGCATCGCCCGCGTTAGCTTGCGGCCGTAAACCTGCTCGCTCCGCAGCGCCGGATACCAGAAATTCCACAGGAATTCCCCGCCGGCATTATTCAATCGAGATGGCCCTGTGTCATTCATGTCGTTCATCGGCGACTGTGTGTCCGAGTGATCGCTTATCCTAGTACACGCTGCCCCGCATGCAAAGGCTGCGGAAAGGTGCGCTCGATCGAACCACCTGCACTCCGCCAGTTTGACACCCGCGACTGCTCTGCTATCCTGTAGATAGCCTGTTGGCGGGAAAATAGATTGATTCGCTTGGTCGGCTCGTTAAAAGCAATGTTCGCCCCGTTTTATTAGCGCTTCCGATTCCGTCCCTCCGGGACGCGGCAATCCGTTGCGATGTGCCCATTTCCGATTTCCTTTTTCCATTTTCCGCTTTTGCGAGGCATCCATGGCGAACCTGACGCTTTTTGAAAAACTCAATCATATCGAGTCGCGCTACGAAGAATTGACGCAGCAGCTCTCTTCTCCCGAAGTTCACAACGACTCCGGCCGTTACCAGAAGCTCGCCAAAACGCACGCCGAAATGGCGGACATGGTCGCGAAATATCGCGAGTGGAAGGAAATCGAGAAAGGCATCGAAGGCGCCAAGCAAATGCTGGTGGAATCTTCTGACGACGCCGAAATGAAGCAGATGGCGCATGACGAGGAACATGTGCTCGAGGCTCGCCGCGAGATCGTTGAGCGCGAGTTGAAATTTTTGCTCCTGCCGAAAGACCCCAACGACGAAAAAAACGTCATCGTGGAAATCCGCGCCGGCACCGGCGGCGACGAAGCTTCGCTCTTTGCCGGCGAGCTTTTCCGGATGTACTCGCGTTACGCGGAATCGCAGGGATGGCGCATCGAAATTCTCGAAAGCTCCGGGTCCTCCATCGGCGGCATGAAGGAAGTCGTCGCGGCCATTCAGGGAAGCAAGGTGTATTCCAAGCTGAAATATGAAAGCGGCGTGCATCGTGTGCAGCGCGTTCCGGCCACCGAGCAGCAGGGGCGCATCCATACCTCTGCCGCCACCGTTGCCGTGCTGCCCGAAGCGGATGAAATCGATATCAAAATCGAAGCCAAGGACCTCCGCATCGACACATTCTGCTCCTCCGGTCCCGGCGGCCAATCCGTCAACACCACGTATTCCGCCGTGCGCATCACGCACATTCCCAGCGGAATGGTCGTCTCGCAACAGGATGAAAAATCGCAAATTAAGAATCGCGCCAAGGCTATGCGCGTTTTGCGCGCCAGGCTTTACGAAATGGAGCAATCAAAGCAGCACGAAGCCATTGCCGCCGAACGCCGCGGCCAGATCAAGACCGGCGACCGCTCCGAAAAAATTCGCACCTACAATTATCCGCAGAACCGCGTCACCGATCATCGCATCGGGCTGACCCTTCATCAGCTTACCGAAGTAATGGACGGCAAGCTCGGCCCCATCGTCGACGCGCTGGTCACCCATTTCGAATCCGAGCGGCTCAAGCAGGAACTCGTGGAAGCGTGAGCCGCAAAAATGAAGACTTCACGAAGCGTTTCCGCGAATCATCGCATGCAGGCCGTTCGTGGCGTTTCGGAAATCGCTCGTTTGCAATCTCGCGAATACTCCTGCAAGCGGCTCCATCGATGGACATCCGG
>JANWJR010000106.1 GCA_025451835.1 Candidatus Acidiferrales bacterium | reverse complement strand
TTGCCGGTTTCGATGGTGCCAAGCTGATCTGCGATACCGAACATTTTTGCGGCGTTGAGCGTGACCGCCTTGAGCGCTTCGTCGTGAGGGAGGCCATAGCCGACGGCGGTTCCCGCGTATTGCGAAAGCCTACGCGAAAAGCTGGTGCCGAAACTCGAGAAAGCAATTTCGATTCCGGCGGCCTGCAATTCGGCGGGCTGCGTCATGGGCTTGTCGTACGGAGCGTCTTCTTCATCGGGCAAGCGCTCGGTGGGACCGAGGATCACCGGAATATTCTTTTCCTTGAGCAAGTCTTTCACTTTCCAGGCTTCGGAACCATCCGCGAGAATCATTCTTAGATTCTGTTTGGAGCAGAAATCGACGGCGTTGCGAATGTCGCGGGCTTCTCCGGCGATCACCAGCACAGGAAGTTTGCCTTCGACAACGGGCACGAGCGCTTCCAGTTTCAAGTCGCGCTCAAAATCCGCCGGAGAACCCTTCTCTTTGGCCTGTGCGTAGTGGCGAGCACGGTCGAGCCAGTCACTGAGGCTATCGATCGCCGCGTCATATTCCTTCTTCGCATCCGCGTACGGCTTTTGCTTGATGGTGAACGTCGAGAAATCGAACGTGCGGGTGTCAAGCGACGGCCAGTTAATCACCATCGCCACGGAACGGTTGATCTGCATGTCGTCCATGGTCCAGCCAGCCAGATTGAACGCCGATGCCTGGCCCGTAATGACTCCGCCGCCGGGCGAATCGAAACCGGAACTTCCCGGTACCGCCACGACATGGGTGATACCGCTCGCACGCGTCACGAGAATATGCGCGCTCGCCGGATTCACGGCCGTCGCCGCGACCAGGTCGGGGTTGTAATCGCCTAGCTCGGTGACATCGACTGTTGCCGACACCGCGCCGACTTCATTCAAGCCAATCTGCGTGATTGGATCGAAGAGGCCCGGATAAATTTCGAGACCGGTGGCGTCAATCACCTGCGCATCAGAAGGAATTTCGACGTTCGCTCCGACAGCCGCGATTTTTCCATCACGGATGATTACCGTGCCATTTTCGATTGGCGCGCCAACAAGCGTATAAATCTTCGCGCCCTTGATGGCATAGACATTCGTCGCGGGCGCGGCCCACAAAGGCAGCGCCAGCAGCGCGAGCGAAAAAACAAAGGCAATGCGGGAGGTTAACTTCATCGCGCACCTCCGGCAACCGCGTCCGCGGCGACTGCCGCAGACTTCGGCTTCTTTTTCTTATCCGGTTTCTTGCCTGCTTTCTCCGCATCCGATTTCTTTTCCTCGCTGGCTTGCTTTTCCTTATCGAGCAATGCCTGTTTTTCTTTTTCGAGGCTGGCGCGCTGCGCGATATCGCGCTGGCGGTCGAAATAGACCTGCCCATCAATCAGGGTTTTCTGCACGACGGCGTAAACGCTGAGCGGATCGCGATTGAAGATGGCAAGGTCCGCGTCCTTGCCAACGTCGATCGAGCCGACACGCTTATCGATGCCGAGTTGAATCGCTGGATTGATGGTGACAAGTTTCAGCGCATCGTTGGGAGAAAGGCCGCCGTACTTCATGGACTTCGCGGCTTCCTGATTCAAGTGCCGCGCTTCTTCGGCGTCGTCAGAATTGATCGAGACCACCACGCCGCGCTCGGTCATCAGGGCCGCGTTGTACGGAATCGCGTCAAACGCCTCCATTTTGTACGCCCACCAGTCCGAAAAGGTGGAGGCGCCCGCACCGGAAGCCAGAATCTCGGGGGCAATTTTGTAGCCTTCCAGAACGTGCTGGAACGTGCGAACTTTGAATCCGAATTCATTGGCCACGCGAATCAACATCAGGATTTCGTCGGCGCGATAACAATGGGCGTGGACGTACCGCTTGCCTTCGAGGACTTCGACCAGCGGCTCGAGCTTTTCATCGCGACGCGGCGGAATCAGATTCTGTTCGCCGGCGGCTTTGCGCGCGTTGTAGTCATCCCATTGTCTCTTGTACTCGCGCGCTTCGATGAACGCCTGACGGATTACCCCTTCGACGCCCAGGCGCGTGGCGGGATAGCGCGGCGGCACTCCGGGCGGCGGCTGGAAGTTCGTGCGCTTGGGATTTTCGCCGAGCGCGAATTTGATGCCGGGTAGTGCGCCTTGAAAAGGCAGTTTGCTGGCCGGCTTGCCCCAGCGCAGCTTGATCACCACCGTTTGCCCACCAATCGGGTTCGCACTGCCGTGGAGAATGTTCGCGGTGGTCACGCCGCCCGCGAGATCGCGATAGATGTCCGGGTCTTCGGGATTCAGCACGTCGGGGATACGCGCCATCGAAGAGACAGAAACGCTGCCTTCGTTGACGCTGCCATCCACAGCGATGTGCGAGTGGCAGTCAACAATTCCGGGCATTACGTACTGGCCGGTCGCGTCAATCACTGCGGCATCTGGAGGAGCCTTCACTTCCGACGCCGTTCCGACCGCGGCGATTTTGCCGTCCTGGATCAGAATCGACCCATGCTCGATGGTCCCGTGCGTAATCGTAAGGATGGTGGCGTTCTGAATGAGCGTGGCATTCGAGTTTTGCGCGCGGAGAGGGCGGAAGGCGCCGGCGGCAATGAACAGAACGATGAAGGGAAGTCCGAAAACGATCGAGCGCTTCATCGGCCCACCCGCGCGCCCATCGCAGCCACACTTGCCGCGTGCATTGTTTTGTTGTCACCCGGTTTTTCAGGCGCCGCTTCTTCGTGAATTTCGAAGAAGCGGCCGTCAACGAAAACGTCCTTCACTTTTGTTTTTTCGCTGAAGATGTCACCGTCCGTGATGACGACGTTCGCAATTTTTCCCGGCGCGATGCTGCCCATGACCTGCCCAACGCCCAGAATGTCGGCGGAATCGAGCGTAAAGGCTCGAAGAGCGGCCTCGGGCGCGAGACCGGCGTCAATCGCTTTCCTCGCATTTTTCAGGATGTCTTTCGGGCCGGAAAGACCATCGGAATAAAATGCAAATTTCACGCCGGCCTTTGCAAATGCGGCGGGAGCGGACGGCGCGCGATCGCGAAAGCGCAGCTCGCGGAGCGTCTGCTCGCCTCCCGGATCGGCATCTTTGGGACGCTCGGGCCATTTCAGGCTGACGAGCACTGGAATTTTCTTTGCGGCAATGGCATCGGCAACGGCGTAACCCTGCTGGCCGCCATAAAGTGCAGCGGAAACCTTCCACTCATCGGAGAGTCGAAGCGCGCGAAGAATCTGGATCGAATTATTCGCGGGGATGAGCACGAGTTCATTACGCTTCAAGGCTGCGCCGATCGCACGCTCGGTGCGGTCGTACCGAAGGCGCTCGAATTTCGTGGAGTTCGAGTCGTAGATGGGTTCGGATTCGGCATACCAGCGCGTGTCATCGAAGACCTGGCGCACGTAGGCGATTGCGCCCATGAGTGAATCGGGGAACGAGAACCAGCCGTCCACAGGCTTGAGCGAAATCGGGAGCGTGGCCGCGGCTTTCACGACCATATCGCCGGGGCGGTCTCCTTCGAGATCAATGACGCTGCCCTGCCCGGGGAAAATGCCGCCGGCGGGAGTCGTGAGTGCAGTGGTGAATCCGGCGTTGCGCCAAGCGGCGATGCGCTTATCGCCGGGGATGAGCTCGTTGGCGGCCACGCGCCAGGGAGTGGTTCCCGGACGGTCTTCGGGTCCCATCGAGATTTCACCCGGAGGCTCCGCGCGACGGCGCGCACCGCGTCCGCCGCTCGATGCCGGTTCGCTGCTTTCTTCCCGCGGAAGCGCGAGATTCGTTCCTGCGTCAATCAGACCCGGATAGACGGTGAGGCCCTTGCCATCAATCACCCAAGCTTGGGGTGGGATTGTCACGTTCGTGCCCACTGCTTGAATCAGCCCTTTTGCGATCACCACAGCGCCGCTTTCGATCACCGGGCCGCTGACAGGCACGATCCGCGCGTTGGTAATGGCAAAGTAGCGGGGTTCGCCGCCTTCGCCACGTGTTGCATGGGTCCACCCAACTAAGCCAGCGATGCAAAGCGCCGCAACGATCAGTGGAAGTCGGCAGCGCGATCGATGAATCTTCATGTGGTTTCACCCGCCGTGTCGATTGAACCGTTGACTGCATTTCGCACGAAGCGCCCGATGCTATCGGCGCGCTGCCGCAAAAGCAAGTCCTTTGCAACTCCGGCGCACATTCCGCAGAAGACGGAAAGGCGACGCGGAAATCAAGACGTACCAATGATTTGGGCTTAGACGTGGCGGGATGGAAAACGGTTAACGATTTCTTCGACGGATAACGTGCACGAAAAAAGCCTCCGAGGACGCGTGTTGCGTTCCCGGGTGGTAGTCACATTGCGGAGAACTCTCACGCGAGGGCAAGCAGAAGAGAGATGCTTCGCTTCGCTCGCAATGACGATCGGCTTTTCTACAATCTGAGCCGGCTAGAACTGCCGCGCGAGGGTGCCTGTCGCCACGCGCTTGACGTCCGAGTCGAACAGCAGGATGGTGTTGGCATCGACCACATAGTATACGAGTTGGTATTGCGACGTCGGATTGGTATTCGCGGTTAATGCGATCGTGCCACGACCATTCGTATCCGGCGCCGTGGCTGTGCTGTTGGTGAGCGTGGTATTGGGGAACAAATTCGTGTTCTGCGCGCCAAAGTTATTGATATCCAGGATTCCCGTCAGGCTGGTGTCGCTGAAAACGATTTGTCCGAGGAGGTCTTGCTCGAAGAAGCCGTTATTCTTGACGAACCCCTGACCCGTGAGATTCGTCGCGAAGGTTCCGGATGGCGCCGCCTTGGACGTTTGCGCGAAAGCCACGCCGCTGGCTATCGGGTTGGTACCGAGCTCGAGCAACAGCACCGAGCCGAGATTCGTGGCATACGCAGCGTAATTCGATGTTCCGCCGGAAGTGGCGGTCAGAGCCAGAGTAATCCGGCCGGTGTTTGCGCCGACGGAATAGCCGGAGGAGCTAAGTGGTTTGTCCAAGGGTACGCGCGCACCACCGTCGTTTATGTCGATGACGCCACCCGTGATGCTGCCGTTGCCGCTTGAGGTAAATGTCCCTCCCGACGCGAAGGCTCCGTTGTTGGAAGTGCCGCCGGTTGTGAAAGCAAAGCCACCGTTTAGAAGCGAATTTGCGAAGGATCCATTGTCCGTGGGCGAACTGAATAAATCACCGGCAAGAATCGCGTTCGTATCGATCTCCAGAAGCTTTAAGTGAGTGGCGTCGACCATATAGAAAGCAAACTGCAACGAAGGGACACCGAGAAAGTTCGCGCTGGTGATGTCTGTGCTCGTCATGGTGAGGATGCCGCGGCCACTTCCCGCCACAGAGGTATCGAACTGGTAGGTTCCCCTGAGGGACGTGTCGGGCGCGTTGTTGGTGTTCGTGCCGTTGTCGTTTATATCGATGACGGCATTTGTATTCGAGAAGGTTCCAGCGCCATCGGCCGTGCCGAAAGCGCCAGCCGCGCCGGCTGGCAAGGCATTGCCGTCAATACCAGAAACGCTAAAGACGTAATTGTTGACGATGTTTGGAGCAGAAAAGTCGGCTGTGTTTTGCTGATCGATAGTCCCACTGGCAGTCGAATTGTCGAAGCGAATGATCAGGCCGTGCGCGTTGCCATTCGCGTCCGGAGCGGAGAGCGCAAAATGCAGGATTTCGCCGGTGCTGAGAGTCAGTGTGCCGCGACCCCCGGTGGTAAACGTATACGTGCCGCTGAAGGCCGTCTCCCCCGAGGTCGAACTGCCAATGCTATTCAAATCTTCCTCATCTTCCACGCCGCTCGTGATATTCCCCTTGCCATCCGTAACAAAGCTGCCGGCCACGCTCAGGAAACCCGATCCATCGTCGCCGTTGTATGAAAAAGCGAAGTTGCCGCTAAGCGAAGCGTCCGCGAAGTTGATGGTAACGGCGGCAGTGCCCGCTTTTCCAGCCGTGGGATCGGTGGCCGTGATGGTCACTGAATTCCCGGGCGGCGGCGCGTTTGGCGCGCTGTAAACACCAGTATTGGGATCGATCGAGCCGGGATTTCCGCCGCCCGGCGTGGTGGCTTGCCATGTGACATTGGCGTCCGCGGTTCCGTTCAACATGGCCGTGAAGGTCTTTGAGGTTCCTGCGGGTACCGATGTGCTGCTCGGCACTACCTGCAGACCCTGCGCCGCCGTAATCGTGACGGTCGCGCTGTTCGATACCACGCTGGAATCAGCCTGAGATACCGCTGTAATCATCACCTGTCCGTTATTCGCGGTCGGAACCTTGGCAGGCGCTGTGTAGTCGCCCTGTAGCGCGTTCGCGCTATCGGTGACGATCTTGCCCGTGGCCGCACTGCCGCCCGCCGTGCCATTCACTTGCCATGTAACGGCTGTGTTCGATGTATTGCTGACCGTGGCCGTGAATTGAGCTTGCCCATTTACCGGCACGCTCGCCGTCGGCGGCACAATCGTCACGGAAACCTTTCCGGTATTTCCGCTGTTGCCGCCGCCACAAGCGGCGAGCGACACGAGAGTCATCGAGGCGACCGCCAGCACCGAAAGGACTCCGGTTCGCTTTCGCATTAGAGGCCTCCCTTTTCGTTGCTGGTGGAAGAGCGGCCGCGAAGCATCAACGATCGGACCGGCAGGCCCGTTCGGCTTCTCAGGACAAAAATGTTGGAGGAAGTCTGCAAAATTCGCGCCAGCAGGACGGAATTGCCGCCCAGATCCTCCATCATTCCGGTGATGGTGACGCTCTCACCCTGCGACAGGCCGAGCGCCTTCCGGCTCGCAAGATTCAGCATTCCCAGATGCACGTCGACGGCGCCTTTGGCGGTCTCGACCTGCAGGTGCGTGCCCAGCGGAGCGGTGTCGCCGGAATTATCAATTTTCTCGATTGTGCCCTGAACCTTGATCTCCTTCGAGAGATCGTATTGAGGAAGCAGCGTGTTCTGCTTTTCGCCAACGTTCGCCGCAGCGGTCGCGCTCCGCGCCTTGGCCGGCAGCAGGCTCAACATCGCGATCGCAAATATTGCCAGCGCCACTTTTTTCAAATTCGCAAACCTGCTCATGCGGTTCTCCTTGTCGGCATACATGATTGCGAGCGCGGGAACCCAAAGTTCCCCAATATTTCCAAATTTTTCGGAGCGATCCTTACAAACACCCCAACGCTGCTTCCCGTCACAATTCGCTTAGATGCACTAAACCACAAATGGAGGTACCCAGTTCCACGGGAAAAGTTGCGCGCTGTGCCCTATCATTTCACGGCGGTGTACGGGTAACGCACTGGCCGTGGGCAGGCTGGTCCTGCAAAACCCGCGCGAACTCGCATGAAGACACGCAGGCTCCTAAAGTAGGGTGGGCGAAGCAAGCAGCGCCCCTCCAATGGGTTGCACGCGGGAGTTACTGAATTTATTTCTGGGACGAGACACTAGAATTGCCTGGCCAGCGTTCCGGCCAGAACTCGATTGGTGTCCTGACCCAAGAACAATGCGGTATTGCTATCGATGATGTAGTAGATGAGCTTGTAAGTCGCGACCGGATCGCTCGCTTGAATCGTGGCAGTCCCGCGACCGCCGGCGGGGGCCGCGAACGTGGTGCCCGATGTGCCCGAACTTGCGGACGTCGCGATCGGATCGCTCGGGAACGACGCACTGACGTTATTGATGTCGAGTGTTCCCGTCGTGATCGCGGTTCCGCTCAAGACGAATTGCCCCACCACATCCTGCTGAATGGCGCCCGGATTATCGTGCAAAAGTCCCTGTCCCGCGAGGTTCATCGCGAAGTTACCGGCAGACAGCGCAGCAGACGACTGTTGCTGGAAAGCCAGGCCGGTCGAGACAGCTCCGGCATCGAGCTCGAGCAATACGGCCGATCCCTGTGCGGTCTGGTACGCGGCGAATTCGGCAACGCTGCTGCTTGCCCCGGCAGGACACGTCCCGGTTCCGGTGAGAAGCCGAAGATCGATTCGTCCAGTCGTAGGATCCACCGCATACGCGCACGAGCCCCCGGTCACGTTGGTAATCTTGCCGTTATTGTCGCTATCGAAGAAGGAGTTCGTTGCATTTCCATTTCCGTCCGAGGCAAAGACGCCGCCTGCGGCGTAAGCGCCGGAACCGGAAGTTCCGCCGGTGGTGAACGCGTAGCGGCCCTTAGCTAGACTGGCCGCTGTGAATGAATTCACCGCGGGCGCGCTGAAGACTTCGCCGCCGAGGAAACCGCTGTTGTCGGAACCGACGAGTTTCAAATGCGTGATTCGCGCCGTTGTAGGGTCGACCGTATCCACGTAAAAAGCGAACGTGCGCTGCCCGGTCGAGGCGCTCGTCAGCGTCAAAGTGCCACGACCGCTTCCTGGAAATGTATTGTCAATGGCGTAGGAACCGTTGAGCGTGGTATCTGCTGCCGTCACCGAGCCGTTGTCATTTATGTCCACAATCGACCCGGCCTGCGGAATCATTCCAGTGCCGTTCGCCGAGAATTTCCCGGCAATTGCGAGTCGCGCAAAGCCGGCGGTCGCTCCGGCGACGCGAAATACGTAAGGTCCCGCGAGCGCCGAGGCGTTCAAACCGTTCAGACCGTTGAGACTTTGCTGATCCATCGCGCCACTGCCAGTCGAAAAATTGTCAAAGCGAACGATGTCGGCGTGCGTGACCGGCGGCAATACTGCGCTTGGAAGGCTGATAACAAGGCGGAGCGCGACAGGTCCGAGGGGAGTATTCAGGACTGCGCTCCCGCGACCGTCCGGGCCAATGGCGTAGTTCCCTCCTGTAATCGCGACTTGCGTGGACACTCCCGAGGTGAAGCTATCTTCATCTTCCACACCGCTCTCGATATTTCCGCTGCCATCCGCCACCAGGCTGCCGGCTACCGCGACGAAACCGGCTCGATCACTGCCTGTAAAGGAGAAGGCAAACGGCCCCTGGAACGAATGATCGGAAAATGCGATTGTGGCCGTGGCCGAGGCGGTCGCGGAGGCCGCT
>JANWJR010000105.1 GCA_025451835.1 Candidatus Acidiferrales bacterium | reverse complement strand
TGCTCTGAAACAGGCGCAGTCGTGTAATCTTTCCGAAGAGCTGCCACCAAGTCCTCGTCCAGCGTAACTCGACGCAGAAACTCCGCGTGGGCCTCAATTCAATAGAAGCAGCGATTTGCAACTGACCATCACTGCGATCATCTCGTGGCGGCGCTTGAGCGGCAGATCGGGCGACATCAACGCGCCAAACGTGGCGAAGGCATGATGGAGAGCGCCTGGAATCAGCGTGTGCGAGGCGAGGATGTCCGCGATTCCGTCGGGAACGGGGAATACGGGGCGTATTCTACGGGATATTGTTCACGGCTTCCTTCAAACGCATTCATCAAAGCCGGATGGGCCTGCGGCAAGGGAATGGTCTTGATCCATGCCGTGAGGTTTCGCTCCACAGTGCGCCTAACAGAAAAAAAGATTGTGGGCAGAGAATAGCGTCCGGGTTCGAGAATCTGCAAGAGTGACTGTATCGAGTATTTTTGATTCAACACTGTTGGGAGCTGATGTGAGTTCGATTAGAATTCAAATGCTGCGATGCGAACGGATTGGGGCGTGGTCCAATTGGTAGGACACCTCACTGTTAATGAGGACGGTGGTGGTTCGAGTCCACCCGCCCCAGCCAATGCTCTTTCGAACGGCGCGCGTTGCCGAAGAAGCGATTCGCGGTAAGTTAATCTTTAATCACGGGGAAGCCGGCTTCGGTCCAGCCCCGCCAGCCTCCGTCCATCGAAATCACATTGCGGTAGCCCATCTTCTGGAGATTGTCGGCGGCGAGGGCGGAGCGAAATCCGCCGCCGCAATAGAGCACGATGACGGAGTCCTTGTCCGGGACGGTTTTTTCGATGTCGCGCTCGATGATGCCCTTGCCGAGATGAATCGCGCCGGGAATATGGCCGCGAGCCCATTCGGCATCCTCTCGCGTGTCGACGAGCGTGAGTTTTTCGCGCGCGTCGAGTTTCTTCTTAATGTCGCGAAAACCCTCTTCTTTGATTCTCTTTTTTGCCTCTTTTACAAGGTTCAAGAAACCTTCCGCATGATCTGGCGCCATGGTTCACCTCTTCGCGGGCTTTGGTAAAAACATAGCATACTTCGCGGCGCACTCGGGAAAACAAGAAGGCTTAGTGGATTACTCGATGGGCTTCATGTCGCGCCAGTTGGGTCCAACCTTGGTTTCGACGGCAACCGGAACGCTAAGTTTGGTTGCGCCCTCCATCACTTCCTTCACAATTTTAGCGAGAGCCGGGATTTCTTTCTCGGGACCTTCGAACAGAAGCTCGTCGTGCACTTGAAGAATCATCCGGGATTTCAATCCTTCTTGCGGCAAGCGGCGATCGAGCTCGATCATGGCAATTTTGATCAGGTCGGCCGCAGTGCCCTGCATCGGAGTGTTCATCGCGGTGCGTTCGGCGAAATTCCGAAGGTTTGGCTGCGGCGAATTGATTTCTGGAATCGGACGAATGCGGCCGAACATCGATTTGGTGAAGCCAGACTTGCGAGTTTCGGCGATCTCCCGGTCGAGATAAGCTTTTACACCGCTGTAACGCTCAAAATAGGCGGCAATGAACTTTGCGGCTTCGCGATTGTCGATTCCGAGCTGCTGCGCCAGTCCAAAAGCCGAAAGGCCGTAAATCACGCCGAAATTGATGACTTTAGCAACGCGGCGATGTTCGCGAGTTTGCGCGAATGGCGCGACGCCGAAAACTTCCTGGGCGGTGCGGGAGTGAATGTCTTCACCGCGGCGGAAAGCTTCGACGAGGATGGGGTCTTCGGAAAAATGCGCCAGAATTCGGAGTTCGATCTGCGAATAGTCCGCGGAAAGAAGAAGCGATCCCGGCGGCGCGACGAAAGCGGCGCGAATCTCGCGGCCCAGTTCGGTTCGCACGGGAATATTCTGCAAATTCGGATTCGATGAGCTCAAGCGCCCGGTGGCAGTGCCTGTCTGGCTGAAGCGCGTGTGGAGGCGTCCCGACACGGGATGAATGAGCCGAGGGAGAGCGTCCGCGTAGGTGGACTTCAGCTTGGCAAGTTCGCGATATTCGAGAATTTTCTTCGGCAAATCGTGCAAGAGGGCGAGTTCCTCGAGCACTTCGGCGGCGGTGGAGCGGGATTTCACGCGGCTTCTGCGTGGAGGCTGCAAGTTCAATTTGTCGAAGAGCACTTCCGCGAGCTGCTGCGGAGAATTGATTTTGAATTCAAAGCCGGCGAGGTCGTAAATGTCTTTCTCCAGCCGTGTGATTTCCTGCTGCGCCTTCGTGGAGATGACGTCAAGCTCTTTGGGATCTACGCGCACGCCCGCCGCTTCCATCCGGGCCAGAACCGCGGCCAGCGGCAAATCGATCTTTTCGTAAAGTCCGACTAGGCCAAGTTTTTCAACTTCTTCGCGGAGGATGGGCGCAACGCGCAGCAGAAAATCGGCGCGTTCGCCTGGCGCCCCGGAAAGAGTACGATTCAGGTGGCGCAAGACGACTTCGGCGAATTCGTGGTTTGCCGTCGTGGGGCGCAGGAGGTAAGAGTAGAGCATCGTGGCATGACGAATTTGGAAGACCGAGTTTGCATCTCCGGGGGATTCCGGATTGGCCAGAAGGTAAAAAAGCTTGGGATCGTGGACTACTTTCGGATGTTCCGAAGCGGCGAGCCATTCCTTCATGCCGGCTAGAGCCTTATTGTCCGCGTCGTTTGCCGTTGTGCGAGCCATGGTCTGCCGGGTGGAAATTTCGATGCCCAAGACGCGTGCGCCGAAGCCCTCCTCGTCGGGTTCCCGGGAATCGAGCGACAGCCAGACAGCCGTCTCGTTGCCACGCTGGATTTCGCCCAGGACTTCTCGCAAAGCTGCGGGCGATTCGAGCGGCGCGTAATCCGTTTTCAAGTTATCGGCCGGCGGAGCGAAATCGCGGAGAAGGGACGTGAAGCCAAGTTCCTGATAGAGCGCGCGCAGAGCCGCCAAGTCGGGCTCGGCCCTTTGCAGCGAATCGAGTGAAAGAGTGACGGGAGCATCAGTGGGAATCGTCGCAAGCTGCTTGCTAAGTTTGACGAATTCGCCGCAATTTTGGAGGGCTTCGCGGTAGCTCGAGCGCTTCACTTCCGAGGCGCGCCGCACAGCCTCTTCCGCGCTGCCAAATTCTTGAATCAATTGCCGCGCACCGACCTCGCCGATGCCGGCTTTACGGCGTTCGCCAGGAGCGGGTTTGTCATTGGGATCGCGCGCGCCGGGAATGTTGTCAATGGAATCACCCATCAGCGCCATCACATCCGCGACCTTTTCCGGCGGGACACCCATCAACTCTTCGACCTTCTTTTCGTCCACGATCAGATCGGCCTTGGACGGATTGAGAATTCGCACCGAGCCTCCGACGAGTTGCATCAGGTCCTTGTCGCTGGTGACGATGAAAACTTCGAGGTCTTTTTCTTTTGCCTGGCGCGCGAGCGTGCCGATGACGTCGTCGGCTTCATAGCCGGGATATTCGAGGATCGGAAGACGCATGGCGTCGCAATAGCGGCGGACGAAGGGCAGTTGCACGGAGAGATCGTCAGGCATCGGAGGGCGCTGGGCTTTGTAGGAGGCGAAGAGTTTGTCGCGAAACGTGGGAGCGGCAACGTCAAATACGATCGCGACGTAATCCGGCTTGCGTTCCTTGTTTTCGAGCAACCGCCGCATCATTGTGGCGAA
Source organism: Candidatus Acidiferrales bacterium (assembly GCA_025451835.1). Classification (GTDB taxonomy): domain Bacteria; phylum Acidobacteriota; class Terriglobia; order Acidiferrales; family UBA7541; genus Palsa-295. The sequence goes on along the minus strand of JANWJR010000105.1, from coordinate 1,927 downwards.
AAGGTAGGGCACTTTCGTGGGGGTTCCCTCTGCGGTTTGCAGGCGATCCATCGGCGCGAAATAGGCGCGGAAGATGTAACCCATCGCATCGACGAGGAACAGGCGTTTTGGAGATTTCTCAGGCATTGAATTGTTCTGGATTGCCCCGGCGACTAAATGTTTATCGAGTGCTGCCCCAACCGGAAGTTCTGGCCGCACAGTCTGGCTAGCGACTGGCGGGCCAGAATTGCAAGTATAACAGACGCGACGCCCAAGCCTGCTCGTCCCGACCGTGCGGGGCGCAATGTCCCTTGACTCGTAAACCTCGCCGGAATATAGGTATAGGTGCCAGCGGGAGCGCCGGGCTGGCGCGATGGCGTGCGGGGTGGTGATCTTTTCCGTAAATCATTTTAACGTCTGGGGAGAACCGACTCGACATCGAGTGAAGGCTTCCAGGAGAAAAAAATGGAGATTTGCCGAAGATGGGGGAAGCGCGTCGCACTGGCGTGCGCTGCACTGGTCATACTGAGTCTTTGCGGATTGACGGCTTCGGCGCAGACCTTTCGCGGGACGATTCTGGGCACCATTACGGATTCGTCGGGCGGAGCGGTGGCGGGCGCGAACGTGACGATCGTCAACATGGACACCGGTCTCACGCGGAATGTTCAAACGAGCGACGATGGCAGCTACAGCGTGCCTGAATTGCCAATCGGCAACTATTCGGTGACGGTTGAGAAAAGCGGATTCACGAAGTTCGTGGCCAACGGCGTGAAAGTGGACGTCGCCGTGGAGCATCGGGTGGACGCGGCGCTTAAACCCGGCAACGTGAACCAGCAGGTTGTTGTTTCCGCGGAAACATTGCCGCAAGTGGATACCACATCGGACACGCTGGGCGGCGTGATGACGCCGCAGCAGGTGACGAATATCCCTGCGAACGGCCGCGACTTCCAAAAGCTGATTTTTTTGACTCCGGGCATCGCGGGATCGCCGGATGAGATCACCGATTCTCCAGGATCGTTTGGGATTTTTTCGATGAACGGCGCGCGGGGCCGCGCCAACAACTTCCTGCTCGATGGCACAGACATGAACGATGGGTTCCGCAACGATCCGGTAATCAACGAAGCGGGCGTCTTCGGCGATCCGGCGACGATTCTTCCCCTGGAGTCCATCCAAGAACTGCACGTACTTTCGAATTACGAAGCGGAGTACGGCCGGAATGCCGGCGCGGTAATCAACATCGTCACGAAAAGCGGCACGAATCAATTCCACGGGACGGCGCTCGAGTATTTTCGCAACACGGTCCTCGATGCCCGCAATTACTTCGATACAGTAGGCACACCAAAATCGCCGTTTCACAACAACCAGTTCGGCGGGTCGCTCGGCGGACCGATCGTAAAGGACAAGACATTTTTCTTCTTCGATTACGAAGGGCAGCGCGAATCGGGAGCGCAGACGAGCCTGGCCTGCGTGCCGGATTTTTCACAGTTCCCGGCGTCGACGAATCCAGTGATTGCCGCACTAATTGCGCGAAACCCGTGGCCCAAGCCGAATATCAACGCCGGCGTGGTGACCATGAACACCGATCCTGTCACTGGCCTTACAACCGGGTGTCAATCGAGCAATCCGAATGTTTCGGCGAATAATCTTTCGACTGCTACACCTTTCAACAACGATATCAACAGCGTGATTGCGAAGATCGATCACAGCTTCAGCCAAAGCAATCTCTTGTCAGGGCGCTATTATTTTGGCAATAGCACGCAACTTTTTCCCTTGGCGCTTGTTGGTGGCGGCGTGCTCCCAAACTTCAACACACATACACCAACGCGCGTGCAGCTTGTGTCAATTTCGGATGTCTGGACCATTTCACCCACAAAGGTCAACGAGACAAGAATCGGCTGGAACCGTTTTGCGGAGGGATTTTTCCCTCAAGATCAAAGCTTCAACCCGA
>JANWJR010000104.1 GCA_025451835.1 Candidatus Acidiferrales bacterium | reverse complement strand
CCTACGATCCGACCCCCAAGGGCCTCGAATCCGCCCGGCGTGCGGTCGCCGGATATTATTCGGCGCGCGGCGATGTCGTTCCGGTCGAGGATATCTTCCTGACTACGAGCACAAGCGAGGCCTATTCGTTCGTATTTCGCACGATGTGCAATGCTGGCGACGAAATCCTGATTCCCCAGCCAAGTTACCCCCTGTTTGATTTTCTCGCGGAAATTCAGGACGTTAAGCTGGTTCGTTACCCGCTGCTTTACGATCACGGCTGGCAAATTTATTTTCATGCCTTGGAGGAGGCCGTCACGGAGCGAACCCGCGGAGTGATCGTGGTTCATCCGAACAATCCGACGGGACACTTCACGAAGCGTTCCGAAATGGCAAAGTTGAACGAGATTTGCGTCGAGCACCAACTGGCCCTAATCGCGGACGAGGTGTTCCTCGATTTTGCGCTTGGACCCAACCAGCCAGCGAGCTTCGCCGCAAATAACTTCGCGCTGAGTTTTACCATGAGCGGCCTCTCGAAAATCGCCGGGTTGCCACAGATGAAAGCGGCGTGGTTGATTGTCAGTGGGCCGCAAGAACTGAAATCGCAAGCCAGCGCGCGCCTGGAAGTGATCGCCGACACCTATCTGTCCATGAATGCCCCGGTGCAGTTGGCGATTCCGACGCTCTTTGATCAGCGCCAAGCGTTTCAGAAGGAGCTGATGGCGCGCGCGCGAGGGAATCTCGCGGCGCTCGATGAGTGTCTGGCGCATCAAGAATCGTGCAGCCGCCTCGAACTGGAAGGGGGTTGGTATGCGGTGCTACGGGTGCCGGCAACTCGTTCCGACGAGAATCTGGCCATTGAGATACTGTCGAGGACGGGCGTCTTCGCGCTTCCCGGACACTTCTACGATTTTCCCGCCGATGGATATTTGATCGTGAGCCTGATTACGCCCGAGGCCGATTTTGCGGAAGGAACGAAGCGGATGTTGTCGCTTTTTTAACGCGTGCGGGAAATAACCCTCTAAACTCTGTCGAGCTTCGCCAGCCGGAAAGGGTCGCCAATCTTTTCGTGCAGCGCGAGCCACAAGCTGTCGGGCTCCGCCAAAAATACCTGGACCACCTTCGGATCGAATTGCCGGCCCGAAAAGCGCTCAATTTCCGCTCGCGCGGCCGAAATTGGCAGCGCTTTGCGGTAGGGACGGTCGGAGATCATGGCATCCAGCGTGTCGGCAACCGCGAAAATCCTGGCTCCCAGCGGAATTTGCTCGCCTTTCAACCCGCGCGGGTAACCCGATCCGTCGAAGCATTCCTGATGCGAAAGCACGATTTCCGCGGCCTCTTTCAGGAACGGAATACGCTCGAGCACGGTGAACCCGATTTCACAATGCCGGCGCATGATCGTGCGTTCCTCGGCGGTAAGCGGGCCGGGTTTGCGCAGGATGCTGTCGGGAATTCCCATCTTACCGATATCGTGCAGAAAAGCGCCGCGAGCGATGTGGCGAAGCAGGCCTTTCTCGACGCCCATGGATCGCGCGATCGTTATCGTGAAAGCGGTGACGCGCTGGCAATGGCCTTCGGTCTCCGCATCCTTTGCGTCAAGCGCGCCGCCTAGCGCTTCAAGCGTGTAGTCGTAGGATTGCTCGAGATCCTGTAGCGCGATGGAAAGCTGCTGAGTCCGCTCGGCCACAAGATGCTCGAGATCGCTCTGGTACGTCCGGTTTTCGATCACCAGTTGGCGATGTTCCAGTGCGCGGTGCACGCTCAAATGGAGTTGGTCCTTCTCAAACGGTTTCAGAATGTAGTCGTAAGCTCCAGCACGGATCGCTTCGAGCGCAATCGCGATATCGTGCATCGCCGTCACCATGATGACAGGAACGTCAGGGTCCTCCGAGCGGAGCGCCGCTAACAACTTCAGCCCGTCCATCTCGGGCATCACAATGTCGCTCAAAACCAGATCGAACGAGTCCTTCCGGAAAGCATCGAGCGCCAAACGGCCGTTCGAGCAAACGCCGCAGTGGTAACCCTGCGCCTCGAGAAGCGTGGAGACGACTTCCCGAATTGCCTCTTCGTCGTCTACAACGAGAATTTTTTCCTTGTCCAAGGAGCGGCTCCTGTTGGGTGCCAGGCTCAAGAATACAGACCCCTTCTGCCGTTTGCAGGCCGAAATCCTGTTGCAGGTGCTGTTTCATTCAATGGTGGAAACGACGGAGGGAGCCGATGTGGCCGTAAAGGTGGATTGCGATTAAGGGCCGTTGTGACGCGGGCTGAAACCTGCCCGCGGGCAGATTCAGAGGTCAGGGCGACGCCGAAAAGCACTCACGCGCCAAAGTTGGCCCCCGCCCGCCGGTCGGACGCCTCTTGCAGGTGAGCCATCGCCGCTTCCGTCCGAGCTGCCATGTTCCCGATGAGTTCCGCCAGACCCGCAATCTGCCGCGCGGATTCCAACTCCCCAAGCGCGAGACGGACGCAAAGGATCCGGTAATTCACCCGGAAGCGCAAGCTCAGGCCAATCCGCTCAATTTCCTGGCGCCGGGAAAAGGTAGGCGAAAAGGAAGCCACCGTGCGGCCGAGACGGTCAATCCTCGCAAAGTCTTCCGCAAGCCCCGAGAGAAAATCACGAACTATTTTCCGGCGTTCGCGCCGCCATTGGCGCTCTTTGGCGGGAGAAAGTCTGCTTTGAACGTACGACGTGTCCGCGGGATCGAGCGATTGCCGCAACTGCGGCAGTCGCTGGCTGTGCAGCGCAGTCAGTTCCTCGACCGGACCGTCGAGCTTGGGTGCGGATTCAGCCGGCAGTGGCTTGCAGGCGAGCCAGACAATCGCCAGCAGCGCCGCCAGACATCCCAGTGCGATCACGGATATAACGAAGATCATTTCAGCGCCCCGGCAATTCGCGAATTGAGTTCGCGAAGCCTCATGCTGACAGCTGGGATCATCTCGCCGTACACGCGCTCGTCGAGGAGCTCAGGTACGACGGGCCGTTCGGGGAGAGGCCGCCATAGAGCAGCAACCCAGAAGAGAATGGAGATGACGTAGGAATTGTCGCGGATAGCACGCCAAATCGGGAAGTATGCGAGCCATTGACTCAAGAACGTATTATTCGCGACTTGAACCGCTGCATAGAAGCCAATGCCGATCGCAATCAGGCCGCCCACGCGGTCGACTGGCACCCGGTAATACCGGCAGAAAGTTAAGGCAAACAACAGAAGGCCGAGTATCACGAGTTCGAGGCCTCGATCGGCTATCACGATCATGCGAATCGCATACGAGCTTCGCTCCCATGCGCCAACAACGGCGGTCGTCGAAAGGATCACACCGACAACCACTAGAATCGTTTTGCAGAGCGTCCAGATTCCGGTATAGGGCTTGAGCACATATCTCGCGAGGTCTACCACAGCAGCACCGCGGAGGAGGATCATGATCAATTGCGTGATCCAGTAGGTCCAAAGAGTTTCGCGCGAGCCCAGGCCCCAGATAACGATTGGCAACCAGCGGATGGCGTCGCCAGCGAAGACGGCGCAGAGATAGATTGTAAAGAGGCGGAGCCGCTGCTGCAGGCCCCGGCGCAATGCCAGCAGACACAGCCCCGCCTCAATGCCAAGCCCGATTGCATACCTCGAGATTTCGACGGACGAGAGGTGCATAAACGCCGGTCCGCATCATAGCACCAGTTACTCGCCAGCCAAATGCTTAACCCGATTATGACCCCCCGCAAGTCGCCGGTGGTAAGTTAAGCGATTGCGTAAGGTCCCGGAGGCGATGGAGCGCCGATACCCTCCGCGAGATAAGGTCCCGGGGGTGACGGCGCGCCTATTCCTTCGGCGGACAATACAGTGCTATTTACTGTATGGGTGTTGACATCGAAGGTGACATTCGGTAGTATCAGCAGTCCTGCAACGAACAGGATTGCAAGAGCGGTAATTCGTTTCATTGGGTGAACCTCCTGTGGGCAGGAGTTTTCCCACGAAGCGGGCTTTTCCGGCGGGCATCACCGAAGAAATTCTGAAAGCGGAACAGGAGCGTCCGTGGAATCCTTGGAGCGCTTCGGACAGAACCAGCGTGTTATCGAGGAATTTGCGTCGAGATGGCTAGCGGCGATCCCCAGCGATCTCGGGCGATTGATGCACGTAGCGCAATTTCGGGACGTATCGTCGGGCTGCTATCATCATCCGATGCTGGAAGATAATTTTTCCGCATCGTCAGTCCATCAAGCGCTTCTGTACTGTCACGAAGAACTTTTCGAGAAGATTCTTGAATTGCCGTTGGAGCGCGAGGAACGGGACTTGCGAAGCTACCTGGCAGGAATGGACTCGCCCGCGAGCGAAGTTGCCGGCCGCTGGCTGGACGTGGAAGTTTTTCGGATGTGGGTGCCGTTTGGCACGCCAGGCTATTTGCGCGACTTGTTTCTTTCCAACCTTCGCATGCTGCTGGGGTTGATCCTCCAAGAACAATCTAAGTTGCAAACAGCCGCATAGCGAGACCCGCTACCTGTCCCACAATTTCAGCCTCGTCCGGAAACCTTGGTGTTTCGGGTATGCACGGTGAGAGCGGATGCGGCTGAAGGATGAGGCGTTCGCGTTCGCGCGAGCACCAACAGCAGCGATAGCCATCGCGAACTTCCACGAAGTAAATCGGGCGCTCGAATTGGTTACGCCAGCCGGAATTCTCCACGTGGCGGCGGTTGGGGTCCACCAGTACGAGCGCTCCAGGCCGCAGCAAGGGTTCCATCCAGTGGTCGTCGGTGCCAATGGAGGCAAGCTGAAATCGGGAACGATCGTAGATTAAGCCGGAGCCCAGCGGCCCCAGGCTTTCTTTATCTTCCGCGACGATTTCCGTCCGGCGGTGCGGACCGCCTGAGTCGCTGGGACCGGCTCTGGACTCGCTTCGCACCGCAGGCCACAAATGCGTTCTTGGCGCAGCTTGGTTTAACGCATCCCCGAGTTGTTCTTCGAAAGGGACGTCGTACCAACCGCAGACTTTGGATACGTCGAGGTGATAGACGGCGCAAAGAGTGTAGAGCTTATAGAGGCTGGGAGTGACGCCGCCATTCTCGATGTCCGCCAACCGGCTGACCCGCACGATAAATTCCGGGCGGCCGCGCCGCTGCGCGATCTCGTAGCTGGAATGTTCCACATCGCGGTACGTGAGCCCCAGCCGCTCACGCGCCCGTCTCAAACAGGTGCCTGGCACCATGGGTGGGCCTCCAACAGCCAGGTGAATGCCGGGATCGAGCGCGCGGATTATAGCAGAAAGTTACTTTTTTGTTCCGTAATCAGAACAGCGACAGCCCTTCTAATCGCTTTTGCGTGGTCGGGGGCCGTGCAACCACCCGGCTGCGCTTGGAATCTCATTTCCTTTTGCAGGCTGGCTTTGCAGGAATGGCCCTTGTTTTTTGCCGTCCATCGGCTTGACACCCGCGCGAGCGGGATCGAAAGAACCGGCAGCGCTGAAGAGTGAAAACAGGCTTACAACTCGTTCGCGATCCCATCAAGTGGGCACTTTTTGAAATCGGCGCCGGTTACTACACCCGAAAACTGGCTACCGGCCCTGAGGCGGACCTCCGCCAGGACTTCGTGGAATGGCTCGGCTTACCGCAATCAGAGCGTGGCGATGGCGCGCGGTCGATTCTGGATGTTGGCTGCGGGCCGGGCCACGTGACGCGCGCGCTGGCGCGCCGAGGCCATGCCCTGACGGGAGTGGATAGAAGCCCGCGGCTGGTGAGGATCGCCAAACGTTGGACGAGACGCGAAGGACTATCCATCCGTTTTGAGCGCTCGCCCGGCGAAAACCTTCCGTTCAAGGACCGCACCTTCGACGGGGCCTTCACAACGGGGGTAATCTACTTTGTAGAGCATCCTCTTAGAACCCTCCGCGAGATGGTGCGCGTAATCCGGCCGGGAGGATTCATCGCTTCTCTCGATCCGCACGAGAGCATGTCCACCTCTCTGGCACGCGATTACTCTCGGGAAAACCGCTTGAGCCGCCGCGACACTCGAAAGCTGGTGACGTGGGCCATCACAGCGGAAATGAACCGGCGATTCAAAGAAGAAGATTTACGAGCGTTGCTGGCGAAGGCGGGTCTCTCGAATGTCACGCTCGAGCGCCGCATGGGCGGTATGGTCTGGTTTTCGCGAGGCGTGGTTTCGGGCCGCGCTTGAACCACAGGAAAATCTGCTATTGTGCCTTTTCGCTCCAACGGAGGCCGAATGAGGTGTGTTGTGATTTCGATTGCGGTGCTTGCGCTCGCCAGCGGCCCTGCCGCGCGGCAAGCGAGCACCCATCCGCATCCGGCGCCCGCACGCAGCGCTCCGCCGGCGCAGGTTCCCGCTGCAAACCAGGACTTCATCAAAGCGGCCGATAACGTGCTGCATCAGATGAGCCAGATACTGGACCTCCCCATTAAGGAACCGCTGAAGAAGAGTCTTCGCTCAAAGCAGGAAATCCGCGAATACCTGATCCGCGAAGAAAACGAGGATAAGAGCGACGCGGAACGTTACGCCGACGACAGAACGCTCGAGGCTTTCGGATTGATCCCCAAGGGTTTTCCGCTCGATTCCTTCATGCTCGACGTTCTCACCGACCAGGTTGCCGGACTTTACGATCCAAAAGCCAAGGAATTCTATATTGCCGCCTGGATTCCCGCCGACGATCAGGAGAGCGTGATGGCTCACGAGCTGACCCACGCGCTCGAAGATCAGTCCTTTGGTATCGATCCGTGGATAAAGGCGGCGCGTCCGAATGACGATGCCGAACTCGCCCGCGATGCGGTCAGCGAAGGGTCAGCGATGGCGGCGATGGTGGATTACGAGCTGGTCGATCGCAAGATGAGCGTCCGCGATCTTCCCGATGTGAGTGGACTCATCCGCTCAGGCGCGATCGCAGAAATGGGGAAAGATCCGAAGCTCTCGAAAGCGCCCGGGTATATTCGCGACGAACTGCTGTTCCCATATCTGGCCGGAACTTCGTTCGCGCAGGAATTCTTAAAGGCGCATTCCGGATGGCAGGACCTTCATATGGTTTTCGAGAATCCGCCTGTTTCAACGCAGCAGATCATGCACCCGGCTCTGTATCTGAAAGGCGCGAAGGCGGAAATGGTGACGTTGCCGAAATGGAAAGGTTTCGCTCCCGCGGACTGGAAACTGCTCGAAGAAAATATTCTTGGAGAATTCGGGCTGGATGAAGTGCTGAAGCAGTTCATCGGGCAAGAGCGCGCGGATGGCATCTCTACGGCGTGGGATGGCGACCGGTACGCTTCGTTTGAAGATGCGAAGACCAAGCAAACGCGGCTGGTGTTCCGGCTGGAGCTCGACAACGCGGACGATGCCGCTCGTTTTTTCGGGCAGTACAGCGAAGCGCTCGAGTTGAAGTATGACAAGAGGAAGGACCTCTTCAGGCGGCCGAATTTCTTCCAATTTCAAACTGATAACGGCGGAGTCTACTTGCGGTGTCTCGCGTCCACATGCTTGACGGTGGAAGGAACTACGCGTGAGATGTTCGACAAAATCAATCGCGCGATAGGCTGGCCCCTCGCACCCACCCCGACAGCAACCGCGCCGCCACCATCGGAAACCTGGCTGAATCGCCCGGCGGCGGTCATGCGCGCCCTGAGTCCTGCGGCTGCGGGGCGGTAGAATTGGGCTCAATTTGCGCGGTGGACGGCCATCAGTGTCTGATCGTCCGATTGCCGCACTCCGGAAGCAAAGGTCTGGTAGTCCTCGACGCAAGCCGCGATTAGCTCCTCCGGAAGCGAGCCGCGCTTTTTCTCCGCAGCGCAGCGAAGTCCATTCACGCCGTACTCCACGCCAGCAGCGTTCCGCGCCTCCGAAATTCCGTCGGTGAAGATCACGAGACTGTCGCCCGGATCCAGCCGGATTCGCCGCACTGCATACGAACCTTTTGAGAACATGCCAAGAGGAAGGCCGGTGGCGGCGAATTCTTGCACGCCATCTTGGGTTAAATGAAGCGCGGGCGGATGGCCGGCGCTGACGAATTCAAGTTCTCCGGAATTTCCCGCGCGGCCGCAAACTAAAGTCGCGTACTGGCCGGCAAAGGTGCTTTCGCGGAAGACCCGATTCGCTACGTCAAAGAGTTTGTCCAATTCAAGGCCCGCACCGACAAGACTGCGAAACATGGCGTGAAGATGAGTCATCAGCAGGGAAGCGGCGACTCCCTTGCCCGCGACGTCGCCGAGAAGAAAGACGAGCCTGCCGTCCTCACCGGCCGGCCAGATCAAATCGCAGTAGTCCCCACTGACGAGGCCGGCCGGCTTGTAGTGATAGTGAACTCTCCAATCCCCGACCCGGGCGCTTTTGTGCGGCAGCAAGCCGCGCTGAATTTGCGAAGCAAGCTCCAGATCGCGTTCAAGTGCGCGCTGCTCTTCGACCGACAGATGATCCAGGCAGAGCCGGACGAGCGGGTCGGCGATTAGGCGTTCCTGCTCGACAGGATCGTGACATACGTCGCAGATTCCGTAGGTTCCGCGGTCCATGCGGTCTATCGCAGAATCGACTTCCTGAAGGATTTGGCGACAAGGGGCGGGGGCCGCTCCGGAGGTGATGGCGGCCTTCAAGGTGTCTCGGCGATTTTCGAGCTGCCGGCGGAGATAGGTATCGGTGACCTCGGGCATATGATTCGCCTCCATGGAGGAGATTCTCGCGGTTTTCGTTGCGGCGCTATCCGGTTCGGGCATGTGAACTCCGTTGTTTCAGCGTTCCTGATTGGATTCACTCGGAGCGCAACGCGATTCAGCGTCCATGGCCTCCAGAAGGCTATGACCGGCTTTGCGTTCCAGGCGCGCCAGGCGGCTTTCGAATCGCACGCGTTTGCGCCGATACTCCGCGGCGGCGATGACGCCGAGTTTGCCGGCGCGGCGAAGCTCGCAAAGCGCGGCGCGCGTGGTGGCGGCGGCGCGATGCGGTTCGCGCGCGCGGCGTTCAAAATGGATGGCGAGTTGTTCGTAGGCTTCAAACCCCTCGCGCGAATTTCCGAGAATGCTTTCCCATAGATTGGCTGCAAGCGAAAAATCTCCCTGGCGTTTTGCCAGGAGCGCGAGCGAACGCCGAGCGGCGCGGTCGGTTGCAGGAGGCAAGTCGCCGGCGAGCGATTGTTCGTAAAGCTTGCGGGCGCGGATGGATTCGCCGCGGCGTTCGCAGATTCTCGATACGCCGAAAAGTTCGAGCGCGGTTGTTTCGGACGCGCCGGGGTCGGCAAGGAGCGAGAGCACCCGGACGGACAGGCCTGCAAGGCCGCGGAGGTCCATTTGATTGTGATAGAAGACGGGGACAAGCGGCTCCGGAGAATCTCCCCGAAGAAAGTCGAAATAGAATTGCGGAATCATCTGCGAATTCACGTCGCCTTCGCGCTTCCAGCCCAGTATGTGGCGTTCGAGTTCTGCGAGTCGCACGGAACCGATGCGCAACCGCCAAAGATTTCGCGCCGGATGGAGGAAATCGAGATGAGCCCGGAAGACGGGGGCCCGGATGGAGCGCGTCATTCGATAGCGGGTTTCGAGCAGCGGCCAATCGAAGGATTTTCCGTTGAAGGTGACCAGCACCGGGCGCTCGGCCATTCGTTCGGCGAGCGCGGCGAGCACGGAATGCTCCTCGCTGTGGTCGCGCATGAAAAATTGCTCGATTTCGAAGCCGCCACCACCCCACCAGGCGATGCCCACCAGAAATGCATAAGTGCCAGTGCCGCCCATAATCCCGGTGGTTTCGGTGTCGAGGAACAGCCAGTTGCGCGGATCGGCTACTTCTTCGGGTGCGCCGGGAGCGAGAAGACGAAGAGCAGCGGCACCCGGTTCGCACTCGGTTGGTTCGGAAAACCAGCGGCGCAAGGCGAGATGTTCGCCATGCTGGTTGGATACAGTCTCGGCTTCGAGGAGTTGTGCAAGGCGGCGCGAACCTTCGGGGACGACTGTGGTGAAACCAATGGAGGCGAGGTGAGGATCGCCCGGTTCTTGTGCAGAGCGGTTCCGCGAGGGTGGCTGCAGGGCCTTGAGCCGCGAGAAGCGATCGATGATCGAATTTGGCATCAGTCTTAAGTCTATATCGCGTAAAGCTGGCTCAAAATGGCGAGCGTGGCTTCTTTCGTGCGTTCACTCTTTTCGCCTGCGGGGCCGACGCAGGAAGGGCAGCCCTTCTCGCAGGGGCATGCGTCGATCAATTCGCCCGTTTGACGCAAGAGCAGATCGTGGACGCGGAAAAGCGGCTCGCTAAAGCCGATGCCGCCGGGATACGCGTCGTAGAGATACAAATTCGGCTCGAAAAATTCCTTCATCTGCGTTGGATCGGTGATTGCCGTGATGGACTGCTGCCACTCAGCGTCGCAGCCGGGGCTGGCGGGGCGCTCGCCTACGGCAGTGCCGAGATCGCGGCGATCGCACATCAGCAAAAGCGCGGCAATGGACTCGATCGCGTGCAGCAGGCCGAAAATACCGCTCTGGCGGTCGGAAAGCGGGAAGGGCAGCGAGGCGAGGAGTTCGCGTTCGAGCGTGATCCAAAAAGCAGTGGTGTGCATTTCGTTTTCGGGCAATTCGAGCTTTCCCGCGCCGATATTCTCGTTGGTGAAAAACTTGATCTTCTTGAAGCCGACCACCTGCGAGCGGACCAGCACGTCGCCGTGCGCGCGAGCGGCGGGTCCTGCGATGGATTCTTCCTCGGCGATTTCGAGCACGCGAACCTGCGTGTAGCGAATGGCGTCGGTGAAATAATCGACATTCACCGGCTTGACGTAGGCTTTGCGCTCGTCGAAATCGAGCCGGTCCACGTGATATTGCTGGCCCTGATGGATGTAAATCGCCTTGGGATGCACGGTGGTGAGCGCGGAAGAAAAATCCACTTCGCCGATCACTTCGGGAGCGCCGTTTTTCGCGCCGCCCGGATCGCCGCTCGTGTCGCCACTTATGTCGCCGCTTATGTTGTCGCTTGTGTCGATGATCACGAAATTATCGGAGGTGACGGAACGCAAGCTGACGGTGTCGGCGGGATAGGCTTCCTGCACCCAGTGCCAGTTTTCGCCGCTGCGATGGAGGAAGCCGGCTTCGGCGAGACGTTCGCAGAGCGGGGCAAGGTCGACGCTGCCGAATTTTTCGGCGGGAGATAGCGGCAGCTCGAACGCAGCGCACTTCAAATGGTTTACCAGGATTTCGAGGTTGTCGGGCTGGACGTAGGCGTGCTCGGGCGAGCGTCCGAAGAAATAATCGGGATGCTGGACGATGAATTGGTCGAGCGGAGCGGACGATGCGACCATGATGGCGCAGGACGTGCCGCTGCGGCGCCCGGCGCGGCCCGCGCGCTGCCAGGTGGATGCGATCGAACCTGCATAGCCCGCCATGACGCAGGCGTCGAGCGATCCGATATCAAT
>JANWJR010000103.1 GCA_025451835.1 Candidatus Acidiferrales bacterium | reverse complement strand
GGGATGAACCAATACCCCGAAGTCTTGGAGCCATTGCTCTTCTACATCCTGCATCGCGCGAACGCCGTCATCTGCGATCCGAAGATCAGCCACGTCTTCAAAGCGTTCTTCATTGACGAGGCTTGGCTGTTCCTGAAGAACCCGATCATCAAGAGCTACATCATCGAGGCGCTCAAGACTTGGCGCAAACAGAACGCAGCGATGATTCTCTCGACGCAATCGCTCGATGAACTGCGCAAGTCTGAAATCCTCGACATCATCGTTGAAAGTTGCCCGAACGAAAATATTTCTGGCCAACCCAGACATGGACCGGGATCTGTACCGCCGCCAGTTCAACCTCAACGAGAACGAGATCGAACTCATCTCGACGCTGCGCCCCAAGCAGCAGCTTCTCATCAAAACACCGGAACTGGCCAAGGTCGCAAATCTCGAAGTGGACGCGAAGAGTTATTGGCTGTACACGAACGATCCGTTCGATAACCGCAAGCGCAGGGAAGGGTTCGAGACTCATGGATTTGAAAAGGGATTAGAGGTATTGGCGGGAGACCCGGAGAGAAGCGTCAAGCTTCAGCCAGCGTCAACGGTTGAGGCTGCCGACCGTCAACATCGGTGATCCCGAATTCTGTCGCAAGTGCTGCCGCGACCAAGACTTTACCAGATCGCTCCATGAGCGCACCATCTTCGAGAAGAGCAGCAATGACCCGCCCAGCGAACTCTGGGCTTTCGCTGTTCGATAAGTTAAGCCATCCCGCTTGTGCGGCCATGATTACCGCCTCAGTTCGCACTAGACCAGGGTAGAGGCTCAAGGCAGCCACGCCGTGCGGGCGGAGTTCCTCCGCCATGTCAGATGTCATCTTGTCTGTGGCGGCTTTTGCGACGCCGTAGATGACGTTTCCGATGTGTTTCCGAGAAGCCCAGTAACTAAGGTTCAGGATCAGTCCCCGGCGTCTCGGCACCATCATTCTGGCTGCCAAAGATGAATTTATGAACGCGGCACGCAATCCAGCGTCAATCATGCTGGCCCAGCGGTGATGCGGTTGCTGCCAGAATGGCAACGTCCACGTGAAGACGCCATCCTCTGTCATTCGCTCGTAGCCGCCCCATGCCGAATTGACGAGCACGTCGAGGCCATCTGCCTCCGCCGCGATTTTTTGAAACACGCGAGCACTTTCGTCGTCGTGAGTGTGATCGCAAGGAACCCGAACGATTGTATCGGGGAGGTCAGCGTTGCCGATCGTCCGGCCTGTCGCGAAAACCCTGAAACCGTTATTCGCGAGGCTGGCCGCGATTCCTTTTCCGACTCCACGGCTTGCTCCGGTAACCAGCGCCACCTTGCGCATTGAAGACGCCTCCTGTTCGCTATTTCTTCGCCTTAGATACTAGCGAAGAAGCCGACGAATTGAAATAGGTCCAACTAAGTAGTCGAGTCCGCCACTCAAGGAGAAATCACAAAATGCAAGCATCACTCAAGTTCCGCGCGCTACGTGTTATCAGCTTCGTATTGGCAATCGTTTTGGGAATGACGACATTGGGCCAAATCCCGGCGCACACCACGACGGACACGGCTCGCGTCGTAAAGTACGGCCAGGACGACATCGTCACGGTCCATGCGAAACTGCGCTACTCAACGCTTATCGTTTTGCCCGAAAACGAGGAAATTCTCGACTTCACCACTGGCGACAGGGATTTTTGGATCATCAATGGTGCGCACAACCTCTGCTATATCCACCCGGCGCAGGCGGGCATTCGCAGTAATCTGAATCTCATCACGGCGAGCGGCCACGTCTATTCGTTCCTTCTTGAGGAGATCAGCAACGAGCCGAACGTCGAGCCAGACGTGAAAATCTTCATCGAGCCGAAGGAGCAATCCGGCATCGGCACCGACGCTTTTGCACGGAACTATGTTCCTGCCAGCGAAGCAGAAGCCTATCAGCGGGAAATCCAGACCGTTCGAGACCAAGCGAATGCCCAGGTTCAAGTGCCCAGGCGAGCGCCAAACGGCAGATCGAGAAATTCCGCTCCGAATATCCCACGAAACTCCAGTTCGATTATGAGTTGGACCGCAAGGCAACAGGCGAGCCACTCCTCGTTTCCGCGATCTTCCACGACGACCGCTTCGCGTACATCAAGTGCGCGGCCTCCGAAAAGCGGGCCATCTACGAAATGAAAGACGGCAAGCCGAACCTCATCAACTTCGACTTGGAGAACGGCGTCTACATCATCCCGAAGATTGTGGAGGCAGGCTATCTGGCGATTGGCAAGAAGAAGGTCACCTTCACGCGGCATCAGCAGTAGACCAAGCGGCGAACGCCGTCAGAAAAATGCCGGGGGAACACGGAGGCGCGTCATATCCGAATCGCCGACCCCACCAGCTCTCGCTATTTTCGATCGTCCAGCAAGCGGTTGATTTCGGTGTAGGTGGGGGCGTTTTCGAGGGACTGGTACGTGCCGGCGGAGCGGAGTTCGGCGGCGATGCGGCGCAAGAAGCCGAGGGATGCGCGCATGGGGGCGGCACCGAGGCTGACTCGGGCGACGCCGAGTTTTTGGAGGTCGGGGATGGAAGGCGAGCCGAAACCGGCGAGGATATTCACGGGACACTTCAGTTCGCGGACAGCCTTTCCGATGGCGTCCGCGTCGCGCAAGCCGGGAAGGAACGCGCAATCGGCGCCCGCGTCGCGATAGGCCGAGAGGCGACGAACCGATTCGCCATAGCGAGTTTCGGGCGCGCCGATTTCGAGCAAGTAAACGTCGGTGCGCGCGTTCAAAACGATGGGCACTCCCGCGGATTTCGCGGCTTCGCGCACGGCGGCAATTTTTTCGAGCATGCGCGGCAGGTCAAGCAGCGAATCGAGCGCTTTGCCGGTGGTATCTTCGAGATTCATTCCCACAGCGCCCGCTTCGATGACGCCTCGCGCGGTAAGCGCCGCGTCTTCGGGACGATCGCCATAACCGGCTTCCACATCGGCGGTGACAGGGACCTTCACGGCGGCGGCAATACGCGCCACGACTTCGAGCATTTCGTCGCGCGAAATGAGCTGGCCGTCGGGATAGCCGAGCGCGAAGGCGACGCCAGCGCTGGATGTGGCGATTGCGGGAAAGCCAGCTTCCTCGATGATGCGAGCGCTGGCGACGTCCCAGACATTCGGCAGCAGGAGGAGTTTGGGACCGTGGTGGAGGGCGCGGAGAGAAGTGGCGAGTGACGAGCGGCTAGCGGCGACGGGCTTTTCGGGGTTGGTCATGGCAAGGGGGAGTGTAACACCAGTGGCGAGCGGCGAGCAGCGGCCAACCCTGGGGTGTCGACGCACGTTGACTTAGGCGCGCGGCGTCAACTAACATTCGTCACGTTTTCGCGGCGCTATACGAAAGGAATGGCAGGCACAAATCGCATGACTGACACGACCACACCACGAACACGACGAAATGACTGACAAAATGCCAATTGGACGCACGGTTTCGCATTACAAAATCCTCGAAAAACTTGGCGGCGGCGGAATGGGCGTGGTGTACCGCGCCGAGGACACGCGGCTGAAGCGCCAAGTAGCGCTGAAATTTCTGCCGGAAGGTGTAGCGAAGGATCGCGGGGCGCTCGAGCGTTTCCAGCGAGAGGCGCAAGCGGCGTCCGCGCTGAATCATCCCAACATCTGCACGATTTACGACATCGACGAAGACAACGGCACGCCGTTTATCGCGATGGAATTGCTGAAAGGCGCGACGCTGAAACATCGGATTACGGGCGGTCCGCTGCGGCTGGACGCGCTGCTGGATATTGGAATCGAAGTGGCGGATGCGCTGGAAGCGGCACACGCGGAAGGGATCGTTCACCGCGACATCAAGCCTGCAAATATCTTCGTGACGGACCGCGGGCAGGCGAAGGTTCTGGATTTCGGGCTGGCGAAACAGTTGGCGACGCGAGCGGTAGGCGAGACCGTCACCATTGGGGGTGCGGGGCCCGATACGGACATAAATCTGACGAGTCCAGGGACGGCGCTGGGGACGGTGGCGTACATGTCGCCCGAACAGGTGCGCGGCGAAAAACTGGATGCGCGCACGGATTTATTTTCGTTCGGATTGGTTCTGTACGAGATGGCGACCGGGAGGCAGGCATTCACGGGGAATACGTCCGGCGTGATTTTCGCGGCGATCCTGGAGCGCGAACCGGCGCCGGCGTCGCGTGTGAATCCGGATCTGCCGCCAAAGATCGAGGAAATTATCGGCAAGGCGCTCGAGAAGGATCCGAAGCTGCGTTACCAGCACGCCGGAGACTTGCGAGCGGACCTGCAGCGCGTGAAGCGCGACACGGATTCGGGGCGATCTGGCGCCGCGCGTTCGACGGCGCAAGAAACGGCAGCGGCGGAATCGGGCGAGCGGAGCGGCGCTGTGCCGCTGCCGGTGAGCGGGGCGAGTCTCACTACGGGTTCGGGCGCGTACGCATCGGGCAGTTCGGTGATGGTGGAAGCAGCACGGCAGAATAAGGGAAAGCTGGCGGGAATTGTGGCGATCGTGCTGCTGCTTATCGCGGCAGCGAGCTACGGGATTTACTCCCTTGTAAGCCGCGCCGCACCCATACCCTTCCGGACATTCTCTGTTACGCAGATCACGAATAACGGAAAGTCCATGCTGGCGGCGATTTCGCCGGACGGTAAATATATTCTGAGTGACGTAGTCGATGGCGGGAAATCGAGCTTATGGCTGCGTCACGTGCCGACGAACAGCGACACGCAAGTGATTCCGCCGTCCGACGCCTTTTACGCGGGGCTGGAATTTTCACCGGATGGCAACTACATTTATTTTCGCAAAGCGGATAGCACCGTCCGGGATGTGTTCACACTGTACCGGGCGCCTGTATTGGGCGGCACGCCGGAAACGGTGAGCCGCGACATTGATAGCGAACCCGCCTTTTCGCCTGATGGCAAACAAATCGCATACGGACGGGCAAATGACCCAGTGGTTGGGCAGTATCAATTGCTGATTGCCGGCGCCGATGGATCGAATGAACGAAAGCTTTTTGAGGGCCCTTATGCTGAGTTTCCGCAATTTATGGCGTGGACGCCCGACGGACGGCAGTTGCTTTTGAACCGCCTCCAGTTTGATGGCTACCTGGGCGTGAGCAGCCTTTTGAATATCGAGACAGGAAAGTCCGACAGGGCCGCCGCATTCAAAGACAAGGCGATAGCCGAGTCGGTCTGGCTCCCCAATGGGCGTGGGTTCGTTGCGCAATACTTCGGCTCAGCGACAGGTTTCAGGAAGCGCCAGATTGGATTTGTTTCGTATCCCGGTGGCGAATTCCACCCCATCACTCAAGATACAAACAGCTATATCACCCTGACGATGGCGGCGGATGCGAAAACGATTGCCACCGTCCAGGCTCGATTCATCTCGAAATTTTATATCATGCCAGCCCCTGGCACCGGCACGAGCCAGCCTCAGCCCGCGCTTGCCCAGGGGAACGGCTTGCGTTCCTTCGCATGGGCGGGGAATGACAGCTTTTATGAGCCAGACACAGATGCACGCCGGATCGTCCATGTTGCTGCTGACGGCAGCAATCAGACGGCGCTGATAAGTGATGTGAGTCCTGGG
The DNA here is from genome assembly GCA_025451835.1 of Candidatus Acidiferrales bacterium. Classification (GTDB taxonomy): domain Bacteria; phylum Acidobacteriota; class Terriglobia; order Acidiferrales; family UBA7541; genus Palsa-295. Next base: position 5,618 of record JANWJR010000103.1, on the reverse strand, counting down.
GAAATCGCGCTGTGTCCGAACGGCAAAACCGTAGTATTCGATTGGGTTGGCCGGGGAGGCGGCATCGCGATTAATCTGTGGAGAGTGGATTCGGACGGCTCAAATCTCAAGCAACTTACGAGTGGCAGCCTCGAACAACACCCCGTGTGCTCGCCAGATTCGAAGTGGGTGTACTTCACTGACCGCGCAGGCAACGCCGTGAGTCGAGTGTCGATAGATGGCGGCGAACCGGAGGTTGTGCCGGGAAGCGCGATTTCTCACGGGATTTTGGCAGGAAGCCAGCTTGGAATCTCGCCAGATAATAAGACGCTGGCTTTCCTGTCCACCTTCGAAACGCCCGGCGGCGCCGAATCGCATGTTCAGAAGATCGTGCTGGTACCGCTCGACGCGGGACCCAATCCGAAGGTTCGTTTTCTGGATCCCAACCCTCGCATAGTTTTAGGACCGGGCTTGACACCCGACGGAAAAGCAGCGGTCTACCCGATCAGTGAAAATGACGTGACAAACCTCTGGCTACAGCCACTCGATGGTTCTGCCGGGCGTCAGATCACGAACTTCACGGCGGAGCACGTCCTCGATTTCTCCTGGTCGCCAGATGGGAAGAAGCTTGCGATCCTTCGCGGACACACAGAATCGGATGTGGTCCTCCTGCGGGATACTGGCACCTCCTCGCAATAAGACGGGAATGGCGAGGGAAGGAGCGGCAAGTGATGAGTGGCTAGCGCCCATGCGACGGGCTATTCCACGTTTCGGCGAAGAGCTGATTCATGATGTGGTCGAGGACGTGAAGCCGAGATGCGACGGGGCGGCTGCCGATCGTGCGGCCAAGTTCGAAGGATTGATCTACTCGCAGGTTGTACGGCGGCCATTCAGGAATGCCGGGAGCATTCGGGTTGCCGGTTTTTGCGAACTGCGTCCAATAGGCGCGCATGTCCTCGCCGAGCTTTTGGTCATCTAGGCTGTGCTGCCAATCCGCGGGGAAGGAATCACTTAGAAAGCTGAGTTCCAGGCCATGGTGTGCGCCGAGGTGCGCGCGCTTTCCCGTCTCAGCGTAGGTGAAATAATACAGATATGCGCTTTGGTGCGCGCGAGTCATGGCTCGGGCCATCGAAAAAGCGCCGTAGGCAAAGAGATCGTCTTGAAGCGATGCGAACTCTGTACCTGAAGCCGCGGCTGGCCAGAGCGCTGCCGCGGACTTGTTGCGTGGTAAACGTGCCGCCGCTACTTAAGGAACTGATTCTCCATGCTTGCAAATTCGCTATTCTGAAGAAGACGATCAAGCCGCAGCGTCACTTGGTCGAAGTAATTATCGACGAGATGGAAGCCATCCAGACAGTCCCTTTGCAGCTTCCGAATCCGTCCGATCCAAGAGCGGTGCGAATCGCCGAGGCTTTACTAGCCGATCCGAGCGACCGGCGGCCGCTTAAGGAAATCTGCAGAGAATCCGGCGCCAGCAAGCGGACGGTGGAGAGGCTTTTCCAAGAGGACGTGGGAATGACATTCGGCAAGTGGCGGCAGCAACTTCGTCTCATGCAGGCAATGCGGTTCCTGGCGGAAGGAGCGAAGGTCACACACGCCGCCCTGGAAGCCGGTTACAGCACACCCAGTTCATTCATTTCCATGTTCAGGAAAATGCTGGGGAACACCCCAAGGTTGTACTTTAGAACAGCGGCGAAGGAGCCGTGGATGGAAAGAAGTGGCAAGCGGGCTAGCAACAAGAGGCGCGAGAAAGCGTAACACCGCCGGCGAGCGAGGAGTGGCCGGGGCTAAGGACCATGGGCGAGCGGCTAGCGGGCTTTCTTGCTCAGCGCGGTGCGTTTGGGTATAGTTCGCTATTCTCCCAGCGACATATGGAACCCTGGAGGCTGCAACCCCGATGCGTGGACTGCTAGGGAAAATCCTTCCCCGCGAGAAATCGTTTTTCTATATGTTCACCGAACAGGCGAATAACGTCCATTCGGCGGCAGAGGCGCTGGTGGAAATGCTGGAGAATTTCGACGACCGGGTGGCGGGAGCGGAGAGAATCGAATCCTACGAGCACATCGGGGACACAATCACGCACAACATCATTACGAGGCTGAACCAGACTTTTATCACGCCGTTTGACCGCGAGGATATCCACGAGCTGGCGAGCAAGATCGACGACGTGATCGATTTGATGGACGCGGCCTCGACGCGCCTGGTGACCTACCGGATTCAAACCATGCGTCCCGGCGTTGCCGAGCTGGCCAAAACGATCCGCGATGCCACGAGAGAGATCGTTGCCGCCGTCAGCGTGCTGGATAAGGGGAATCACATCCTGGACCACTGCATCGAGATCAACCGGCTGGAAAATCAGGCGGACCGCCAAACGCGAGATTTGATTGGAACGCTGTTCGACCAGGAAAAGGATCCCGTGCAGATCATCAAATGGAAAGAAATCATCGAGACCCTGGAATTCGCCACCGACAAATGCGAAGACGTGGCCAACGTCATCGAAACCGTCACATTGAAGAATGCGTGAGCCGGCGCCCTCTGCCGGTTCTTTGAAGATGTTGGATGCGGCTTCCCTGCCCTGAGGAGGGCTCCGAGTGTCGAGTTTCCAACTGCTGTGCGTCATCGTCGTTGTCAGCCTGATATTCGATTTCACCAACGGCTGGCACGATGCCGCTAGCTCAATCGCCACGGTGGTGTCAACGCGGGTGCTTCGGCCCATGTGGGCCGTGGTGTGGGCGGCCTTCTGGAATCTCGTCGCACCATTGACGTTTGGGACGGCTGTGGCGGCGACGATGGGCAAGGGGCTGGTGCATCTGCAGATGGTGACTTCCAGCGTGCTGCTGGCGGGCTTGCTGGGAGCAATCGTCTGGAATTACGCGACGATCCGGCTGGGGCTTCCGTGCAGTTCGTCGCACGCCTTGATGGGAGGATACGGGGGCGCTGCAATCGCCGCGGTGGGATTTCGCGCGATCATCGTTTCCGGTTGGATACTGCCCGTCATTTTCATTTTCATCGCTCCAGTGATTGGATTGCTGGCAGGGATCGGGGTTACGGTGATTACGAGCTGGATGGTGCGCCGCCAGGCGCCGCGGCGCGTGGACCGATGGTTTCGCCGGCTGCAGCTATTGTCGGCGGCGGCGTTCAGCTTCAGCCACGGCACCAATGATGCGCAGAAAAGCATGGGAATCATCACCGCGGCGCTGGTGACGAGCGGAGTTCTTCCCGGCTACAAGGTGCCGGACTGGGTTATCATTTGCTGTGCGCTGGCCATGGCCGGCGGGACCATGGCTGGCGGCTGGCGGGTGGTGAAAACGATGGGGCAGCGAATCACGAAGCTGAACCCGTTCGGCGGATTTGCGGCGGAGACAGCGGCGGCGGTAACTTTAATCGGCACGGCAGCGGCGGGTATACCCGTAAGCTCGACGCACGTGATCACCGGCGCTATTTCCGGCGTGGGAGCTTCGCGGCGAATCACCGCGGTGCGCTGGGGAGTGACGCGTCACATTCTTTGGGCTTGGATTTTGACGATTCCCTGCGCGGGGGTGATGGGCGCGCTTTTTCATTTTCTCTTTGTGCATTGGATCGTGAAATGAGCGGACCGAAAGCACCATTCGCAAGCGTGGAAGAAGCCGTGGAAGAAATCCGGCAGGGGCGCATGATCGTGCTCGTGGATGATGAAGACCGCGAGAACGAAGGCGACCTGACCATGGCAGCGGAAAAAGTGACGCCCGAGGCCATCAATTTCATGGCGAAGTTCGGGCGGGGGCTGATCTGCCTGGCGCTGACCGAACAGCGCTGCGACGCGCTGAACCTGTCGCCGATTTCTCCCAGGAACACGTCGCTATTCGGGACGCCTTTCTGCGAGCCGATCGATGCGCGGCGCGGAACGACCACTGGGACAAGCGCATCCGATCGCGCAACAACGATTCTTACAGCGACCGATCCGAATACGCGTCCGGAAGACCTGGCGCGGCCGGGGCACGTTTACACGCTTCGGGCGCGGAACGGGGGTGTGCTGGTTCGCGCGGGACAAACGGAAGCGTCGGTGGACCTCGCTCGCATCGCGGGGCTCGACCATTCGGGCGTGATTTGCGAAGTAATGAACGACGATGGAACGATGGCACGCATCCCGGAGCTTACCGAATTTTGCCGACAGCACGAACTGAAGCTGCTCAGCGTGGCGGATTTGATTCGCTACCGCATGCGTCACGAGCGGTACGTGCGGCGAATTGCCGAATCCGTGCTTCCCACGCGGCACGGCGATTTCCGGATGATTGCGTATTCGAGCGATGTGGATAACGAATTGCACGTGGCGCTGGTTCGAGGAGATCTTTCCAGCGAGGCCCGGCAGAAGGAATTGCCTCTCGTTCGCGTTCATTCGCATTGCCTGACGGGAGACGTGTTCGGATCGACGGCATGCGATTGTCATGCGATTATCGAGCGGTCGCTGCGCGCGATCGCCGAGGCAGGGCGCGGAGTGTTCGTCTATTTGCATCACACAGGCCGGGGATTCCAAATCGATTCGCGGGCGCAGGAAGGCGATGCGCTGCCGCGGATTCGCTATCATTCGCGGGAAGAAGCGGATCAGGACCTCAACCGGCAGCGGTTCGTGCAGCGCGAGAGCGGCATCGGCGCGCAGATATTGATCGACCTGGGACTGCGTCAAATTCGCGTGCTGACGAATCATCCACGCAAAGTGGTGGCTCTGGAAGGCTACGGCCTCGAGATCACAGAGCAAGTTCCCCTGACGGTTGACCAGGCGAAACCCTCGCATCAAATCCTGTAGCAGGGCTGCGAAAAAGCAAGAGAGATTCCACGCTCGGCCCAGAATGACGCCTGCCGTTATTTTGCAGCAAGGTATGGACGGGTTCCCCGGGTCGATTCGCTGGACCCGGGGAACCCTCTACTTCGAGATAAGAAGCGGTTGAGGACTGCTACCGGCCGAAGACGAGCACGACGAAGGAGTTCGGGACCATGCTCGGACGCGGACGGGGATTTTCGGCGCTGGGAGGCGGCGGAGCGCCAAAATCAGCGGTCACCAAAAACACTTCGTGCGTTTCGGGATCGAGCGCCATGGTGCGCGCACCGCGCTTGGTGGGAACGTCCTCGACGACGCTGAATTTGTCGCGCGAGTCCTCACGCACGACGGTGAGAGTTGCGCTTTGACCGTTCGATGCGAACGCAAAGCCAGTTCCGGCGTCGAAACGATCCGCGTCCACGCCTTCGCCGATGGCGGGGGTGGCGATTACTTTGCCGGAGTCCGCGTCCATCACGGCCATCATCTTGTTATCGCAGCCGGCGAATAGCAGGCGATGCGCGGCGTCGATCGCAAGGCCCGAGGGCGATTCACAGGGCGCCATGGGCCAACGGGCCGTCACTTTCAAATCTTTCGAATCGATCTGCAACTCCTCGCTTTTGTCTTCGAGGTTTACGTAGACATGGCCGGCTCCGTCGGCTACGGCGAATTCAGGCTTGCCGCCGAGTTCGATCGTGCCGGCAACAGTGCCGGTCGCCGCGTCGATTGCGGTTGAATTGTGGCTGCGTCCGTTCATCGCAAACACGCGCTTGGAGGCGGGGTCGTAAAGGATCGCATCGGGATTCGTTCCGGCTTGCGCCTGGCCGAGGACCTTCAAAGTCTTGAG
>JANWJR010000102.1 GCA_025451835.1 Candidatus Acidiferrales bacterium | reverse complement strand
TCGGAAGTAATCCACATCCCTGATGAACGCTGCCTTAATCGGAAACTGACCCGCCGCCTTTTCCCGTATCCTATTGCCTCGTGGTGGCACGGCTGCTAGAATACTGCGGCAAGGGCTAACTTATTGCTCCTGCCATACTTCCTGTAAAGGGTTTATCCATGTCTGGACACTCAAAATGGGCCACGATTAAACACAAGAAGGCCGCGACGGACGCGAAACGCGGCAAAGTATTTACCAAGATCATCCGGGAGTTGACGATCGCGGCGCGCACCGGCGGCGGCGATCCGGTGACCAATCCGCGGCTGCGGACCGCCATCCTTGCGGCCAAGGGCGAAAACATGCCCAACGACAATATCGAGCGCGCGGTCCTGCGCGGCACGGGGCAGCTCGAAGGCGAGACGCTTGACGAAGTAACATTCGAAGGCTACGGCCCGGGCGGAGTGGGAGTGCTGGTGCAGGTGGTGACAAGCAACCGCAATCGCATCGTCAGCGAAGTCCGGCACCTTTTTTCAAAGAACGGCGGCAACATGGCCGAAACGGGCGCGGTGGGCTGGATGTTCCACCGCAAGGGCGACATCGTGGTGCCGAAAGAAGCGGCGGACGAAGAAAAGATGATGAGCATCGTGCTCGATGCAGGAGCGGAAGATTTGCGCGACGACGGATCGTCCTGGGAAGTGACCACACCTCCCGAGATGTTCGAGAAAGTTCGGGATGCGCTGGCCGGAGCGGGCATCAAGCCTTCTTCTTCCGAAATCGCATGGGTGCCGCAGAATTACGTAAGACTCAGCGGGCAGCAGGCGCAGCAAATGGTTCGCATGATCGAGGCGATGGAAGACCACGACGACGTGCAGCATGTTTACGCGAACTTTGACATAGACGAAAAAGAAATTCAGGCCGCCGTCGCCGGATAACTTGTGGGCGTTTGTTGAAAAGCTCATTTCGATCATCGCTACTCCTTCCGTTTCCCTCGAGGTAAAGTTCGCGAGATATCACTTGGTGAGCGTGGCACAAAAAGAGAGATCCTTCGGGCCACAACACGGCCCTCAGGATGACGAGTGCTTTTTTCAATAAAACAATCTTAGGGACACACTTCTGCCCGCGAGGGGTTTATCGCGGCTGACAGAGCAATTGCGCCCGCGCGACCCGGTTCCCTTCGCGATGCGTACCGCAGAAAAAATACTACCCTCCGTGGTGAGCGCGCACGTACACTTGTGCGCGTCACCATGTTTCCCGCAATTCAATTTGGTCCGCGCGGTCATTCGAGTAAATTTTGCGTGCTGGGAGTGGACCCGGCCGTCGCGGGAGCAACAGGCTACGGAATCGTGGAATTCCTGGGCGCAAAGGCGCGCCTTCTGCGCTTCGGCGCGATGAAACTCCCCGCGCGAGCGACATTTGCGGAACGCCTGCGCGAAATTCACGAATTGATTTCGCGGCTTATCGCGGAGTTTTCTCCCGATGCGGTCGCCGTGGAATCCGTATTCACGGCGCTGAATATAGGCACGGCGCTGAAACTTGCCGAAGTGCGCGGCGTAGTCCTGCTGGCGGCCGCGCAGGCGCAGGTGCCGGCACACGACTATTCGCCGCGCGAAGTGAAAGCCAGCATTGCGGGATACGGCGCCGCATCGAAACAGCAAATGCAGCAGATGGTGAGCTCTCTTCTGGGGCTTGCGGAATATCCGGAACCCCCCGATGCGGCGGACGCGCTGGCGGTGGCGCTGTGCCACGCGCATGCAGCGCGGGCGCGCGACCGGGCCGCAATAGCCATGGGCGAGCGCATACCCGCCGCGCTGGCGACGCGTAGCCGCATTCGGACCAGCCGCATCCCAGTAATACGATGATTGGCAAGCTCAGGCTTACGCAGAAACGATTCCTGGCCTCCTGTGTTGTGCTATTCGCGGCGGCCGTCATCTTACCGGTTCATCTCGCGGCTGCACCGAATGCCCCGGCCACGATCACGTTCCGCAAAGTGTTCAAATCGAGCTACCCGGAATTCACCGAGATCAAAATCGGCGAAAACGGCACGGGGACTTTCGACATTCGCGCGCTCGATGACGCGCCCAGCCCTCAGGCGTTTCAAGTGAGCCAAGGGCTTGCGCAGGAAATCTTCCAACTTGCAGCGAAGCTTCACGATTTCCAAGGCGCAAGCCTGGATGTTCACCGGCGCATCGCCAACCTGGGACAGAAAACTTTCGTCTACGAGAATGGGAGCGAGAAATACGAAGTATCGTTTAATTACACGCTGGACGAAGCCGCCGCAAAGCTAGCCAATATCTTCGAAGGGTTATCGCGGCAGGAACTCGATCTGTCAGACCTGCAACGCACCATGCGCTACGACCACCTGGGCGTGAACGACGTGGTCCGGCAAATCGAAAGCGATTACAACGACAAACTCTTGCCCGAACCGGATCGTCTTCTTCCTTTGCTCGATCGGCTGGCTGCCGACAATACGTTCGTTGACGTTGCGCGGCAGCGCGCGCGTTCGCTCGCAACCCGCATTCGAAGGCCGCGTTAAGCGCACAAGTTCGAATCAGTGAAAAATGCAACCCGCGTAGCCGACTACTTGCTCGCGTTCTCCGGTGACGTCGCCGGAAGTCGCATAGCGAATTAGCTCCGCGTTCGTTGCGCCCAGATCGTTTACGGCGACGAGCATGGCCACAGCCGCGGCGTAACCGCACATGGAAATCTGTTCGTTGCGAACCGTGTCGTAGAGGCCGCGCGGATCGAGCGCGAGGATGCGCTCAATGGCACGTTGGTCTTTCGCGCGGGTCACCGCGTCGTTTTCGTAATGATTCATGTCCGAACTGGCGATCACCAGCACTCGTTCGCCGCGAGCCTGCACAACCGCCGCGACGGCGTGGCCCAATTCTTCCAGCACCGCATAGCGGTCCGTCGCGAGCAACACGGGTACGAAGCGGAAATCGGGAGCGAGTTGCAGAAGAAAAGGGATTTGAACTTCGAGCGAGTGTTCGGTTTCTTGCGCGATAGCGTCCTCCTGCAATCGCGGAAACATATTTGCCAGGGCCTGCCCAAGCGTTGAATCGATTCTGGCTTGGCCCAGCGGTGTTTGCCAGAGTCCTTCGGTAAGAATCGACAAAGGTTCGCCGCGCGGGAAATGCCGCGGGCCCAGCAGGATGCAACGCCCAGGAATCTCAAGCTCGGAATAGACGGCGCCGGCTACATGGCCGGAATAGATGTAACCGGCATGAGGAACCAGGCAACCAAGGGCCTTGCGCTTTTTCGCGGATTTGAAAGTGTACTGGCCGATTAGCCGCGCAAGTTCGGCTGGATCGGAGGGATAAAACCGGCCGGCCACGGCAGGAAGACGGATCATAGTTTCAGCGCCGCGCAGGGCGGCGATCGCGAAAGCAACTAGAAGGGCTTCGAAGGTTTGCCGCGAATATCGAGCGCCACCGTGTCGCCAGGTTGAAAAAGAATTTTCACTTTGTCGCCGGATTGATAGCCGCCCTTGTCGAGAATCTTGTTGATTTTGTTCCGGGCTCTCGCTGAATAATTGAACGAATGGACCGCGAGAGGATTGTCCTGCTCGCGAACCACGATCTCGTTCACGTCGGCGCGGACCACTTCAGCCTTCAGCCAGACCGGTTTTGCCTTGGTTTGCTTCACGGCGATCGGCGCATTGGTGTCTACTTGCGCGCTCGCGATCGGAGCGGCCATAGCAATCGCCGCGGCGGCCAGCCACACGGCCGTGAAAATTCCATAGCTCTTCATCGTGAATAGCTCTTCATCGTATATAGCTCTTCGTCGTCTATAGCTCTTCGTCGAAGGATATCTTTAAGGATTTCAAAAATTTTATGTCTTGCGGTGTGATGGCGACCTTGGGCTCTTCGATTTCTTCTTCGTCGAGAATCTCGTCGTCCACGCGAATGTGGAGAGACTCGAGGAAGCGGCGGTCCTGATGGGTCATCTTCGAATCCTGAGCCTGGCGCTTGGCGAGGCCGATGGTGGCGTCAAGCTTCAGCACGATATCGAAGCCGGCTCCGCGGACGCAGGAGATCGCTTCGGCAATGCGCTCCGATTCCGACACGCTATCGTTGATCGCGTGGCCGAGTTCGCGGAGCAACTGCTTCATACGGTCGTCGAGTTGCAAGGGCGTGCCTCCTATGAAAAGCCCTTCCTATAACAATTCTAGGCTGCGAGCAACAACGAAACAAGGCCGCCGCCAATCGAATGCTTCAACATGATTACCTGTACGCAGTGCCTGTACGCCGGCGCAGGCGAACTCAAGACGCTCGCGGGCGGAATATATTAGAATCTGTCCATGGCCGCGAACGTTGTACGGGCATTCTGGAATTCCGCGCGCGTGACCATGCGCACGCTTTGGCGCGTGACGCGGGAGTTATTCCATGAAACCACCGGGGCGCTATTCGCATGGTTCGCGCTATACGGGGCCGTGGGGGCATGGCGGCAGTGGAAGAATCGCCCTTCGGCGTGGCTGATCGCGTTCGCTCTGTCGTATTCTGCAATCATGATTATTTTTTCCGTGGGCGCGTTTCGACGCGCGCGACGCGTCCGCTGAACTTGGAAGAGGGAAAAGAGAAATTGGGAAATGGCGTATCGGTATCGGAGTTTAATTCGGGCACGGCGGGCCGGGCCTTGGGCGGGCTGGCCCATTCCTGCTTTCTATTTTCCGCTTTCGGTTGCGATCATGACTGACGAAATCAACAAACGCGCGGCCTTGCCGGAGCGCAAATCCGCCTCGCCTGGCGGATTGCCAATCGAGGCGGTTGTAACACCGGAAGACTTGCGGGGTTGGGACCCAGAGCGCGAACTTGGTTACCCCGGTGCGTTTCCGTTCACGCGCGGTGTCTATCCCACGATGTACCGAGGCCGGCTTTGGACGATGCGGCAATACGCGGGGTTTGGCTCCGCCGCCGAATCGAATCGCCGGTATCGCTATTTGCTCGCGCAGGGGCAAACCGGGCTTTCGGTGGCCTTCGATCTCCCCACTCAGATCGGCATGGATTCCGATCATGCGCTCGCACAAGGGGAAGTGGGCAAGGTTGGGGTGGCGATCGATTCGCTCGAAGACATGCAAGGCCTGTTCGAGGGGATCCCGCTCGAACGTGTTTCGACGTCGATGACGATCAATGCGACGGCCGCGATTCTGCTGGCGCTGTACGTGGCGGTTGCGAAGCAGCAAGGCGCAAACCTGAAACGGCTCGCGGGAACCGTACAGAACGACATCCTAAAGGAATACATCGCGCGAGGAACGTATATTTATCCTTTGCGACCGGCGATGCGAATCGTGACGGATATTTTCGCCTGGTGCCGGACCGAAATTCCCAACTGGAATGCCATTTCGATTTCCGGGTATCACATCCGCGAAGCGGGTTCGACGGACGTGCAGGAGATCGCGTTCACGCTTGCGAACGGCATCGCGTATGTGGAGGCGGCAATCTCCGCGGGCTTGACAATCGACGAATTCGCGCCGCAGCTTTCATTTTTTTTCAATTCGCACAATGACTTTTTGATGCAAGTGGCCAAGTTCCGCGCGGCGCGGCGGCTATGGGGGCGAACGATCCGCGAGCGGTTCGCGGCGCGCGACGCGCGCTCGATGATGCTGCGCTTCCACGCGCAGACGGCGGGTTCCTCGCTTACAGCGCAACAGCCGGAAAACAACCTGGTGCGGGTGGGGCTGCAATGCCTGGCAGCGGTTCTCGGCGGCTGCCAATCGCTGCACGCAAACGCGCTGGACGAAGCGCTGGCTCTGCCCACCGAGCAATCCGCGCTGCTCGCGCTGCGCACGCAGCAGATTCTAGCGCATGAAAGCGGCGTGGTGAACACCGCCGATCCGGTGGCCGGCTCGTATGCGATCGAAAAACTGACGAACGAAATCGAGGCAGGCGCCGCGGAATACATTTCCAAGATCGATGCGATGGGTGGAATGCTGCGCGCGATTGAGGGCGGCTACGTTCAACAGGAAATTCAAAAAGCCGCGTATGAATATCAGCAAGCGGTGGATAGCGGCACGCAGGTGGTGGTTGGCGTGAATCGCTTTCAGGAAGACACGGAGCGCCCAATTCCCACGCTGCAAATCGATCCGGAAATCGAGCGGACACAAGTGGCACGATTGCAGGGCCTACGCGCTCGCCGCGATACCGGGAAAACGCGCTGCTCTCTCGAGGAGATCGAGCGCCGGGCCCGCTGTGACGAAAATTTGATGCCTGCAATTCTCACAGCGGTCGAATCGTGGGCAACGGTCGGCGAGATCTCCGATAGCTTGCGTCGCGCCTTCGGCGAGTATCAGGAATCCGTCGTTTTGTAGCCGGTTGCGGCAATGTGGCAGACGCGCAGCGCGCGAGAAAACAATCGAACCACTGAGCTTTTTCTCAAACCATGGCCGCCCTGACGGGCGGCGCTACATGGCGATGGCAGAACGAAACCCTCGATGAAACTTATCCTCGCATCCGGTTCGCCGCGGCGGGCGGAAATTCTCCGCAACGCGGGTTTTGCTTTTGAAGCGAGCCCAACACGCGTCAACGAATCTCCCCTTGCGGGCGAGCCGCCCGATGCCTGCGTTCGCCGCCTCGCCCATGCAAAGGCGCGTGCCGCTGCGCAAGATGACTTGATTCTGGAGCCAGAGACGTACGTCGTTGGGGCGGACACAGTTGTAGTTGTTGATGGCACGATGCTTGGCAAGCCGGCGGACTTCCACGACGCTCGTCGAATGCTTCGCTTGCTCAGCGGAAAGACACATGAGGTGCTCACTGGCGTTTCGATTCTGAGCGTTCCCGATGGACCCGGAAAACAACACGTGGAAACCACGCGGGTAACCATGCTGCAACTCTCGGAGAGCGATATCGGGGAGTATCTCGCGACAAGCGAGCCATTCGACAAAGCTGGGGCTTACGGGATACAGGGAATCGGAGGGCGGTTCGTCTCGCGGGTCGAAGGTTGTTACTTCAATGTGATGGGACTGCCGCTGTCGCGTTTATGGTCTATGCTGCGGGCGCTCGGTTGGGATGATTCCTCGATCCGGCCCCAGGTTCGGCGATAGGAAGGGCATCACTACAGGCCGTCCGAGGCTTACTTTTTCTCCTCGGCAGGCGGGGTGGAAGTCGTGGTCGTGGTAGAGGTGGCGTTCTGGTTCGGCTGAACCGGATGGTCGCCCCTCATCCCATCCTTGAAGTTGCGAATGCCTTCGCCAAGGCCGCGCATCACCTCGGGGATTTTTCTGCCCCCAAAGAGCAGCACAACCACCAGCAAAATAATCAGCCAATGAATCGGAAAATCCATGATCGTTCCTTCACGTCTCCGGCTTCGACTCGCTCTACCCCGGAAGCGCCGGAGTCAGTCGTATGATTAGAGTATAACACGTTCATCACCGACACGCCGGGTGACGCGCTCCCGATCGAGATATTCGAGCAGCGGGATGGCGTACTTGCGCGTAACGCCAGTCAGTTCCTTGAAGGCCGGGATTGGCAGCCGCTCGCCGCGTTGCTTGCGATAACCGGCAAGCAGTTCCCGCAGCCGGGCCATGGCGACGCGAT
>JANWJR010000101.1 GCA_025451835.1 Candidatus Acidiferrales bacterium | reverse complement strand
TTCGCTCCAAGGTATTCTGCAACTTCTCCTGCCGTGCGCATCATAACCACCTCACAAGATGCTAAGCCGCGTAAATCGATTTCTCTCCCGGAGGCCGTGTCTTCCAGCGTTTGTGAACCCACAGCCACTGATCGGGATGAACGCGCACGTAATTCTCAATTACGCGCGTGAAGCGCGCCGTATTCTCCCGGATGTCCGCATCCTCATCACCTGTCCGCGAAAGTTCCACGGCGGGCTCGAACCGTAAGCGGTACTTTCGCCGGCTCTCATCCCATGAGAGAAAGCCCGGCACGACTGCGGCGTCCGTGCGCAACGCGATTCGGGCCAGCCCCGATGTAGTCGAAGCAGGAATGCCAAAAAAGTCCACGAACACGCTTTCGTCAAGCGAGGTGTTGTGATCGGACAGAATTCCGACCGTGCCGCCTTCTCCGAGAATCTTCAGGATTGCGCGCGCCGAGCGGTTTTTCTCGATCGGGCGGTTTCCCGAAAGACAGCGATAGTCATTGATTAGCGCGTCGACGCGGCGGTTCGTGATCGGCCGCACCAAAAAATGCAGCGGATGGCCGTACAGCGCGTGAGCGAAAGGCGCCAGTTCCCATGCGCTCATGTGCCCTGTCAGAAAAAGCACGCCTTTGCCCCGGCGATGCGCCGCATCGAAATTCTCGAACCCATCGAGCATCACGATGCTCTCGATCTTCTCGCGCGTGTATCTCGGGAACTGGGAAAATTCGCCGGCCATCCAGCCAATTTGGCGGATCATGCCGCGGATCGCCCTCTTGCGCTCGGCCTCCGTCCATTGCGGAAATGCCAGTTTCAAATTCGACATCGCCGCCTGTTGAAGCGGTGTCCGAAAGGTGTATGCCACAACCGCAAAGCTAAAACCGATAAATCGCGCAAGTCCGCGCGGAAGGAGGCCCAGCGATTTCAGTCCCACCCACGCCGCCATATATTCCAGCCGCTCCCGCATCGCGTGCCATTATGCAAGAGCCGCAAGAGTGGAAGCTAGTGTCCCGTGGTGTAAAGATACGCGGAGAGAATGTTAGACTCGACGGCCTTGAGCGACGAATCGCAAATGCGCCGCAAAGGAAATGTCACCGCGCTGTTTGCCGCGATTGTTACGACTTTCGTTTGCCTTTTCGGCAACCTCGGCGCGATCGGGCTCGTTGGACCCGATGAACCGCGATACGCGTGGATTGCGCGCGCCATGGCGGAGACAGGCGATTGGGTAACGCCGCGTCTTTATGGCCAGCCGTGGTTCGAGAAACCAATTCTCTACTACTGGACGGCGGCCGTTGGATTTCGCATGCACCTTTCGCCGGAATGGGCGGCCCGATTGCCTTCGGCTCTTGCAGCGCTCGCAGCCGCGATCGCCGTCGGCTGGCTGGCCCGGAAACATTACGGCGGCGGGAATGGACTCGTTCGCAGCTCTGCATTCCTTGCACCGCTCGTTTTTTCGACGACCGTCGCCGCGATCGCATTCGCTCGCGCCGCAACGCCCGACATGCTGTTCAGCGCATCCATCGCTCTGGCAATGGCATGTGCGGCAACGGTATTGCGCCGCGCCGGCGTTTTTCGCCCGCTCGAGCCTCCCGCACATCGAGCGCGCCCGCCGCTGGCGCTCATTTTTTTCGGCGCTTGGCTCGGAGCCGCAGTTCTTGCAAAAGGTCCGGCTGCGATCCTCCTCGCAGGCGGCGCCATCGTGCTCTGGGCCCTTGCGACCAAAAATTGGCGCGCGGCGTTTCGCTTATTGCATCCGCGGGCGATCGCGGGATTTTGCGTCGTAGCGCTGCCCTGGTACGTCCTTTGTGCCCTCCGCAATCCCCAGTTTTTTCACGTATTTATTATCCAGCATAATTTCGAGCGGTATCTCACGCCCATATTCCTGCATCGCCGGCCATTCTGGTTCTTCGGCCCGATCGTCTTGCTCGCGCTGCTTCCCTGGACCGCTCTGCTGTGGCCAGCGGCTCAAGAGGGCGCAAGATTGTGGCGCGAAAAATCCTGGAGCGGGTCGCCGGGATTTTTCTTTGCCTGTTGGGCGGTCTTTCCGCTTTTGTTTTTCAGTTTTTCGCAATCGAAACTGCCCGGCTACATCCTTCCCGCGATTCCGCCGCTTGCTTTGCTGCTGGCCGTCGCACTCGAACGAGCCGCTCGAACCGGCGCGGCGCGAGCGGGTTTGATTTTCTCCGCTGTCGGCATCACATGGATCGGCATCGGCTTAACGGCGGTCATCCGGGCATATCGGACGCCCGTAGGCATGCGGGAAGACCTTGGCGGCGCAATCCTTGCATTGAGTGTTCTCGGAGCCACGGGCGGAATTCTCATTGTCGCCCTCGCTTTATTCCGTCGACGGTCCCTCCTTCTGGTTTCATTTTTTCTTGTGGTCATCGTCGTACTTTTCGCGGGCGCTCGCCTGCTTCCATCTCTCGATCCGTACGTTTCCGCCAGACCGCACGCCGCCCTCCTGCAGCGCGACCTCCGGCCAGACCGAATCTTCACGTATCATCTGCGCCGCTCCTGGAATTACGGTCTGGCGTTCTACATGCGTCGTGAGTTGCCTGAATGGTCGCCGCAGGACCCCGAGCCCGCTCTAGTCTTAACGTCCCCGGCAGGACTCGATGAACTGAGGAAACTCGGCCGCTTTCAAGGCGCTCTGGAAGAAACATATCGTGGAATTCTTTTTGTGCCGGTGCGCCCGGCTCCGCGCTAGGGGCTATTCGCGGGAGCGGGCGGAATATTCTGCAGGAAGAAAGTCACGATTTGATTCTCGTACGCGTGGCGGTCGTCGTCGGTCATTTCGGCGTAGCTCAACCGGTCCCTCACCGTTTCCTTCGGACCGGGCGATTGAATGAACAGGTTGAGCGTTTCGTTGGCGAGCTCGGGATGATCGTCAGACTGGATGAAGAGTTTCGGAATTCCGTTGGTCCGGGAAAGCTGCCGCGAAACCGGCGGATCGTTGCGGAATTGATAATTCACCATTCGGAAGCCGAAATCGGTCAACCTGGTCACCAAAGGCAGCACCGCAAGTCCAGACCGGCTCACTTGAATCTGGAGCATCGTTCGGGGGTCCGCGTAAGCATTATCCACGGCCAAGGCCGCGATGCGCGGGTCCGTGGTGGCGACTTCGAGTGCTGCGTAACCGCCCATATCAAGGCCCCAAAGACCGAAGCGTTTTGGGTCGACGTCGTTGCGTCCCGTCAGCGCCTGAACGGCAGCCTCCAGTTCGCTCCTTTCTTTGTAGCCGAGTGTCGTAATTCCCGGCGTGGTCCCGTGGCCCGTAAAGTCGAAAAGAAAGACGTTGAATTGATGGTCCTGCAGCGAAGCAACCAGCGTCAGCACCTCGGAGCGCTGCGAAAGGTATCCGTGGCACACCACGATCGTCGGTCCGCCGCGCAGTCCGGGAAAAAACCAGCCAACGCGATCCGAGCCGCCACGAATGGGAAACGAAAAGGAAGTCGGCTCGCCCATCATGACGTTCAAATCGAGCGAGGCGGGGTTTCGCGGGGGCTTCAAAATCTGGTAGAGCAAGAACCCCGAGACCGTCGCGACCGAAACGAAGAAAAAAAGAACCAGCGCCAGAATTGCAGAGAATACTTTGGCGAGAGTGGTTGTCGGGCTGCGCAGCTCTGAGAGGAGGGCCATGCGTTAGTCGCGGACGCTGGAAACTTTAGCGCCTCGTCGAATCGCATGGTAACACAATTCTTTTCCACCCCCTCCGGGGCAGCCTTCGAGGACGGTTACCGTTCGGGCAATTCGTGACGTTTGGGTCCCGTTGCCCGGCGAAGCTATAATGATCCGCGAACGGTTCGCCCGTCCCATGCAGATTGTCGATCTCCGCCAAGTTCAATCACGGTCGCTCGAGATTCTCTTCCAGGAGGAAGCCAGCCATTGGCGCGAAGAACTTTTTTGGGACTATGGTCCATCCATCGACCTGATTCGCAAATTCATTGATTCGCGTTCGCTGGGCGGGCATCTCGCGCTTGTGGATGGCGAACCGGCCGGCTACGGCTTCTACGTGCTCGAAGATCGTAAGGGCCTGATCGGCGGACTCTTTGCGTCATCGCAATTCGAACAGGCGGCCGTCACGCAAAAGCTGCTCGCCGAGATGGTTGCGGCGCTGCGGATCACGCCGCGCCTGCAACGCATCGAAGCCCAACTGATGCCGTTCGGCGCCGAGCTAAATCCCGATATCCTATCGAAATATTTCAAGCTGCATGGCAGGCAGTTCATGCTTCTCCCGCTGGCCGGCGCGGCGCTTTCCGGCAAACGAATTTCACGCGGGCTGCGGCTTGAGCCCTGGACAGACCGCTCGTTTGACGCCGCAGCGCGGTTAATTCAGCTTGCCTACGCCGATCACATCGACGGCGAAATCAACGACCAATATCGCAGTCAGGCCGGCGGAATGAAATTTCTCCGCAACATCGTGCTGCTCCCCGGATGCGGCCAATTCCTTGCGGAAGCTTCGTTCGTCATCCGGCCGGCTACGGGCGACCATCCCGTCGGCATGATCCTCACTTCCACTGTTGCGGAGCGCGTCGGCCACACCACGCAGGTTTGCGTTGTGCCGGGCTACCAGGGCCACGGAATCGGCCGCCTGCTGATGGAAGCGGCCATCGAGGCGCTCCGCGCGCGCGGCTACGAATCGCTTTCGCTCACCGTCACATCGGTCAACGCGCACGCCGTGCAGCTCTACGAGCATCTCGGTTTTCGCACGATCAAGAAGTTCGCCGCCGGCGTCTGGGAAGACTGAAGCGGCTTATTTTTTAGCGCGATCCTTCAGCAGGCCTTTCAGCTCGTCCATGAATTCTTTTACGTCTTTGAAATCGAGGTACACCGAAGCGAAACGAACGTAGGCGACCTTGTCCAATTTTTTCAACTTGTGCATCAGATGCTCGCCTATTTCCGACGTGGTGCGCTCGCGCTCCGGCGCTTCGCTGACGTACGTTTCGGCCTCGTCCACAATGGCTTCGAGCTTCCCGACCGGCACCGGGCGCTTCTCGCAGGCTTTCAGCAATCCCTGCAAAAGCTTCTGGCGCTCGAATTTTTCGCGCCGCCCGTCTTTCTTGATCACCATGTACGGAATTTCATCGATGCGCTCGTAGGTGGTAAAGCGGCGCTGGCACTTCAGGCATTCGCGGCGGCGACGAATCAAATCGCCCGTGCGCGCCTCGCGCGAGTCCACCACTTTGTCATCGAGATGCGCGCAGAAAGGACATTTCACCGCGGACTCTCCCCCGAACTTTTTGTGCCGCGAATCCACCCGGCGGATTCGATTTCTTCAGCCACGTGTTCTTCGGCCGCAGCCATGCGCCGCAATTCACCCATGGACCATCCTTCGCGAAACAGGAGCGGCAGCCCCACCAGGCAGCATCCCGCGAACGAAATCAGCCAAAGCACGATCGACACGGTTGCGGCCGACTCCTTTTCTACTCCAAAGATGAGCGTCAAAACAAGGAATGTGGCGAGCTGCGCGCCGCCGCCCACGCCGGGAAGCTGCACCGCCGAGCCAATCAGCGTGAAAGCGAGAACGAGCAG
>JANWJR010000100.1 GCA_025451835.1 Candidatus Acidiferrales bacterium | reverse complement strand
GCCAGCATCGGCCTTTTGGCACGCGGCCATGATGGACTCGAAGGCGCGCGGGCGGATGTGGAAGCAGCCGGCGCGAGGGCCGTCGTGTGTCCGACGGACGTCGCGAAAAGCGAAGAAGTGGAAGCAGCCGCCGAAAAAGTCGAGAGGGAACTCGGGCCGATCGATATCTGGATTAACAATGCGATGACCACGGTGTTCTCGCCTTTCAAAGAAATCACCGCTCAAGAGTTCAAGAGGGCGACAGAAGTCACTTACCTGGGAGCGGTGTACGGGACCATGGCGGCGCTGAAGCGGATGAACCCACGCAATCGCGGCTGTATCGTGCAGGTCGGGTCGGCGCTCGCCTATCGTTCGATTCCGTTGCAAGCCCCGTATTGCGGAGCAAAGCACGCCATCAAGGGCTTCACGGACTCGCTGCGCTCGGAGCTTTTGCACGACCACAGCAACATTCATCTCACGATGGTGCAGATGCCGGCGCTTAACACGCCACAATTCAGTTGGTGCAAGACGCGCCTGCCACGGCACCCTCAGCCCGTCCCGCCAATTTTTCAACCGGAAGTTGCCGCCGAGGCTATCGTTTGGGCGGCTCATCACAGACGCCGAGAGGTTCACGTGGGATTGCCGACCGTGGAAGCAATCGAGGCTAACAAAGTGGTTCCGGGCCTGCTGGACCGTTATCTCGCGCGAACTTGTTACAACGGCCAGCAGACAAACGAGCCGGTGAAGCCAGATCGTCCCGACAATCTTTTCGAGCCTGTGCCGGGCGATCACGGCGCTCATGGTATTTTCGACAGCCAGGCCCACGGCAGCAGCGCGCAGTTTTGGGAAACGACGCATCGCGGGTGGCTTTCGGTGGCGGGTTTCGGCCTGGCAGCGATTGCTTGTGGCGCGTGGCTCGGGTGCCGACGTTCTACGTGAGACACGAAGACACATCGCGTCGCCCTCTTGCCCGGAGGATTCCGCGGGGACACGTCGGAATGCCAGGCTGAAGCCTGGCGCCACAACGGCGGTTCGTCTGGCTCCGCGAGGAATATCGATGAAAGCGATTGCGATCGTACCTGGCACGGCTGGTTCGCGGATCGTTGACCGGCCCGAACCCTCCGTCACGCAGGCGGACGAGGTCAAAGTTCAGGTGATCCGCGTCGGCATTTGCGGCACTGACCGTGAGGAAGTGTCGGGAGGACGCGCCCAGGCGCCCGACGGCCAGAAAGAATTGGTCATCGGGCACGAGATGTTCGGCCAAGTGGTGGACGCAGGTTCCTCCGTGACGCGCGTGAAGAAGGGAGACTACGCCGTATTCACCGTGAGGCGCGGATGCGGCCAGTGCCTTTCGTGTAGAGTCGGCCGGTCGGACATGTGCCAGACCGGAAAGTATCGCGAGCGGGGAATCCGCGGACTGGATGGCTACCAGACGGAGTACGTGGTCGACAAGGAAGAATACATCGTACGCGTCCCGCCCGAACTGGCGGACATTGGCGTGTTGTTGGAACCACTTTCCATTGTTGAGAAGGCCATCGACGAGGCAATTCGCTTGCAGATCGTGCGCTCCCCCGAGGCGGCTACCACGCCCGATTGGATTCATGGCCGGTGCTGCCTGGTGGCCGGACTGGGACCCGTGGGATTGCTCGCGGCCATGGTTTTGAGTTTGCGAGGCGCGGAAGTCTATGGGTTGGACGTGGTCGATGCCACGACCGCGCGCCCGAAATGGCTCGCCGGGATCGGCGGGCATTACGTGGATGGGCGTCAGGTACCGGCGGGTAAGGTCGGGAGCGAAGTCGGATCGATGGACGTGATTCTTGATGCCAGCGGGATTGCTTCGCTTGAGTTCAACCTTCTCGATGCGCTCGCGTTGAACGGCGTTTACGTGCTCACGGGGATTCCGGGCGGCGATCGTCCGCTGCAGATTGCGGGCGCGGAGCTGATCCGGCAGCTAGTCCTCGACAATCAACTGATGCTTGGAAGCGTGAACGCCGCTCGCGGGCATTTTCAAATGGCGGCGGACGATCTGGCGCAGGCGCATTTGCGCTGGGGATCGCACATCGCGGGCCTGATCACGCAGCATCATGCGTCGAGCGATTTTGCGAATTCGGTCACCCACCATCAGCCGGACACGATCAAGGAAGTAATCGAGTGGGCCCCGGCGGCGCAGCACGCCGCATCGTAATTACAATCGTGGCTTCAGGGCCGAAGCCCCTTCTGATTTGCACGTGTTACGGTGGGGTTAAAACCCGCCCTTTCGAAACCTCGCCCTTCCGAAACGCGCCCTTCCCAAACCCCGCTTTTCCGCGATGCGAGGTTGCGATATGGGCTCCTCAATTCGGTACGTCGCTTGAAACGCGGCGCTACAACACCCGCGTAGGCCAGAGGTTCCTTTCGCAACGATTGCCGCCCCAGCGTAAATCGCGTCCGGCGCATGAAGTATCTGGTTTAAACTCGTGCGTTGGCGACATAAGACCCAGGCGCTTCTGCTACGCCGTGCGCAAACGTCTGCGACGACCATGGGGGATCGAACATGAAAAAACCTGCCTTGACGTTGCTGGTTGTCACTACGCTCATTCTGATAGGCGTTCTTTCGTGCGTCGCGCCACCCCCCCACGCGCAAGCGCCAGGACTCATTCCGCCGCAGCGACAGGCCATCGCGTTTACGCACGTTACCGTGATCGACGTGACGGGCGGTCCATCCCAGCCCAATATGACAGTTGTAATCGGGGGCGATCGCATCGCGCGGATCGGGAAGTCCGAAGTGGAGAGGGTTCCGAAAAAGACTCGAGTGGTCGATGCGCGGGGAAAATTTCTGATTCCCGGCCTGTGGGACATGCACGTTCACACATTTTTCGGGACGTGGGTGCCAGGAGGGCGGCAAATCACGCTGCCGCTTTTCATCGCCAACGGGATCACCGGTGTGCGCGATATGGGCAGCGATCTCGATTCGATTCTCGACGCCCGTTCGGAAATCGCGCAGGGAAAATTGCTCGGCCCGCGGATGGTTGTTGCCGGCCCCATGCTCGACGGCCCGAAAACTCCCTTTCCGGCATCGATCGCGATCACCACTCCCGAAGACGCGCGTCGCGCCGTGGATATGCTGAAGAGCCGCGGCGTGGATTTCATCAAGGTGCAATCGTACATGCCGCGTGCAGCGTACTTCGCGGTTGCGAGCGAATCCAAGAAGCAGGCGATTACGTTCGTCGGGCACGTGCCGGATGCGATACGCGCCATCGAAGCCTCGAATGCCGGACAGAAAAGTTTCGAGCACCTGATCGGCATTTTCGAGGGCAGCTCCACCGCGGAAGACGAATTGCTCACAGGCCACAAAAGTCCCGGACGGTTTCTGGCAACCTACGACGCTTCGAAAGAGGCCGCGCTGATACGGCTTCTCGCGAAAAATCAAACCTGGCAGTGCCCCACGTTGTACTGGGAGCGAGGGCAATGGCTCGTGGATGTGATTGACGTCAGCAAGGATCCCGATGCGAAATACGCGCCAGTTTTCTGGCGGGAGAAGAGCTGGCCCAAATTCACAGCTTCCATCATCAAGGGCCTGGATACCGATCCACTGCCGGTGCGCGAGAAGTTCGTCCAGCACGAACTCGACATCGTTAAAAAGCTGCATCAGGCGGGCGTGCCATTTCTGGCGGGGACGGATGGCCCGGCGGGAGTGGACGTGCTTCCCGGGTTCAGCCTGCACCGCGAACTGCAGCGCTTCGTCGCCGCCGGTTTCACGCCGCTCGAAGCTTTGCAGACCGCGACGATCAATCCCGCGAGATTCCTGGGCAAGCTTGGCGACATGGGGACCGTCGAGCAGGGCAAGATCGCCGATCTCGTATTGCTCGACGCGAATCCACTCGAGGATATTGGGAATACACGGAATATCAATGCGGTGATTGCATCTGGACGATATTATTCCCGTTCAGACTTGGATCAAATTCTTAGCGAGGTGGAAGCAACCGCGAAGACGATTAACTGACGCCGGCGCGTGCGGGGCCGCGCGCATCGCCCACGGAAGGTGAAAATCCGGTGCGGCGCCGATTCGCGCACGAAGCCGCGGCGTCAATCGAGAAGGCCGTTTGCAACCATGAGTTCAGCGTTGAGGATGGCCGCGCCAGCAGCGCCGCGAATGGTGTTGTGGCCGAGCAAGATGAATTTGTATCCCAACACCGGACATGAGCGGAGCCGTCCGACGTGAATCGACATGCCGCCGTCACGCTCGGCGTCGAGGCGCGGCTGCGGGCGGTCCGGCTGGTCGAGATACACGACTGGTTTCCTTGGCGCGCTCGGCAACGCGAGTTCTTGCGGCGGACCTGAAAAATCGCGGAAGGCTGAAAGCATTTCGTGGTGCGCGACATTCTGACCAAGCTCGATCGAAACCGATTCGGTGTGGCCGTTGACGACCGGCACGCGCGTGGTGGTTGCGCTGATTTTTACAGGGTGAGGCTCGACCGCGCCGAGATTAAACCGTCCGAGAATTTTCTGCGTTTCATTTTCAACCTTTGCTTCCTCGCCATCGATGTGCGGGATCACGTTTGCGGTTGCGTCGAGTGATGCCACGCCCGGATAGCCGGCGCCGGATAACGCCTGTAGAGTTGTCACTAGCACGCGCTTCAGCTCGAATTGACGCAAAGCCGCGAGCGCGATGGCCAGAACGATTGTCGAGCAGTTTGGGTCGGTGACAATCGCTCCGCGCCAGCCTTTCTTTTCCTTTTGCAGCGGCAGCAACTGCAAATGTTCGGCGTTGACTTCGGGAATCAGCAGAGGCACCAGCGGATCCATCCGATGATTCCTGGAGTTGCTGACCACCCAATGTCCCGCCGCTGCGTATTCTTGCTCGGCTTCGCCTGCTATGGATGAATCGAGCGCGGAAAATACGAGTTGCGGCCCCGCTCCCGCCTTGAGCGGACCGACCTTCAGCCCGGCGGCTTCTTGAGGCAGTGCTGACGGCAGCCGCCAGGGAAGCTCGCCGTATGTCTTTCCGGCGGAGCGTTCGCTGGCTGCGAGCGATGCCAAGCGGAACCAGGGATGGCCGGCGAGCAGCGCGACGAATTGCTGGCCAACGGCGCCGGTCGCTCCGAGGATGCCGACATCAATTCTCGGACGAGAGGGACGCCGTTCTTCCCACCGCGCGAGGGCGCTATCCTGCACTAACACTTGCTGCCTTCCGGTCGGTACGCGCTGCTTCCACCTGCGCGAGCCCCTCGAGCAAATCTTCGACCAGGTCAGCGGCATTTTCGCAGCCCGGCGAAAGACGAATCAGGCTGTCGGACAAACCCAATTCGGCGCGGGCTTGGGCGGGGATGGAAGCGTGGGTCATGGTTGCGGGGTGGCACAGCAAGGCTTTCACGCCGCCAAGGCTTTCGCCGAGCGTGAAATAACGCCGCGAAGAAGCGAACGACACTACTTCTTCGATCGTGCCATCGAGTTCGAACGAAACCATTCCGCCAAAACCACTCATCTGTTTTTTGGCAATTTCATGGCCGGGGTGATCGGGCAATCCGGGAAAGTAAACGCGGCGGACGAGCGCATGGCTGTGCAGCGCGTTGGCGATGGCTGCGGCGTTGTCGGCATGGCGTTCCATGCGCAGTTCGAGAGTTTTTAATCCGCGCAGCGTGAGCCAGCAATCGAATGGCGAGGGAACCGCGCCGGTAGCATTTTGCAGAAACTTGATGGGCTCGAAGACGGCGGGATCTTTCGCGAGGACCGCGCCTTGAATCGTATCGGAGTGGCCGCCGAGATATTTGGTTACGCTGTGTACGACGATGTCGGCACCCAGGTCGAAGGGCTGCTGAAAGTAAGGCGTCGCGAACGTGTTATCCACGACGACGAGGGCGCCTTTGGCGTGGACGAGCCGGGTGATCTCGGAGATGTCGTAGACGAGCAGGCGCGGGTTTGTCGGTGTTTCAATCCACACAAGGCGCGTACGCGTTGAAAGCGCGGCTTCGAGCGCCGCGCGATTGCCGGTGTCGATCTGGTGAATGACGACGCCGATCGGCTGAAAAACGCGGTTCAGTATGCGGTAGGTGCCGCCGTAAACGTCGATCGGAATGATGACTTCATCGCCCGGACGCAGGTAGGCCTGCAGCACGGCGTTTTCCGCGGCGAGGCCGGACGCGAACAGCGCGGCGTGCTGCACGTTTTCAAGCTCCGCCAGCACTTCTTCGAGACGCGCGCGCGTGGGATTGTTCGTGCGCGAATAGTTGAAGCCCCTATCGTGACCGGGGGAATCCTGTTCGTAGGTGGAGGTTTGAAAAATCGGGGCGATCAGCGAGCCGGTTTCCGGCTCCGAAGGCTGCCCCGCATGAATGGTTTTTGTAGCAAATTTCATTTCAATTCTCCTTTCGTTTTATATTTCGAATCGCTGAGTCCCGTAAATATCGTGGTCATCAAATTCGTTCGTTAACTAGCTTGCGACCGCTGCCGGGGTCGCACGTTCGCTCCAAGCCCCGGCCGCCAGCGGCGCGATGCCAATGCGGGTGATCGGCCCGGCGTTCTTGATGCTGCGAACGACGAGAGTGAGGCCGCAACGCGCCGCTTCTTCAAGCGCTTTCTTCTGGACGAGATCGCAGCCATTGCGAGCGAGTTCAAGAGCATGCTCGAACGTCAGAAACGGAATTGGCCGCGCGGAGGGATCGCGGTGCGGATCGGAGGTGAAATAGCCGGGCACGTCCTTGATAAGTTCGCAGCGGCGGGCGCTCAGGCCTTCGGCCAGCAGGATCGCGGTGAGGTCAGTGCCTCCGCGGCCGAGCGATACGATTGCATTCGAGGGGTCCGTAGCCAGAAATCCGGGAACTACCACTACGGGGAATTCCAATAACGCGCTCAGCATCCGCTTGAGATTTAAACGTACGTGCGTGGCGCCGCGCGCGTTGGCCGGAACGCTCAGCCCCGTTTCGTGGGTGTTCAGCGCGACCGCGGAAACTCCCAGCGCCTGCAGGTGCAGCGCGAGAAGCGCGGCGGAGCGGACTTCGCCCGTGGACCAAAGAAGGTCGAGCGACGACGGATTGGGCTCGCCAGCGATTTTTCGCGCGGCGTGCTCGAGCGAATCCGTCAAGCCTCCCTGCGCGGAAACAACCACGACGAGCCGTTCCTCGGGCGTCGCGCTGCGGCGATTCCGCACGAACTTGGCTGCGCGCCGATAGGAGACGCCTTTTGTCAGAATTGAGCCGCCAATTTTGATTACAGCAATCGGCTCACCGGCCACCGAATACTCCTGCATCGAAACCTCGCTTTCGTCGAATGCACTCTGCCGAAAACGGCATTTGGCACGCGAAAAGGCTTGCCGATGCGGCAATGCCAATGCGAGCGCGGAATGCGCTACCGCCCGGCGACAAATCCTTCAGCCAAAAAGGCGAAGGCTCGCGCCGCGTTCTACAACAAGTTTGGGAGTTGAATCTTCGAAGGACCGGGGTCCCGGTCTAGCGAGGATCTTATCTCTCCCCTACCAGGCAGGAATTAGCACCTTGGCGGTTGCACCAGGTTGCTGTGGCGTCGTCGGGCCTGTACCCTCGGCCACTCTTGATAAGCGCTGCCGTGAAGCAGCGACGGAAGAGTAACACAGGCATTTTCGGAGTCAAGAGTGAATCGGATTTTGGGACAGCCGGGAGCGCGTTCGGAGGAAAAATCGCGGCGCGAAAATGCCGGCGAATGGCCGCTCGACCGGGCGGGGAAGTGTATTCCTCGCATCCTACGGGAGAAATGTTATGGACACGCCTCGCCTTCCACGGTCAAATTAGAATAGCGCCCCTAGACAGGGGCGCGGGGGTAGGCGATGCGATATTCGTGGGTGCTCCTTGGGGTTGTCCTGCTCTTTGCGTTGCCAGCGAGGGCGCAGGGCCATTTTTCAAGCATCCAGCCTGCCACTTCACCGTTCGCTGTTGCGGCAACACCGGTTTTGGCTACGGACGAACCGTTCGCTAGCCTGAGTGCTGCGCCCACACCCGGCGAGACTCCAGCCGAATCCGGCGCGATTCCGCTAGCGGCTTCACCATCGCCTGCGGCTGCGCTGTTCCCGAGCGAACCGCCTCCCCAGGGTGTATACGGCGTGTTTCAGAACTTTAAGATGGAAGCTTACGCTGGGTATACATTCTTCCGGTTTTATGAAGTACCCAACGCGACCGTGACGATGAGCGGTTTGAACGGTTCCTTCCAGTACTAC
The DNA here is from genome assembly GCA_025451835.1 of Candidatus Acidiferrales bacterium. GTDB lineage: Bacteria > Acidobacteriota > Terriglobia > Acidiferrales > UBA7541 > Palsa-295. The sequence continues at coordinate 2,590 of JANWJR010000100.1, read as the reverse complement.
TGGCGAGATTGGCTTGCGGCGGACGGCGAAGCATTCGCTGCCTTCGGTTCTTTGGGCTCGCCCGAAAAGAGTTTCGAGTTTGCGGGGGTAGGGCCGCGCGTTCGCCGGGAGGGGCCCCGAAATACCGAGATTTGGGCCCATGCTTTGTTCGGATACGCTCATGAGACGCCGCAGACGATATTCGGCAGCACGAGTGCCTTGGCTTATACGTTAGGCGGCGGCATAGATATCGGCGCGCGCAACCGCCGGTTTGCATATCGGATCTCGGCCGACATGGTGGGATCGCGGTTCTTCAGTACGTACCAGTACAGCCCAAAAATCTCCGTTGGCATCGTTTACAAGTTCTAGCGGAAGCATGCGGGGCTTGAGCCTTCCGCGGATGCTCCGGGCAAGCCTCCAGATATTCAAGTGAAAGAGGGCGGCGCTACTGGAATCCCAGCTTGTAACCGATCTTGCGCACGAATTCGTGCCGAGCCTTGGCATCTTGCGGCCCTTCGATGCCCTTGGGCGAAGCGCCGTCAATCACTCCCAGCACTCCGCGTCCTTGTTCGGTCTGAGCAATCACCACTTCCACGGGATTGGCGGTTGCGCAGTAAATCGCGCACACCTCGAAGCAATCCTTCAGCCGAGTGAGAACATTGACAGGGTAGGCCTGGCGCATCAACAGAACGAACACATGTCCGGCGGCGATGGCTTGGGCATTAGCGACCGCCGCACGGCGCAGGTCATCGTCATTTGCCTCGACCCGAACCAGGCACGGCCCGGACGCCTCGTTGAACGCCACCGCAAACTTCGCTCCGGGAACCGTATTGACGATCACCTCGTAAAGGTCCTCGGCGGTCTTGATGAAGTGCGACTGCCCGAGGATGAGGTTCGCGTCCTCAGGGATTTCCATGCGCACGGTAAGAAGTTCCATCTCGCACCTCTCGCTTTGAGCGATTAGGCCTTATGGGAAGCGTGATTCGCTTCGTCAACCGCACCGTTTGGCCGGAAGTCCATTATCGGCAGCGCGGGCGGCGCGAGCAAGCTTCTCGCTCAGTCGTCGGCGGTATGGAATCCGGCGTGCTCAAGAATAGCTGAAGCGTTCGCCGCGAAATTGGCATCTAAGACTCAGCGGTCGAGCGAGGCCCGAATTGCGGCCCGGTGAGACGAAAATGCTGTTCAACACGCTCCGACAGACCAAGCGGTTCTTCAAGATTCTTCTCGGATTCACGCTGCTTGCAGCGGGCATCGTGATGATTGCACTGCCGGCTCCCGGCGCACTCACCATTGCTGTTGCGCTGGGCGTGCTTGCGGCCGAATTTGTATGGGCGAAAACCCTGCTTGGACGCCTGAAAGACGGCGGAATGCGCATTCGCGATACATTTTTTGGGCATCGCGCCTCCTGAACCTGAAGCAACCTCCGAATTTCTCGTTTCCGAACCCGTCGCAACTGTGGTTTCATGCCTCTTGACGACTAGCAGACTCGCATGAAATTGCTTGAGTCATAAGCATGCTGCTGTCCGCAGCATGCCGCCCTGAAGGGCGGTGCCACATTTTTCGGCAGCCTGCTAGCCGACCGGAGGAATTCGTGGCTGACGCGCACAAGCTGTGGGCAAATAAGTGGGCTCTGATCACTGGCGCAAGCGCGGGAATTGGCTGGGCGCTTGCCGAGCAATTGGCCGCTGGCGGAGCGCATCTGGTGCTGACGGCGCGACGAACGGACCGGTTGCGGAAGCTCGCGACCGATCTGTCGAGCAGGCACGGCGTGAAGACCGAGATTTTCGGGGCTGACCTGGCTCGTGCGGAAGCGCCCGGCGAGATTCAGGCCTTTACCACGGAGAAGGGGATCGAAGTGGAGTTGCTGGTGAACAATGCAGGCTTTGGCGCATTCGGCTACACTCACGAGTTGGCGGTTGAGCGAATGCTGGAAATGGTTCAGGTGAACTGCTCGGCCGTGGTGCATTTGACGCGGCTCTTTCTTCCTGCGATGGTGGCCCGGAGGCATGGCGGCGTCTTGATTGTGGCGTCCGTGGCGTCGTTTCAAGCTGTGCCGTTCATTTCGGCTTATGCCGCGACGAAGGCGTTCGACTTACTTTTTGCCGAAGGAGTAGCCGAGGAGGTACGCCCGTTTGGGGTGCGGGTGTGCGCGTTGTGCCCCGGCTCGACGAACACGGAGTTCAAGGATGTGGCGCATCAGCCGGATCGCGCGTTCCGGTCCGCGGAGACGGCGGAGAAAGTTGCCCGAGTCGGCTTGGAAGGATTGGCGGCGGGAAAGAGTTGCGTGATCTCCGGCGCCAAGAACCGAATAATGACTCAAGCGGAGCGGATCGCGCCGCGCCGCTTCGTGACCAAAATGGCCGCCAAGATGATGCGCTCAGCCGAGCCGTAGAGCGATAGGCGGAGCAACCTACTCTTTGGGCTTTAGCTTCAGGCTGGTCTTGTTTTCCTCAAGGAAGGCGCGGAGGCCGTCGGCTGAATCGAGCAGACGAATCCACTGCTCGTAATAAAGTGTGACGGGAAACCGTCCGAGGCCATAGACGCTGACGCCGCCCTTTTCGCCCACGCGGAACTCCAAGCTGCCTTTCTTTCGCGAGCCGGCTTGCTTTTC
>JANWJR010000099.1 GCA_025451835.1 Candidatus Acidiferrales bacterium | reverse complement strand
TACGACGAGGGTCAGATCGTGGAGCTTACGCTGGTGATTTGCGCAGCCAACTTCACGAATCGCTTCAACGACGCGCTGGCAAATGTCCCAGACCTCGGCGTGTAAGGTCGATCGGCGAATACGTGCTGGTAAGCAGAGGATGATTCCGGGATTCGCAAAGCAGGGCCGACATCGCACCCTGCAATAGCGCAGTCGAGTCTGACTCTGTTCAGCGGCCAGCATCGCGCACGCGGAGACGGGTGCTAGTGAGGCAGTTGGATATCGGAGAACTGGTCGGCGCGGCGGAGGTCCGGGAAGCGCCAAGCCCACAGAGCCGTGATGAGCAGCGTGCCGATCCCACCCAGGACCACGGCCGGCACCGTGCCGAACCAATGGGCCGTGAGCCCGGACTCGAATTCGCCGAATTCGTTCGACGCTCCGATGAAAACCATGTCTACGGCGTTCACGCGCCCGCGCATTTGGTCGGGTGTAGCGATCTGAATCAGCACGCCGCGAACAATCACGCTGACCATGTCCGTCGCGCCGACGAGCACCAGCGCCGCGAGCGACAGCGCCATGCTGTGCGAAATACCGAAAAGAATGGTGAAGACGCCGAAGCCGCCGACGCACCAGAGCATCGATGCTCCGACGCGGCCTCGCAGCGGCCGATGAGCGAGAAAGACGGCCATCGCGGCCGCACCCACGCCGGGAGCGCATCGCAAGAGTCCCAACCCCCACGGGCCGGTGTGCAGGATTTCGCGCGCGTAAACGGGCAGCAGCGCGACGGCTCCGCCCAGCAGGACCGCGAACAGGTCGAGCGAAATCGAGCCGAGGATGATTTTCTGGCGCCAGATGTAGGCGATTCCGGCGAGTACGGTTCGCGCGCTGTATTGCTCGCGAGGGCGCACCTTCATTTTGAGCTTGATGCGCAAGACGGAAAGCGACGCCACGACACCTGCCACGCTGGCGACGGCGTAGACAGCCGAAGGTCCGCTAAAAGCGGCATAAACCAAGCCGCCCAGCGCCGGGCCGAGAATCGTGGCCGTTTGAAACGTGGTCGAGCTCCAGGCCACCGCATTTGGAAAATCCTCGTCGGGAACTAACTGCGGAAGAAGCGCGCGGCTTGCAGGTCCATTGAAGGAACGAACTATTCCCGTGAGAAACAAGACGATGTAAATCAGCTCGACGGAATGGGGACGCCTCAACGTGATGACAAGCAACAGTGCGGAGCATACGGCGTAGGCTCCGTAGCACAGGGCGAGCAGCCTGCGACGGTCGAAACGGTCCGCGGCGTGGCCGGATACCAGAAACAGGACGATACCGGGGAGAAATTGAGCCAGGCCGACGTAGCCGAGGTCGAGCGCGCTGCGCGTGATTTCGTAAACCTGCCAGCCAACCGCAACCGATTGCATCTCCAGCGCGAACACCATGAAAAATCGCGCGATCAGCAACAGTACGAAATTCGGATGATTGAATGCCGCGCGCCCGCTATGGCTGGAAGTTTGCGGCTCAGTCATCGATTCCCATGCGCGCGCCTCTCAACTGATCCAATCGAGAATTTTATAATATGCGCCCGCGAATGGAAGGAACCAGGGCCGGCCGTTGTAAAGACCCAGGGGAGCGCCTGGGAAAGAGATGCTGTCGAAGGGGTTGTCGGCTCGCTTGCCAAGAATCTGCTGCGCGATTTGCGCTCCGAGATAGGTGGCCATAGCGACGCCATGTCCGGCGTAGCCGACGGCGTAACCGATACCGTCCATGCGGCCGGCGTGGGGCATGGTATCGAAACAAAAATCCAGAGTGCCGCCCCAAACGTAATCGATCTTCGCGTCTTTCAACTGCGGGTACACATGAATCATGCCGCGACGAAGGATTTGCGCGCTGCGCTGAATCGTTTCGCGAGTCTCGGGAAAAAACGCGGCGCGGCCGCCGAAGAGCATGCGGCGGTCCGGAGTGAGCCGATAGTAATAGAGGAAATGCTTGGAATCATAGATCATGCGGTTGCGCGGGCTGAGCTCGACGGCGAGAGCTTTCGGCAGCGGCTCGGTGGCGATGATGAACGAGCCGATGGGAATGATTTTCTTTTGCAGCGCGGGCGTGGCGCGCGATGTGTACCCGCTGGTTCCGACAAACACTTCGCGAGCGAAGATATTGCCGCGTGAAGTTGTGATCTGAACGCCCGGCTGCGCGTTGCGTGCCTGGCGTTCGATTCGCTCGACGCGCGCGCGTTCGTAAACGGATGCGCCGGACGCAAGAGCCGATCGCGCGAGCCCTGCCACATAGCGCGCGGGATGCAGGCCGGCGCTCGATTCGTCTACGATGCCACCGAAATATAGATCCGAGCCAATCTCCGAACTCAGCTCGCTTTTCCGTACGACGCGCACGGGATGATTGAATTCGCGGGCGATGGTGGCCGCCGAGCGGGCGTAAGCGTCGAAATGAGCCTGCTTGCAGGCGACTTCGAGGTGGCCGCATCGCGAGAAATTGCAGTCGATACTTTCCTCGCGGACGATCTGTTCGACCAGATCGATGGAGGCGAGCGATGCGGCGTACATTCGGCGGGTGGCATCCATTCCATAACGCGCGGCGAGCGTTTCGACGGAAAGCTTCATTCCGGTGAGAACCATGCCACCGTTGCGGCAACTCGCGCCCCAGGCGATGGTGTTCGATTCGAGGACGACGACGGTCGTTCCGGCTTTCGCCAAGGTGCGCGCGGCAGAAAGCCCCGTGAACCCTGCGCCCACAACTGCCACATCCACGCGTTCGGGCAAATCGCCGGCGGTTCCCGCCGGCATCACCGCGCCATCCAGCCAGTAATTTCTGTCGTTGAATTGCATGGGCAGCGCGTCAGAATACGCGAGAGGGCGCTATAAGAAAAGGGCGCGCATGGAGTTCAACGAATTCGCGGCGCCGGCACCTTGTCCAGCACTCTCGCCCATACGTTCGAGTCGAGCGGCCGCTCGCTTGTAAGCGGCAGGTTGAGAAAATGTTTTCGAAGCGGTATGTTGCAGAGCGAGTTGCGCGCTAATGCGTTTTCACGAGATGGAAATTGAGGATGCCATGCACTTACATTTAATTGACTCAGGCCTGGCGGGTCCGAATTGCGCCGACGGAGTTGCGAACGGCCAGTGGCCGTGGGCTGCATGTGCGGCGCGAGTGTGCGTGCTGGTGTTTTGTCTGGCGGTTGCTGCGCTCGCGATCGCCGGAAATGCGAAGGCGCAAACGGTTCGCGTGGACGCGACTGCAAGTCACGTGATGAATTCGTTCAGCCCGCCGTACGCGCTCGGTAGCACGGTCGATCGCGTCCCCAGCAACGCCACGGACGAGTTTTTTAAGCCATCGCAGATCAAACAAATTTTATCGGCGGGTTGGGGCGTCATCAGCTACCGGCAAAACACGGAATTATTTATTCAGGCGTGGCATTGGAATCCGAAGGGAACCTGGAGCGATCCTTCCGGCAGGGGATATTTCACTGGGGATTCGACTCCCACGGGGATGATCCGGCACTCCTACGGCTACGTGCTGCGCCATCGCGGGTTCACGCGCAATGGCGGAACGGAAGACACGGGTTTCTCGAGCCTGGATGACGGCAACCTGAACTCGTACTGGAAGAGCAATCCGTATCTCACGAAAGCGTTCACAGGCGAGGACGATTCAACGCATCCGCAATGGGTGGTGATCGATCTCGAATCGAAGCAAGATGTGAATGCGATTCGTATCGCCTGGGCTGAGCCATACGCGCGAGCGTACCAAGTGCAATATTGGACGGGCGAAGATGCGATGGACGAGCAGGGAAGCGGCGAGTGGAAAAGTTTCACTTCAGGCCTGGTGACGAACGGGAAGGGCGGCGTTGCGACGATCCGCCTGGGACCCACGGCCATGCCTGTTCGGTTCGTGCGCGTATTGATGACGCAGTCGTCGGATACCTGCGACTCGCATGGATCGAGCGACCGGCGGGACTGCGTTGGATATGCGATCAAAGAGCTTTATCTGGGAACCGTGGACGGTGGCGGACGGTTCAAGGATTTGCTTCGCCATTCCGCCGATCAGCATCAGACTCTGACGTATTGCTCGTCGGTGGACCCGTGGCACGAGCCTTCCGATCTGCTTGTCGCGCCCGACCGCATGGAATCGGGGGACCAGCCGGGATTCGATCTTTTTTTCACCAGTGGAATTACGCGCGGACTGCCGGCAATGGTGCCGATAGCGATGCTTTATGGCACGCCGGAAGATTCCGCAGCCGAAATTGCCTACCTGGAAAAACGGAAGTATCCGATTTCGTATATTGAAATGGGAGAAGAGCCGGACGGCCAGTACATGCTGCCCGAAGATTACGCCGCGCTTTATTTGCAATGGGCGGCGGCGCTGCATCGCGTGGACCCGAGCTTAAGACTCGGCGGCCCTGTCTTTCAGGGGGTAACGGAAGACATCAAGGCTTGGCCGGATGCGCAGGGGAAGACTTCCTGGTTTGGCCGGTTTCTGGATTATCTGCGGGCGCACGGACGATTGGCGGACTTGTCATTTATGTCGTTCGAACACTACCCGTACGACGGCTGCGAAACTCCGTGGAAGAATTTGTACGAGGAGCCGAAGCTCATCACTCACATCATGCAAGTGTGGCGCGACGACGGCTTGCCGGCGGGCGTTCCGATGTTCGACACGGAAACAAACGCCCACGGCGGGGAGGCGTCGGTGGACATTTTCGGCGCGCTATGGCTGGGCGATTCGTTTGCGGGATTTCTGACCGCGGGCGGCAAGGCAACTTACTACTATCACGCGCTGCCGTACTCTCCGCCGCATCCGGCGTGCAAAAACAGTTGGGGAACGTATCACATGTTCATGGTGAACAAAGACTACGAGATCACGTCGCGGACATCGCAATTCTTTGCGGCGCAGCTTATCACGCAGGAGTGGGCGGAGCCTGTAAACGCCGAGCACAAAGTCTTTGCCGCCGCGAGCGACGCGAAGGATGCGGAAGGCCACGTGCTGGTCACCGCGTATGCGTTGCTGCGTCCAGACGGCCAATGGTCGCTGATGCTCATCAATAAGGATTACAACGATGCTCATACGATGAAAATTGCGTTCCATGACGATGAATCGAACACCGATCGATCCTTCTCAGGCCCGGTAGCGGTGATTACTTTTGGCAAGGCGCAATATCAGTGGCATCCAGCGCGGAAGAATGGCTACGCACGGCCGGATGGGCCTGCGGTGCGGTCGGTTGTCAACGTCGGTACGGATACGTCTTTCGTTCTTCCGGCGGCGTCGATGACAATACTTCGAGGGAGCATTAACTAGCGTCAACGGAACGCCGAGCGCGCTAATGCGACCATCTGCGCAATTCTCAAACGCGAAGGCCGAATCGAGCCAGCATTTCGCCGCGCACAAGGGTTGTGACGCCTAAAGCTCTATTGTCGAGGTCCTGGACGACCCATTTTCTTTTCAACGCGACTTTCAGAAGGCTGCCCCCAACGCTCCACAAACATGAAACCGCCGCTCGCTCCAGTCCAGGCACCCGCACGCAAATCGGCGGCGCAGCATCGGGGTTGCGTCCAGGTCAAGAACTTTTTATCGAAGTAGTCGACGGAACCTTCGGCCTTAGGTCGACGTTAGAAGAGCAGCGGTGATTGGCGAAGACTTGAGAAATGTTTTCTATGCGTACTCTTCAGGGATTGTGGCAGCATCGCAAGGCACGTGCACGCCGCCAAGCTTCCCGATCGGGCAACGTGCGGAGCGGCCATTCATTGTCCGCAAGACGCCGGAAAATCTCTGGCGGGCTATAGCAGCGTTGGCGATGCGTCGCCACGGAGGAATTCGATGACGACCAATGCAGGGCGAAAAAGTGCAAGCATGAACGTTGCGCTGTGGGTGGTCCAAGTGCTGCTCGCGCTGCTCTTTCTGTTTACCGGCGGACTTAAGCTGGTGATGCCGATCGCGGCGATGACAAAACAGATGACGCTGCCGGGATTGTTCCTGCGATTCCTAGGCGTGGCGGAGGTACTGGGCGCGATCGGGCTGATACTTCCGGGGCTGTTGCGTATTCGTCCGGGCTTAACGCCGCTGGCGGCCGCCGGGTTGGTGATCATCATGATCGGCGCGACGACGCTGATGCTGAAGACCGCTGGTGTTGTGATGGCGCTGACGCCGCTAGTAGCGGGACTTCTCGCGGTATTCGTCGCGTACGGTCGCTGGCGGCTAGCGCCTTTGCAGCGCAGGTGAAGTAATGGCGCGAAGCGTCGTAACGTTCCATTCACGCTAACGTCCTTAAAGGCTCAATATCGGGTGAACGGCGTATTGTGCCGGCTCGACGGAACGCGCAGCCTAGGAGTGTAGGCCCTGAGGTTAAACCCGCCGGAGTCGACGTCATCCGTACCCCGACAGCTTCCCACCTCGCAGGTCACGCGTTGGCGCGAAATCGCTCACATTCATGGATGGCCATTAGCCCGACGGAACTTAAGGAGATTTCATGAGAATTAGCACTCGCACACTGAAGCAATCGGACTCGTTATCCCGAAATACCGGAACGCGTAGTAATGGCTTTCTTCTCGCGGCTCTGCCGCTCGTTCTGGCCATGGCGATATGGCCGTTCGGCGGAGGACATAAGGTGATCATGACTTCGGCTGAAAGTGTTCCGAGCGCCAAGGCGACGATTTACGTCAATCAAGACCGCAACAAGAACACGCAAGTGGACATGAAGGTCCGCTTCCTGGCCCACCCGAGCGCGTTGACACCGCCGGAAATCGCTTACGTGGTCTGGATCCAAGAAAACGATCGCCCGGCCGAGAATAAGGGCGAGTTGCATGTTGATGGCAACTTGAATGGCGAATTCAAGACTGTGTCGCCATACAAAGCGTTCACTATTTTCGTGACTGCCGAGCAGTCGCCGCAGGTGCAGTCGCCTAGGGGCGATCAGGTACTGACAGCGCAGGTCGCGGAATAGCGGGCCAAGGCAACAGATCAGTTAGTCTCGCGCAGTGCAAATCAGATGCATCAAGTGCATCAAGTGCATCAACTGCATCAACTGGATTCAGGCTCCGCTTTCGCCCTCCGCAAATTTGCGGGGGATCCCCGAGATCATTTTCGGTTGCACTCGATCGCTTCCTTTTGTTTTCATGATGTTACGGTGATTTTGAATCGAACTCGTTTTCGACTACTTTTGCGATGACTCAG
>JANWJR010000098.1 GCA_025451835.1 Candidatus Acidiferrales bacterium | reverse complement strand
GGCAATCGCCCGGGTACGGGAAATCTACCGATGGCGTGGGATTCGACGGAGTCTGACGAGATTACCGCTGCCCAAGCTGGCTTGTTCGATATTTCGAGTTTTGAACGTCCTAGCCCGCCCATGGTCGGCACCGTCTAAAATACTGTAAACGCTGGATTTCCCGATGGCCGTAGAGAGGGGCATCATGGCTTGGGACCTGCACGCGACATTCGAAGCCATTGGAGGCTCCAATGAAATTGCTCGTCACGTCTGCTGTTCTTTGTTTGCTGGCCAGCGCTCCGGTCTACGCGCATCAGGAGCAAGACAATAAACCGCAGCAGCAAGAAGACAAACCAAAACAGCAGCAAGGAGACAAAGCCAGGCAGCAGCAGGGAGACAAGCCGCAGCAGCAACAGCAGGAACCGAAAAAGCCGGACGAACAAAAGAAGCCGGCAGAACCGAATCGGCAGCAACCGCGCGAGCAGCAGCCAAAGGATCAGTCCTCCAGGGACCGACAGAAGTCCGACGAGAAACAACAATCGCAAGGCAGGCAGGAGAACCAGCGCCAGACTGAGCAGCGGCAGGGAAGACAAGAGAACCAGCGCCAAGTCCAGCAGCCGCAGCGCGATGCGGGTGACCGCGGAGGCCGCCGGATCCCCGACGATCGTTTCCGGTCCAATTTTGGGCGTGAACACAGATTCCACATCCAACGCAGCGACGACCGGCGTTTTCAATATGGTGGGTACGCATTCGAATACACGCAGGAGTGGCCGTCGGTTTGGAGCTATGGCGATGACCTGTATATAGAAGAAATCGACGGGCAGTATTACCTCTGCGATTACGAACATCCCGAGGTCCGCGTGATTGTTATTCTCGTGGACTGAGCGGGGCACCGCGAAATTTCGGAGTGGGCGCTCGACGGCTGGAAGCTATAACCGGGCCGGGCGCCCATTTTGTTTTTTCAACCTCACCTTGCCGCCCTTTGCACCGCGTTCTATGATGAGAATATCCAAACCGTCCCAGGCTCATCGTGTGCGGTCTGATAGGGAAGGAACTGATGGCCAGCCCCAACGAAGCAGCGATCCTCGAAGCATTGCGCGGCGTGACGGATCCCGAGACGCACAAGGATATCGTCACGCTGCAGATGGTGAAGAACGTTCAAGTAAATGAAGGAGCGGTGTCGGTTCTCATTCGCTCTGCCGCAGCCGCCGGTCCCGGACGCGCAACGCTCGAAAAAGAAATTGGCGCGGCGCTGGCCGCGGTGCCGGGAGTTCGCAGCGTCGAATTGAAATTTGATGCGGCGGCCGGCGGACCCGAAGGCCGGCGACTTCAGGACAAAGCTCCCATCGGCGGCGTGAAGAATCTGGTGGCCGTGGCCAGCGGCAAAGGCGGAGTGGGGAAGACCACCGTCGCCGTAAATCTGGCGATCGCACTGAAAAACATGGGCGCGACCGTGGGGTTGATGGATGCCGACGTGTACGGCCCGAACGTTCCGCTGATGCTGGGCTCAACCGATCAGCCGCGCGCCGTCGATGAACGAACGATTATTCCCGTCGAAGCCTACGGGCTCAAAATGATTTCCATGGGGCTGCTGAATCCCGGCGACAAGCCGCTGGTGTGGCGCGGGCCGATGCTTCACAGCGTGATGCAGCAATTTCTGCGCAGCGTGCGCTGGGGGGAGCTCGATTATTTAATCGTGGATTTGCCGCCGGGCACGGGTGACGTACAGCTTTCGCTGATTCAGTCCGTGTCCGTGACGGGCGCGGTGCTGGTGACCACACCGTCCCTCGTGGCGCTGGCCGACGTGCGCAAGGCCATCGAAATGTTCCGCCAGGTGAATGTGGAAATTCTCGGCGTAGTCGAGAACATGAGCTATTTTTCGTGCCCGCACTGCAATGGCCGCATCGACGTGTTTGGCCACGGCGAAGGCGAACGCATGGCGCGGATGTTCGGCGTGCCATTTCTCGGCGAAATCGAAATCGATCCGCAGATTCGCATCGGCGGGGATACGGGGAAGCCGGTCGCGTCGCTCGGGGAAGACGCGCCGGGAAGCAAGAGCATGTACGCCATGGCTCGTAACGTCGCGGCGCGGCTCGCCGTCGTCAACCAGGCCGCCGGCGCGCCGGTTGTGCAAATCGTTTGAGCCTGCGGCGCCAGCACCACCCTCTCGCGTTCACGCGCTTCGAGCGGCCGCCTTGTCAGTCAAACATGCGTGTGCTATTTTTTCTGTTTATTTCGCGCGCCGCGCGAGCGTCTATGCGCACTGCAGGCCGTCCTAAAAGGCGGCGCTATATGGATTTGTTCGCTGCTTGCTTAGCTTGGCGGCCGAGCGACCCGAAAAACGGTTGACACGCGCATTCAGTCCTGAAATCCAGGGAGCAGCAAATTGATTCGCAGCTATCGCGGGCGGATGCCGCAAATCGCCGCCACCGCCTACGTCGATCCGCAGGCCGTGGTGATCGGGGACGTCACGCTCGGGGAACACGCGAGCGTATGGCCGTGCGTGGTGATTCGGGGCGACGTGCATTACATACGGATCGGCGCGCGCACGAACGTCCAGGACGGCTCGATGCTGCACGTGATGCGCGAGCAGCATCCGCTGATCCTGGGCGACGACGTCACCGTGGGACACGGCGTGGTGCTGCACGGCTGCACCATCGAATCGCGATGCCTGATCGGCATGGGCAGCATCATTTTAAATGGCGCGAAAATCGGGACTGGCTCGATTGTTGCCGCTGGAACGCTGGTTCCCGAAGGCGCGGAAGTCCCGCCCGGCAGCCTGTTCATGGGGCATCCGGGAAAATTCCGCCGGTCGCTCGGACCCGCGGACCAGGAATCGATCGATCACTACGCGGAGCGGTACGTCGAGTACAAGGAGATTTACCGGGCGGAGGCCGCGAAGTGAACGAGCGCAAACAATTTCGCGCCATCAAGGGCACGCGCGATATCCTCCCTCCCGATTCGGCGCTATGGAATTGGTTCGAGCAAACCGCGCGCGAGGTGTTCGAGTCATATAATTTTCGCGATATTCGCACGCCGATTCTTGAGGAGACAGTTCTTTTCGCTCGATCCGTTGGGATTGAGACGGATATCGTATCCAAAGAGATGTTCACTTTTGAGGACAAGCCTTTTGGACTGGTGCCGCAAAAGAACTTTGGCGACTCTGATCGTTACATTAACGACCTGGGGCGGCTAATGAACAGCGGGCAAATTCCAAACGATCAAGATAATCGCGAGGCCTTGGATCTTCTGAAAGAAAAAACGTCAAAGATTAAAGCCGACCTGGAGAATAAGAACGCGGGCGGCGTGGCACTTTTTTTCCCCCAGCTGCCTGAATGGTTCTTCCTTCGCGACGGCATTAAGTTGGGCAACGAACTGGCGCTTAGGCCGGAGGCGACGGCGAGCGTGGTGCGAGCGTATATCGAACATGGGATGCACACGCTGCCGGGAAACGTGAAGCTGTACGACATTGGGCCGATGTTCCGCCGCGAGCGCCCGCAGAAAGGGCGCTACCGCCAGTTCTACCAGATTGACGCTGAGGTGCTCGGCCAATCGGACGCGCCAGCGATTGACGCCGAAGTGATCGAAATGCTGCTCGCGTTTTTCAAGCGCGTGGGCCTGACCCGCACGAAACTGTATGTGAATTCCATCGGCGACAAAGAATGCCGCCCAAAGTATGTCGAACTGCTGCGCGAGGAGTTGCGAAAAGTGAAAGACCGGCTCGGGCCGGATTCGCAGCGCCGCATCGAGACAAATCCGCTGCGCGTGCTCGATTCGAAGTTGCCGGACGAGCAGCCGATGATCGAGAAATTGCCGCGCATTTCGGACCATCTTTGCGGTGCGTGCCGCGAGCATTTCGCGAAGCTGAAAGAGGAATTGAATTTACGCGGGGTCGCGTATGAAGAGAATTGGCGCTTAGTCCGCGGACTCGATTATTACACGCGCACAACGTTTGAAGTCACTGCGGAAGGTCTTGGCTCGCAGAATGCGGTCTGCGGAGGCGGGCGCTACGACGGGCTGGTCGAGCTTCTGGGCGGTCCGCCGACAAAGGGCATCGGGTTCGCCATCGGCAGTGACCGCGCCATTCTTTCGATCCAAGAAGCCGGGAATTCGCCAAAGCCGCGAGGCCTCGACGTGTTCGTCGCCTGGATGGGACAGGCGGCGTATCCCGCAGCGGTGGCGATTGCACGCAAACTTCGCGCCGCCGGGCTTGGCGTCGAACTGCCTCCAGAGGAAATGAAATTCAAGAAATCGCTGGGGCTGGCCGACAAACTCGGCGCGCGCTACGCACTGATTCTGGGCGAGGATGAAGTTGCGTCCGGCACATTTACGCTCAAGCGGCTGGCGGACGGCGAGCAGAAGAGGCTTCCTGAATTTGAGTTGCTCGAATACTTGGAGTCGGAACGAAGGGGTTCTCGTGCTTGAGCGCGCCCGATCTCAAGAATTTGAAGAGCGATTCTTCGCGTCGCTGAGAATGACGACAAAAACTATTTTTCCGAAGCGCGGCTACGAGTGACGAGTGGCTAGTGAGACCACCGGGAAGGATGCCTTTTGCTTGATACTCTTGGGAATTTGAAGCGGACAAAATATTGTGGGGCGCTGCGAGCGAGCGACGCCGACACGAACGTGGTGTTGATGGGCTGGGTGCACCGGCGGCGCGACCTGGGCCAATTGATTTTTATCGATTTGCGCGACCGCGCCGGAATCGCGCAGATCGTTTTCAACAAGGAACTGAATCCGGAAGCGCACGCGAAGGCCGAAGAACTGCGGTCGGAATTCGTGGTGGCCGTGGAAGGGCGCGTGATTCAAAGGCAGAAAGCGAATGCGGAAATCGCAACAGGCGAAGTGGAAATTGCCGCCGCGAAGCTGCATATCCTGAACAATTCGAAGACTCCGCCATTTCAGATCGAGGACCAAGTGACCGCGAGCGAAGAGACGCGGTTGCGCTACCGCTATCTCGACCTGCGCCGCCCGCGTCCGCATCGCAACATCGAATTGCGCCACCGCGTGTTCTTCGAAATTCGCAAAACGCTCGACGAGATGGGATTCTTCGAGATCGAGACGCCGATTCTAACGCGTTCGACGCCGGAAGGCGCGCGCGATTGCCTGGTGCCGAGCCGCGTGCATCACGGGCAGTTCTACGCACTGCCGCAATCGCCACAAATTTTCAAGCAGATATTGATGATTTCCGGCATGGACCGCTACTTCCAGCTTTGCAAATGTTTTCGCGACGAAGATTTCCGCGCCGACCGGCAACTCGAATTCACGCAGCTCGATCTGGAGATGTCGTTTCCGCGGCAGGAGGATATTTTTGAGGTCATCGAGCGTGTGATGGAGCGGACGCTGGCCATCGTTGGATTGCAGGCCAAGCGTCCTTTCCGGCATCTCGATTACCAAGAGGCGCTGCGGCGTTATGGCTCGGACAAGCCTGACTTGCGATTCGGCATGGAGCTGAACAACGTGACGCAATTTTTCGACGCGGCGCGGGAGAAACTGCAGATCCAGGGAAATGTGCAAGCGGTGATTGCGCCGGGAGCGGCAACGTGGTCGCGCAAGCAACTCGACGAGCTTGCGGAACATGCGAAGTCGGCCGGCGCGCGCGGGGTTTACACGATTAAGGTGACGGCCGAGGGGATCTCATCGGGTCTCGAAAAAACGCTGGGTATCGAAGCAATCAGAGAATTGGCCGATACGGTCGGCGGAAAGCCCGGCGACTTGATTGTGGCTGTCGCAGCGAAAGAACAGATTCAGCACCACGATACTTCGCTTGGCGTGGCGGGAAACGTTCGCCTGTACCTCGGGGACAAACTAAATCTGATCGATCGCAGCAAGTGGGAATTTGCGTGGATTACCGGCTTTGCGCTGTTCGAATGGAGCGAGACGGAAAAGCGATGGGCGAGCGCGCAGCACCCGTTCACGGGAATCGTGGAAGAAGATCTCGACAAGCTTGAGACTGCGCCGTGGGAATGCCGTTCGAAGGGCTACGACCTGGTGCTGAATGGCGTGGAGTTGGGCTCGGGAAGCATTCGAATTCACCGGCAGGATGTTCAGGCGCGCATGTTCAAGGCGCTGGGCTTGACGGATGAGCAAGCGCGCCAGAGATTCGGGTTTTTCCTCGATGCGCTGACCTATGGGACGCCGCCACATGGCGGCATCGCGCTGGGCCTCGACCGCGTGGTGATGCTGCTGGCCGGCGAGAAATCGATTCGCGATGTGATCGCGTTTCCGAAGACGACCGCGGCGGTGGACCTGATGGCGGAGTCGCCGTCCGAGGTTGGCGCCGACCAACTCGATGATTTGGGAATCGCGATTAAAGAAAGTAAAAGGTAAGAAGATACGCAGGCATCGTGAAAACAATTGCACGTGCAATCATCGTGTTTGCGCTCTATGGAGTTATCTTCTATCGAATTGCTACGAACCATCGTGATAACCGGACGATTGTGTGGGGGTGCGTCACACTCATCATGGTTTTTGGTATGGGGATGATGTTACAGTTTCCCAATCCCCCGTACGGGCTAATGGCCTCCATAGGACTGCTAGTCTTCATTCTTGGAATTTATACCCTTGCACTCGCTGTGAGAGACGTAATTCGATGGGCTCGCCGTCCGAAGCGGTCATAGGAATGTCGCGGATACGCATACTTCCGGAAAATGTGGCGAATAAGATTGCGGCAGGCGAGGTGGTGGAGCGGCCTGCCTCGGTGGTGAAAGAGCTGCTGGAAAACGCGCTGGATGCCGGGGCGCGATCGATTCGCATCGAAGTGGAGTCCGGGGGCAAGCGGCTGATACGGATCAGCGACGACGGCAGCGGGATGAATCAGGACGACGCGCTGCTGGCTTTCGAGCGCCACGCCACGTCAAAACTGCGCACGGCGGACGATCTTCTGTCGATTTCGACGCTGGGATTTCGCGGCGAAGCGCTGCCTTCGATCGCGGCAATTTCACGGCTGGTTCTGGAGACGCGCGCGCAGGAAGATGACCAGGGAACTCGCATCGAATTCGCGGGCGGGAAGCTCATCGGCGTGAAGCCGGCGGGCCTGCCGGCGGGGACGTCGATTGGCGTGAGCGATATTTTTTACTGCGTTCCGGCACGGCGCAAATTCCTGAAGTCGGAGACGACCGAACTGGGGCACATTGCTTCGCTGGTGACGCATTACGCGCTGGCGCATCCGGACAAGCAATTTCTACTGAAAACGCCGTCGCAGGAGATCTTGAATTGCGCGCCGGTGGAAAAGCTTTCGGAACGCGTGTACCAGATATTCGGGCGAGCGGCGCTCGAGGAATTGATGGAGATTCCGCCGACCGAAGCGCCGGTGCGCAGCGCGATCACCGAGCCGCAACTGGACGCGGAAGAACACGCGGCGTCGGTGCGGATTACGGGATTCACGTCGCGCCCCGAGGTGCAGCGATCAAATCGCAACGGAATTTATGTATTTGTGAATCGCCGGCTGGTGCGCGACCGGCTGCTGCTGCATGCGATCGGCGAAGCGTACCGCAATATCACGCCGCCGGGAGTTTTTCCGGTGGTGCTGCTGTTCCTCGATCTGGCGTGCGAGGAAGTGGACGTGAACGTTCATCCGGCAAAAATCGAGGTGCGATTCCGGCATCCGCAGTTCGTTCACGATTTCACTCGAGACGCGCTGCGCCAGGCGCTGTCGGTTGCGCGGCCGATTCCGGGATTTCCGGCAGCGCGCGCGGCGGCTGCAACGATTCCAGGCAGTGCGGCGCAGACTCAGGCGCCGTCTGCCGCGGCGTCGGCTTTTGCCGCCACGGCGGGATCAACAAATGAATTTCTCGGTCCGCCGCGAGCCGTGATTCCGACGTCGCTTGGATCGAGCGCAGGCGTTGCGGAAGGGTTCGAACTGACGGGCGCGCCGGATGTGCCGATTCCGCAGCGGCT
>JANWJR010000097.1 GCA_025451835.1 Candidatus Acidiferrales bacterium | reverse complement strand
GCGGGGCTTTTCCCGACGATACCGTGGAACTCCAGGTTGGGCAGAAGTTTCTCTTCGAGGTCGCGAATCTGCGAGCGCTGCGTGAATAAGTCGGCAAGTTCGTCCAGGGTCTTCAGAAGACGAACATGGTCAACAGGCCTGCAAAGATAATCGTAGGCGCCATGCTTGATTGCCTCGATGGCGGAGTCCACGGAATAGCGCTGGCTAAACAGAATGACGTAGGTACCGGGATCGCATTGCAGCGCCTTCTGTAGGAAGGCCATCCCATCTATCTCGGGCGTTCTGAAATTAGCGAGAACGACGCGGCAGCCGCCGACACGGATTTTTTGCAGCGCCTCCTGCGGATCGGTGGTTCCAACGGCAGTGAACCCCGCCTCCGCGAGACGGTCCGTGGTGAGTTCAACTTGATCGACCTCATCATCGAGGATGCAGATGGGCAGATTTTTTCGGGCGATTGCTGCGGTGGGTCGTTCGCTTAGCACGGCCATAATAGCGACCTACAAGCAACAGCAGTGCCAGAACGCTGCACTGTGCCAAATCGTGCGGGATCGCATTGTTTCCGAAAATTAAATGCACTCTAATCTTGCCGTAATTGTTTCTGCATCTTTGGATTAGCAGGTAATGACGGTGTGCGTCATGGCCGCGAGATAGCACTACCAGACGCAGTCAATGATCGGCGCGCGGAAAACCCGCAGTTCCGAACAGGTACGAGCCTCCCGAAACGGCACTACATCCGGGTCGGGCGCGATGCTGGTGCGTGAAGCGTCATGCGACTTCGGTTTGGCCGGACGAGAGTGCCATAACGTCTCTATAACTGGCTCTGGGATGCAATTGCTCGAGTCGGGCGCGGCTCTTGCCGCTGTCATTTCTGGGGCCGACGTTCACGGCCTGGTATGCGACAGGGAAGCTGATTCCTTTCGCCAGCGGTGATAACAACTGAACAAAAACCACAGAGCCTTCGCGCAGCGTGGATTGCAGCGAGATTTCCTGGATGCCGCGTTCGCGCCAATCGAGCATGGTCTTTTCGACGAAGAAATCTTGTGACTTGTCCCAGCCGGAAACTTCCACGCGATAGCTATCTTGTTGATCGATTGTAAAACTCATGGAACCGCCCCCCAGGAGAGTTATTGCAGAATGACTGCCAAATCCGGAACCGCGCAACGAGAAGTGCCCACAAGCACTTAGCTCTGTTGCCCGAATAGATTCGCGCGCAATGCTGTGCCGTTCGTAACGTATGTGCGTATTTGAACCAGGTCCGGCACAAGTGTCACGCTTGCGTTATCCCCAATGCGAGCCTGGATATAGGGCGCTGAGCGCGATGCGAAAAAGAAAATCAAAGATCTTGTCGTAGGCGATCCAAGCCACGAGCAGTCCGATCATCCCGAAGCCCTGGCTGTGAGTCCAGGCGATGAATCGGAGTGCACGTTCTTCGCTCATAAGCACCGTGATCCCGGTGTTGCCGTCGAGCGGCGGGACGGGAAGCAGATTAAACGTGCCGAGAAGCAGATTGAGCACGAAAAGGATGCTCAGGAATATGGCGGCAAACTCCGCGAACCCCGGGACAGCAGCTTCGGCGATATGGGTAAAATTTGCGGATTGAGGTTCGCGAAAAATGCCGAGAAGCATTCCTCCGCGGACGGCCAGCGCCGCCGAAATCATAAGAATGAAATTTGCCGCTGGCCCGGCGAGAGCCATCCATCCGGCGCGCCGCGGATGGCTCCGCTGCCAGGCGGGATCGTACGGTGCGCTGGCCCAGCCGATCATCCAGTGCGCGACGAGATAAGAAATGATGGGCACGACCACGGTGCCAACCGGCTCACGCCGGATGTGCGGAATTGGATTCAGCGAGACCTGGCCGCCGTGAGAGGCGGTTGGGTCGCCGCCGAGCTTCGCGGCAAGCGCGTGGGCGCCTTCGTGGCAGGTCGTCGAAAAGAGAAAGACGATGTACCAGATCACGCCGAGAATTAGAAAGTTCGGGGTCACGTCGCCGAACAGACTACGGTGTCACTCGCAGTTGCGCAAGGCTTTGGAGTGGCAGGCAGGGTGGCCGGTAAGTCCCCTCCTAGATCTCGACGGGACTTGGCACTATGGATGCGCCGCCGACTCGCGACGCGCTTCACGGTTGTCTAATTTAACGGTCAACGCAAAGCAGAAACGTCCGGTTTTTAGCAATCTAGAAATCTCAAATTTAACTTGACAGGCTATGTCATCGGGCCTACGCTTTTGGGCACTATCTTTGGGCCTCCGGCTTTATTCTTTGGGATGGAAGTCGCGAGGAACTATGCCCACTCGACCTAAGATTCTGGCCACGCCAGGGGTCATCTCCGACCGCGAATTCGAAAAACTGATTCGCCTCTCGGCAGAGTACTTCAAAACGCGCCGTCCGCGTCTGCTGAGAGCGGTTCGGCCGACCCCGAAAGCAACCACGCGCGTTGCCTAGAATTTCGACCCGGCGCTACCTGTGTGAGTTAAATTACAAACAGTGGCTTAGCTGTGAGAAGAAGTGGCTCCGGGGCTTGGACTCGAACCAAGATTCTAGGCTCCAAAGGCCCATGTGCTACCAATTGCACCACCCCGGAGTGGCGGAGAAAGTGTAGCAGACATCGCGCGAATTTGTTTCCGCCGCGCGGGCACGTTTGCCGCTCTCCCGTCAATTTGCTAGTCTTCTGAAGTCCTTCGAACGTGGAGAGGTGTCCGAGCGGTTTAAGGAGCACGCTTGGAAAGCGTGTGTTGGGGAAACTCAACCGTGGGTTCGAATCCCACCCTCTCCGCCATTACGGTCTCGCGTTTACAAGCTATGGGATCTTTCAGGGCGTACTCGATGAGTCGTATCGCAGCGGGCTCCAGCGGCCCTGGCGAACAGAAAAGGAGAAGCAATTTTGGGACGGATCGCTTCTTTTGTTCTCGTGATACTGTTCGCAGCACTGCCGGCCGCGGCGGCTCGCAGACAACAAGATTCGACGGCGAATGTGCCCGACTGGTGCCGCAGGCTGCCCCGTCCTGAATACCAGAAGTTGCAGCGAGTTCCCTCGGCCGACCCGTGGTTTGAAGTCTACAAAGTTGCTCCCGGCGTGTTCGCGATATACGAACCGCATCAGGCGGAGGAAGCGATCTCGTTTTTGATCCTTGGAAGCAAGCGCGCTGCGATGTTTGACACAGGCTTGGGAATCGGAGATATCAAGAAGGTCGCCAAGTCACTCACGGGACTGCCGATTGTGATCTTGAATTCCCATACCCATGACGACCATGACGGCGATGATTGGGAATTCAGCAGCGTTTACGGGATGGATACGGAGTTCACGCGCATCAGCGCGCGCGGTTCGCGTGTCGATGCGCAAGCCGAACTGGCACCTGGCTCGGTGTGCGGAGCGCTGCCGCGCGGCTTCGATCGAAACGCATACGCGACCAAGCCGTTCCACATCACGCGATGGATACACGATGGCGAGACGATCGATCTGGGAGGGCGTGTTTTGGAAGTGATCGGCACGCCAGGACACACGCCCGACTCGATCAACTTGCTTGACCGAAAGAATGGATTGCTCTTCACGGGGGATACGTATTACCCGGGTACGATATGGCTTTACCGGCCGGAAACCGATCTCGACGCGTATGGGCGGTCGGTTGAAAAGATTGCAAAACTGGCGCCGCAGCTGCGTTTGGTGCTGTGCTCGCACAACGTTCCGGTGGCCGATCCAGCGGTCCTGCCAAGACTCGCGACGGCCTTTCGGCAGGTCCGGGCCGGAAAGGCGAAACGAGTTGCTGCGGGCCCAGGTCAAGTGGAATACCTCGCCGATGATTTTTCGTTTTTGATGGCCGTACCAAGAACCGGGAATTGATCCCCAGATCAGGCTGTGTATTTTTCGGATGTCGTCTTACAACGGGAGTTTGCCTTCCAAATTCGTGAAGTCGATTCATACTTTTCAGAACGTGCCCGCGTGAGTGCTACATTCCTTTGACTTCGGACTACATCGCCGCGATCGATCAAGGCACAACGAGCACGCGTTTTATCGTGTTCGACCGCTCCGGCCGGATTGTTTGCCTGGCGCAGAAGGAACACCGCCAAATTTATCCGCAGCCCGGCTGGGTTGAGCACGATCCGGAAGAAATCTGGCAGCGTACCGTCGAAGTAATCCACAAAGCTCTCGGGCAGCGCGATCTCCGACCACAAAATCTTGCCGCAATCGGAATTACCAACCAGCGCGAAACGACGCTGCTATGGAATCGCAAAACCGGGAAGGCGCTTGCCAATGCCGTGGTGTGGCAGGACACGCGCACGGACGGATACGTGGAGGAGTTTTCGCGCAGCGGAGGGCAGGACCGCTTTCGCGCGAAGACTGGCCTTCCGCTCGCCACTTACTTCAGCGCGCTGAAAATCCGCTGGCTGCTCGAAAACTTGCCCGGCTTGCGCGAAAAAGCAGAAGCCGGGGAAATCGCCTTCGGAACGATGGACACTTTTCTGACCTGGAAACTGACTGGCGGCGTGGAAAGCGGCGTACACGTCACCGATGTCACCAACGCCAGCCGCACGCAACTGATGAACTTGGCGACCCTTATCTGGGACGAGGAACTTCTCGATGTTTTCAGGATTCCCCGTGCAATCCTGCCGACAATTTGTTCGAGCAGTGAAGTATATGGCCACGCGCAGCTCGATGAACTCCGCGGTGTTCCGATTGCGGGAATTCTCGGCGACCAGCAAGCGGCGCTCGTGGGGCAGGCATGCTTTCAAAAGGGCGAAGCGAAGAACACGTATGGCACCGGATGTTTTCTGCTGATGAACACTGGCGAACGCCCGGTCCGGTCGAAATGCGGGCTGCTCACGACGGTGGCATACAAATTCGGCGATCAGGCGGCGCGTTACGCGCTCGAGGGAAGCATCGCCATCGCCGGCGCGCTGGTTCAGTGGGCGCGCGACAACCTACAAATGATTGAGAAGAGCCCCGACATCGAGCGGCTGGCGCGAAGCGCTGAGGACAACGGTGGAGTTTATTTCGTGCCGGCGTTTTCGGGTCTTTACGCTCCTTACTGGAGGGCCAACGCGCGCGGGATCATCGCCGGACTCACGCGCTACTCAAATCG
>JANWJR010000096.1 GCA_025451835.1 Candidatus Acidiferrales bacterium | reverse complement strand
TCACGAATTTCACGTCCACCGGAATCATTGCCGGTCCTGGACCAAGCCGCCCCATGATGGCCGTAACGTGATCCTGCGTCAGCGTGCCGATCGTGCCGCCTGTGGTCATGATCTTCGTCGATTCCAGCGCGGACGCCAGCGTCAGCAGCACGTGCCCCCGCGCGATCGGCATCGCCACTGACCCGAACCCAAATATCGGATGGCCGCAAGCCAGAATCCTTCCGTCCTGCACCGACGTCACCGTGCATCCCGGCGCGATGGAAAGGTCTCCGCGAATCAGCTCAACACCGATCATATCCCCGGGCTTGATCTGTGAGTCTTCCGGCGACGGCGCAGCCGTCCCTCCGGCCACCGCCGTCATTCCCCACGCCGAAAGCTGCTTGCTGTATTGCGCAATAGTTGCCGGATAGAGTCCCGTGGCGATCAGCGGTGTTTCAATGGGTATCAAGTATTCGCCTGTGCCCGCGCTCCTGCGTTGCACGATACCTTCCGGCAAGGGTATCCGCGTTGTCGTCGGTTTCAGAGCCGCTGCGGCACCCCCCGAAAGTTTTGCCGCCGCCGTCGGCGCCGCGCCAGCCGGCTTCTCCACTTCGTACATGTTTTCGATGGGCGTCACACCGCCAATCGCTTCCTTCGTGAAAATCCCCAGCTTCAGTGACAGCGCCCCGGCCAGTTTTCCATCGATATACACCGGGCTTCCGCTCATTCCGGCAACCACGCCGGTATGCGCGATCTTCTCCCCCAG
Source organism: Candidatus Acidiferrales bacterium (assembly GCA_025451835.1). Taxonomy (GTDB): domain Bacteria; phylum Acidobacteriota; class Terriglobia; order Acidiferrales; family UBA7541; genus Palsa-295. Next base: position 7,661 of record JANWJR010000096.1, on the reverse strand, counting down.
AAGTTGAACCAGAATGACGTCCTGCTTCGGACCCAGCGCGTTGTGCATCACGCCGATTACCTGCAGGTCAACTTTTTCGATTGTGTCGCCCGAAAAAATCGTGTACACCACGCCCTTCATGCCCGGCTGAATCTGGCTCAGCGGAATAATCGCGGGCGCTTTGTCGGCATAAATAGGAAGCGCCACCAGGAACAGCAGGGAAGTCAGGAGTGCGACGCTCAGTCGCCGGGGAGCCGAAAACATGGGACAGCAATCATACCTGCCGCATCGTCGCGAAAGCAAATTCCCCCGTTTCATGGTAGTGACTCAGGTTGATTTGGTGGCGTAGTTTCCGACAAACTACCCAGGCACTACGACGTGATGGACCCCTATGCAGAGCCACCTTCGCTAGAAAAAGACAGAAACGATGGAAAATAAGCTGTCATGAATAGGAACATCATCTGCACGAGAGACAGCAACAATCCCAGAGCTTTGATGCTGTGGGTAGATTCAAGCACTTGGTGGAATACCGATTCATAGGACGTTTTCAGTTCAGAAAAAGTGCTTGGCAATTTTGGACCGAAACCACTTTTCAACTCCAATCCCGTCAGAACGCCGGCTGTCTGAGCCATTGAGAAAAACCAATCCAGTCCTGAACGAATTGTTTCAGCCATGTATTCGGCCTCATGCAATTCAGGCACGTCGCTTGGCTGCTGCAAAAACACGAAGAAGTCGCAGGCAATCCTGACTGTAATTTGAAGGTCTTCACTCTCTTTAGCGGCGTCAAAGAAGCCCTCGGAATCCCGCACAATAACTGCCGTCATTTGTGCTTTCATCGTGTCGATTTCTGACGACAGCATTGAGTGCCTCGATCCTTTTCGGTGTCCTGATGCCGAAGCGTCACTTTAGTCGTGAGAATATCACGACAACCCCTGATTACGCGATTATCGGAAACTGAGTCACCTCCCGTTTCATGGGTCGTTTCATAGTGTGTTTAGACACCGCGCCAGGCCGGAGCGATGCCCGCGGCCAAAGGGGTGGTGCGCGCTCCGCGCGCCGCAGGGCTTGCGCCACGATTCAACCGAGCTTCGCCGTGCCGATGTAGCCCGGCCAGCCGGCCGGCCGTCGCAATCACTCGAATATTTCGTAGTGCGTCACGGTAGGTTCGAACTCCAGAAGGTATTCCTCGTCCTGTGCATAATATTTCGCGGTTTCGATATCTTCGCCTGCAAAGGCCTTGATCGCTTCGCGCGATTCCCAGAACGTCAGCGTGTTGAAATGTGCGATGTCCCCTTCGATTCTCCGCAGCACCCACGCGCCTTTGTTGCCGGGCGTAGCCCGGTACGCGGGGATCCCCGACTTGAACAAATAGTCTAGGTACGCGTCGGCGTCGCTCGCCTTCGTTCGTCCATGCCACATTCGCGCTGTCATGTTTCCCTCCGCCTTCATTCGATGCGTCTCCCACGCGCCCGCTTCTCAAGCATCAGCCCCGGTCGATCGTTCCAAAGAAACCTGAAGTGGCTTTGGACGCCTGTTAGAATGGCCATCCTTGCGTGCTCCAGTAGAATTCGACCGCTTGCGCGTCGTCCTCGTGGCCACGCGCAATCCTCTCAACATTGGCGCTGCGGCGCGCGCCATGAGCAACTTTGGCTTCCTTCGCCTGCGCTTGGTGAACCCCTACGACCCGGCCTTTCGCGAAGCGCGTTCTGCCGTCGGAGCTTCCGCGTTGCTTGCGAAGGCCGAACAATACGACACCGTTGCAGAAGCCGTCGCCGACTGCACGCTCGTGGTTGGAACCACCGCCGTCGGCCGCCGCGTCTTGCAACACCCGCTCAAGCGCCTGGAACAAGGCGCGCGTCTCATCCGCAAGCGGCTCGCCTCCGCGCCTGTCGCGCTCCTATTCGGTTCGGAAAAGTTCGGCCTTTCAAACGAAGCCCTCAGCCACTGCCACTGGCTGATGCGCATTCCCACCCGCGAAGAAAATATCTCGATGAATTTGGGGCAGGCCGTAGCCGTTTGCCTGTACGAACTCGTTCGCGATGCCAAAATCGCGCGGGAAACCGGGAAGCCAAAGCTCGCGGCCGCGCGCGACGTCGAGCGCATCACCGCCATGCTCCTCGAAGCCTTGCGCGCCAGCGGCTACATCGACCGCCGTCGCGTCGCCGATGCCGACGAGCGAATTCGCCGTCTTGTCCGACGCCTGAATCTCCTCGACCGCGACGCAAACCTTTGGCTCGGCATCCTTCACCAAATCCTCTGGAAGCTCGGCTCACGTAAAGACCCAAAAGAGGAATAAGCTGACCGCCTCACCGCCTCACATTCATCGCGATTATCTTCGGCCGTCATTCTGAGGAGCGCAGCGACGAAGAATCTCTCTTCGCTTTTCTTCGCGAATCCATGCACCGCCCTCCGAGACGAGCCTTTGCCCATGCTAGAATTTCTCGATGGCGAAAAAGGTTATCTCACCCGGCGGAGCATTTTCTGGAGCTGTCGAGCTTCCCGGAGACAAGTCGATTTCTCACCGCTACGCCATCCTCGCCGCGTTGGCGGTAGGCAAAAGCGAGATTGCCAATTACGCTTCTGCTGCCGACTGCCAGAGCACGCTCACATGCCTCAAGCGGCTGGGCATCGAAATCGAATCCACAACTGAGCGCGTTCACGTAACCGGTAAGGGGCTCGACGGCTTGTCGAAGCCGCGCGCCAAGCTCAACGCTCAAAATTCCGGCACCACCATGCGCATGCTCTCCGGTGTGCTTGCGGGACAATCCTTCACGTCCACGATCACGGGCGATGCATCGCTTCGCCGCCGTCCTATGCGCCGTGTCATCGAGCCGCTGCGCCACATGGGCGCGCGGATTCACAGCGAAGATGGCGACCGCGCTCCGCTGGAAATTGGCGGCGGCAAGCTCCGTGCCATCGACTACAAGTTGCCTATTCCCAGCGCGCAAGTGAAATCCGCGATCCTGCTCGCCGGCCTGTACGCCGATGGCGTCACCTCTGTCACCGAGTCGGTCCGCACCCGCGACCACACGGAAATCGCTCTTCGCGAATTTGGAGCACGCGTCGAAAGCGCCAAGGCCGCGATTCGCATCCACCCTCGCCCAAAGCTCCAGCCGCTCAAGCTGACAGTTCCCGGGGATTTATCCGCGGCGGTATTCTTGATCGCCGCCGCGCTCATCGTTCCCAAATCTTCCCTCGTGATTCACAACGTCGGCTTGAATCCCACACGCGCCAGGGTCCTCGATTTCCTGATTTCCATCGGCGCGAAAATCCATCCGGGATCCGTGCAGATGCTCCACGGCGAACTCGTAGGCGACATTTCTATACAGCACTCCCCGCTCTCCGGCGGGACGATCTCAGGACCGAACGTCGCCGAGATGATCGACGAGCTCCCCATGCTCGCCGCGCTCGCCCCGTTCACCGAGAAGGGCATCGAGATTCACGACGCCAGGGAACTTCGCGTGAAGGAAAGCGACCGCATCGCGGCTCTTGCTGAGGGCTTGCGTCGAATGGGTGCGCGCGTGGATGAGTTCCCGGACGGCATGCGCGTCGAAGGCCTCAACGCTGGCAAACTGAAGGGCGCGAAAGTCGATCCGAAAGGGGACCATCGCATTGCCATGGCCTTGTCCGTGGCGGCGCTTGGCGCAGCAGGCGACACCACCATTCGCAATTCCGATTGCGTCGCGGTTTCGTTCCCTCAATTCTTCGACGTCCTCGAACGCCTCCGCGAACCGCAACCGTAGCGTTGACGCCCGTTGCAGCGCCGGGCTTCAGCCCAGCATCCCGCCGCAAACCATCACGAGGACTTGCGCAGATAGATCGTCCCGTAGGTGGTCGTAACGCTGATACTCGGCCCGCCCGTGCCGATTCTTCCCGTCAGCCGCCCCATGTTGGACCCGTTGTCGAGCTGCAGCGACGGCGCTTCGAAATCGCTTTGGACTTTGCCCGACTGCGATATCGCCGAAATCTGAAAATTGGAATGCCCGGGCAGCGTCAGGTCCACCTCACCCGATACGTTCGATATGCTGATGTTCTGCATGGGCGCTTGCGAATCGCTCGCCGTCACCGTCCCGTGCACGTCTTGGATATTCAGCGCTCCCGCGACGTTCTCCGCTTCCACGTCTTTGTTCGATGTCTCGATTTTCGCCGCGCCTCCTACATCCGAGATTTCGATGTGATCGGAATCGAACTCCAGCCGTCCGGTCATATTGGCCAGCTGCAATTGTGCGTTGGGCAGTGCAATCCGCGTAAGCTTGGCCACGTTTCGCACGCGCACGCTCCCCGAAAATTGTCCGCCAATCGTGGCGTTGCCTGATATATCTCCCAACTCCAGATCGCCGCCCGATCCGCCGATCGTGACGTTCCCGGTAATCCCCGTCACACGCACATCGCCCCGGCGCCCGGTCGCGCTCACGTCGCCGCCGCAATCGTGAATTTCCACGTCTCCATCCAGCGCTTCCGCCATCACGCTGCCCGCAACCCCCGAAACATTGATGTCGCCATGGTTGGAATTGGCGCTGACGTTCGTCTGTTTCGGAAGCTCAATGTCCAGGCCCACGCTGACGTGCCCGTTGCTGTAGTCTTCACCCGACGGATGAATGTCGTATCCGTCGCTGGTCGGTTCGATCGCCACATCCACGGCCTTCAGCCGTTCTTGCGCCGCCGAATCGTTCGGCCCTGAAGCCGACTCGTTTGCAAGCACTCGCAAATCGTTTCCTTGTCCCACGTGAATTGTGATATCGCCGCGATTCGTCGTCACCGTCACACGCGCTCCGGGCGCGATCGCTTTTGCTGGCAACTCCCGGCTCTGCGTTGCGCGCTCATTCAAGAAATCAAAATGCGTGTCGATGTTTGGCATCGCCCGCCGGCCCCATTGCCACAGGCTCATGCCGATCAGCACGAAGACCACCAGCACCAGCAGCGCGGCCTCTCCCCCGGAAAGCAGCGGCGGGCGCCCATCGCCCCGCTGCCGCGCCAGAAGATAATCGATTAGCTTCGCGACGCCCCACAGAATCAGCAGCAGCGGCCAATAAACTCGAAATAAATGTCCGATTTCGAATCCCGGATGGAATCGTTCGAAGAGGAAAAGCAGCCCAAGAAGAATCAGCAGCAAACCGCCGAAGATTGAACTTCTTTGTCTTCCGCCGCTCCCGTTGGTCACGCGAGTTTCACCGGCCGGCGTGCCCGTCTTTCGACGCCAGCGATTGCGCCAACATCACGATCCCCGGCACGATCAGTAGCAGCGGCCAGAGCTCGCCAAAGCTGTACCGCGTGTATTCGCCGAATAGAAAAATCACGCCGATCGTAATCAGCACGATTGGCCCCATCAGTCCGCGCACCCGGCAATGGGCGCATGCACAAGTTCTGCCCGAGATCTTTTCGTCTGCCATGGCCGTCCTACGCTGTTCTCCGCATCTGGTTCCACACCAGCCAGGCCCCCAGCACGATTAAGCCGATCGGCCAGAGTTTTGCGAACCAGTCTGCGTCGAGCAAATTAAAATTTCCCAGCAAGAAAAGGATTCCCAGAATGATCAGGATCACTGCGCCCACCGGCCGGTGGCGCGCGTCCACGCCATAATTCACCGCGGCAATCTCGCCCGTCAGCGGAATCGTCTCGCCGAGCCGCCGCGCCCGCGCCACTCGATACGCTTCCACCGGCATGTAGCAGTAGAAACATCCAAGCGCGATTCCGAAAAATACGTAATAGCCGTCATTCGGCCAGTTGCTGCTCAGCGCGACGATCAACCCCGCGAAAACCAGCACGTGAATAAGCGCCTTCACGTACTCGCCGTTGTACACCGCTCCCAGTCCCGGAATAAATCCCAGACACGCAGCGAGCCCGGGACTCGCGCCGTGATGTTCCGCCGCGCTCGCCCCGGCGACTGGATTTCCCGCCAGCATCGCCGCCAGGCATTCCTCGCAGTACAGCGCCCCGCGAACTTCTCGCGTGCATTGCGGGCACAGCGCTTTGCCACAATTCCGGCAAAATCCGGTGGCTTCGGCGTCAGGATGTACGGCGCATTTCATTGTAGTCTCCGTAAAGCGTTATCCCCGCAACTCCGTCATTTCGCTTTCTAACCTTCCATTGAAACTGAAAACTCTAATCTCCAGCCTCTAACCTCCAGCCTCTGGCCTCCAGACCCGCGTACATCGTGTTGCTGCGGATCTGGCTGCGACCGCGGTTCGGCCCCGTCTGCGATTTCTCCTGCGGATTTCTCGTCGGCCGTTCCGGTTCCTGCTCCGGCGGCGCCTGCGGCGTCGGCTCGGGCTGCAGCTTGGATTGAATCTCGTACACCACCTTCAAATCGTTGACGAACTTCGCGCTCCTCGCGTACACCAGGTGCGCCTGCCGGTTCGCCGACCGCAACGCATTCGCCGGGTTCAGGTTCGCTTTGCGCATTCTTTTCGGCGCCAGGCCGGCCGTGTTGAACACGATCAGGAACGTAGCCGCCACCGTCACCGCCCCCATCGCAAATCGAGGCCATGCCGGCGGCGCCCACGCAAACAAACGTCTCCAGCCTTTTTCCGCCGATCGCGGCCCCGCCGTCGCATCCAGAATCTTCCGCACAAGCCGCGGCGGTTCCGCCACCGGCTCAAGCGCCCGCATCCGCGTAACCAGCGCGCTCACGCTCCGCACCGTCTCGCCGCAGCGCGCGCACTCGCCCGCGTGCGCCGTAAGCGCCTTCGCCTCATCCGGCGTCAGCAGCCCGTCGACATATTCGCCCAGCCGCTCATCCGTGTATGTGCAGTTCCAATTCATCGCCCTTCTCGCCAATTCCCAATTTCTAGCTTCGAATTTCTAATTTCCGTCATTCTGAGGAGCGCAGCGACGAAGAATCTCTCTTCGATTCTCGGTTTCAAATCTGCTCCTGCTCCGAAGCTTTTCTAGCTTCTGGCCCCCAGCTTCTAGCCTCCGGAAATCCCCATTTCCCCCAGCACCCGCGCCAATTCAATTCGTCCGCGATTGATTCTCGATTTCACTGTTCCTTCGGGCACTTCCAGCACGCTTTGAATCTCATTGTATTCCAGTCCCTGCAAATCGCGCAGTATAACCGCCTCGCGCAGCTCCGGCGAAAGCCTCGCCAGCCCTGTCTGCAATTGCTCGCTCAATTCCGCCGCTTCCGCCATCCGGTCGGGCGTGCGCGCCGGAGAATGTTTCGCTTCCACCTGCGGCATTTTGTCTTCGATCGAATCCGTCATCCGCTCTCGACGCGTGCGCCGGTAATGGTCCACCAGCAGGTTGCGCGTCACGCTCGTGAGCCATGTCGGAAACGCTCCGTTCGCCGGACGGTACGTTGTCAGCGTCCGGTAAATCCGCAGGAACACGTCCTGGCTCAAGTCCTCGGCTTCCGCGGAATTGCTCGTGAACCGGTAACACAGGTTGAACACCCTCCGCGTGTGCCGCCGCACAAGCTCCTCCCAGGCCGGCCCTTCGCCCCGGAGACATCGCTGTACCAGTTGGGCGTCGGGATCCAATCTTCCTCAGCCTCGCAGCTTGCATCCCTTTCCGGCCCCTCACACTATGTAACGCATTTTCAAGCCGAAAAGTTCCATGTTGTCCGTGTCCGGACACTCTCGCAAAACACGTTGTGCTCCGCAGTCGCCCTTGCGGAGTCTCACTTCGCCCCGCATCTTATTAGGGTTGTACATGCGTTACAAGGTTTTCGCCGATTCCAGGGTTA
>JANWJR010000095.1 GCA_025451835.1 Candidatus Acidiferrales bacterium | reverse complement strand
GGACGCCCCAAGAAAACCTGAATAGAAGGTCCGGCCAATTTGGTGGAGCCTGATGCCGAGTTCTTCCGATCGTTCCTCGACACGCGAAGGCATCGCCAGTACCTTTGTCCAATTGTTTCCCCTTCCCCGCGGCTGGCACAATCACAACGTCCGTTCTGCGGCGTGCCGATTAGTTTGGGAATGTCCGTTATGTTGCAGTTGTTTGCGGCCATCAGGGAGGCAGCGGTCGCGAGCGTGAGTGCCGACGACGCGCCGCAACTGATACAGCATCCCTCGGTCTGCAACTTCTGCGCGATGTAAGCGCCGGCCTTTTGCTGCAGATCCGCAAGCACCACCGGATGCAAGGCCGCCTGTGCAACCGCCTCTCGGACCGGCGGAGGCATCACGGCTGACGTGAGTTCGGTATATGTGCCCGCCGCGTTGATGATCTTGGTCACGCCAAGCTTGTCGTAGTAATCCGGCGGCGTTTCAGGTTTTTTGTTTCGTGATGCGGCATTCAGTGGCTCTACTGCTGCCCCGAGCACGGACAAAGAGCCTATCGCGGCTATCGAGAGCACGTCAACCTTCTGATGCACGCATGTGCCTAACATTGTATGCGATGTAAGTCTGCTTCCTCGGGAACCTCGTCTCGGCCGCAAAGCGACCTCTGTGCCTCGAAAACCAGTTTCCATAGAATCCTCTGATCAGCCCACCTATACTCTCGGCCCAAGGCCCTAAATTGCTTCCTGGCAGCGTCGATCTCTGATACGATGAAAGTTCCTGACCTTGAAAATCTTTAGAGCGGGAGCGAAGCAACAATGGCACTGGCATGTGAAGTTTGTGGCAAGAAGCCCAGTTTCGGCAATACGATCAGCCACGCGCACAACGTGCGCCGCCGCCGTTGGAATCCGAATTTGCGCCGCGTCAAAGCCGTCGTGAAGGGCGTTCACAAACACCTTCGAGTCTGCACCGCCTGCATCCGCGCGGGCCGTGTGAAGAAAGCAGCCTGAATCATCCCGCACATTGGAAGGAGCTCCGGTTGAAACGGAGAATCGCTATTGTCGCAGTGGTTGTCGCCTGCGCTTTCGCCGGCTCCTGCAAGAAAGCAGCAGGGCCCGGGCCTGATGTGTGGGCTGTGGTGGACGGCAAGGAGATTCCGCGCAACGAAGTCGAGAAGTATTTTCGTACGCGTGTGAATGCGCAGGGTCCGGCCCCTTCCCAGGAAGAGGCGCTTTCGCTGAAACTCAGCATTCTGGATGAGCTAATCAACAACGAAATTCTGCTTGAGCGCGCGACGAAGATGAACCTCATCGCCACGGACGCGGAAGTCGAAGAAAAATTTACGGAATCAAAAAGCCCCTACACCGAAGAGGAATTCCAGAAGAAACTGAAGGACGCCGGCCTGACCGTCGACGATCTCAAGAGCGATATCCGGAGGCAGCTTTCGATTCAGAAACTTCTGAACCGGGAAGTGGTAGCCAAGATATCAATCACGGACTCAGACGTCGCCGAACTCTACACCAAGAATCGCGCTCAGTTTAATGTCGCCGAGCCGCAGTATCACATCCTACAGATCGTCGTCACGCCGCGCCCCGACCCTTCGGTGCACAATCGCAAGAACGATAAGGCCACGAACGATGCGGAAGCTAAGCGCAAGGTCGAGTTGCTTGAACAGAAACTCGCAAGTGGCGCGGATTTTTCTCAGCTCGCGATGGATTATTCCGAGGATTCCACGGCTTCAACCGGCGGCGACCTTGGATTCGTCCCCGAATCGGCATTGAATCAATCCGACCCCGCGCTCAAGAAAATGGTTCTCTCCATGAAGCCAGGCGAAGTGACGCAGCCAGTCGGCGTTAAGGGCGGCGGTTACCGCATCTTGAAGTTGCTTGCGAAGGAAGCGGCGGGCCAGCGGGGAATTTCCGATCCTCAAGTGCAGCAGTCGATTCGCGACATGCTTCGCAACCGCAAAGAACAGTTGCTCCGTGCTGCGTATATGGATGATGCACGCGACAACGCGCATGTTACGAATTACCTGGCACAGCAGGTCATTGAATCTGCCGGCAAACTGCCCGCTTCAGACTGAGTCGCGATCGTAAATCAGGAATAACCATTCCGTTGCCATGACTACGCCACAATAGCAACGGTTTCCCCGGCGGCTACAGTCTGTCCTTCCGCTATCGGTAGACGCTCAACTATCCCGGACTTTGACGACCGAATTTCATTCTGCATCTTCATGGCCTCGACAACCAGCAGGCCCTGTCCCGCTTCCACCGCATCTCCCACGTTCACCAGAATGCGCACAATTTTGCCCGGCATTGGCGTCACAATCTGTTGCCGCCCTTTGGCCCCCATCGCGCTATCAAGGTCGCGACGCCACTCGCGCGGATCGCGGACTGTGGCCGCATATTCGCGCCCTCGAACGAACACGCGAAGCGCCACGCCCGATGGCTCAATGCGAACTTCGAGAGACCCGCCACCGATCAAAACCGAATAAAATCCTGACGCAATTTCCACGGCATCCACATGCATCGCTCTCCCATCCAATATTGCTCGCCAACGCCCGTTGTCGCGTGTCAGTTCGACCGCCCGATTCCTTCTCCCGATTTCGATCTCGACCCTCATTGTCCGCGCTGCGGATCGCTTTCTAATTGTCCGAGTCGTCCTGCTTGTTTCCATCGAGACGTGCTTTCGGACGGGCGGATCGTCGGTGTACTGTTTGAACGGCTGTTGTGTTCCGTCCACCACAAAGCTACGGCCAGCGCAGCGGCATCTTCCGCCGATGTTTCTGCGCCGGTTTGCGCAGCGAATGGTTCGGGTCCGCCTTGCTCCTCGCGCAAGAAATCGTCAAGCCAGCGCGTATGGATGTTTCCATTCTGAAAATCGCCGGACGCAAGGATCCGGCGAAACAAGGCGATGTTCGTTGTGATCCCGCTCGCGTAATATTCCCGGAGCGCGCGTTGCAAGCGCGCGATTGCCTCTGCACGGTCGCGGCCCCAGGCAATCAGTTTTGCAAGCATTGGATCGTATTCGTTGGGAACCGTCCATCCTGCGTAGACTCCCTCGTCAAGACGAATTCCCGGCCCAGCGGGCGTGCGAAGACTGATTATTTTCCCTGGCGATGGGAAGAAATTGTTGGCGGGATCTTCGGCATAAATGCGGCATTCGATTGCATGGCCATGCAAAGCAATTTCATTTTGCGCGAACGGGATTGGCTCTCCGGTAGCAATGCGGATCTGCAGCTTCACGAGGTCAATTGAGGTCACCATCTCCGTGACCGGGTGCTCCACCTGCAGCCGCGTGTTCATTTCAAGAAAATAGAAGTTTCGCTCCGCGTCCACCAGGAATTCAACCGTTCCAGCATTTGTGTAACCTCCCGCACGAGCCAATTTGAGGGCGGCCTCTCCCATCGCTTGGCGAAGGTCGGGCGTCATCACCGGCGACGGAGCTTCCTCGATCACTTTCTGATAGCGGCGCTGGACGGAACATTCTCGCTCGCTGAGGTAGCGAAAGTTGTCGTGATGGTCGGCGAGAACTTGAATCTCGATATGGCGCGGCTGGAGGAGATATTTCTCGATGTACATCCGGCCATCTCCGAAGGCATTTTCCGCCTCGGAAGAAGCTTCCCGCCATGCTGCCGCGACGTCGGTTTTATGTTCGACCAACCGCATGCCTTTGCCGCCGCCACCGGCAACTGCCTTCAGCACCACAGGAAAGCCGATTTCCCGCGCCGCTTGCAGCACGGCCTCTGCTGTTTCAATCGACTCGAGCGTGCCGGGAACGGTGGGCACACCGGTTTCCCGCGCGATGTGGCGGGCGGATGTTTTCGAGCCGAGTTTTTCCATTGCCTCCGCGGAAGGGCCGATGAAGATGAATCCTGCCGCCCGACATGCCCTCGCTAGCGCGGGATTTTCGGCGAGGAAACCGTAGCCGGGATGAATCGCGTCGCAGTGCGAACGCTGGGCCGACTCAATGATTTTGCCGATTGCGAGATAGCTTTCGCGCGAGGATGCGGGACCTATCGGATACGCTTCATCGGCAAGTAGAACATGCAGAGATTCGCGGTCAGCTTCGCTATACACCGCGGCCGAGAGCACTCCAAGGTCCCGGCAGGCTCGAATGATCCGCACCGCGATTTCACCGCGATTGGCAATCAATATTTTATTGAACATCGCTTCCCGTGAACGAAGCCGAGATTCTAGCATGTTGGTTTCGCAAGCGGCGGTCCCGAATCTCTATGTTTCAAATGCGGCGGCGCCGAGTTGGAATTCACTCCGGGTTGGAATCTGACGAAAGACCAGCTATGATTCCGGCGATCCACATCCAAATTTGCCAAGAACGAGCGAAACTATGAATTTGCCTGAGCAAGAGCAATGGAAAAAAGCCGCGGCCGAAGCGGCAGCGAAGCTCGTCGACAATGGCATGGTCGTTGGTCTAGGCACCGGATCCACGACGGCGTTCCTGGTGTGTGCTCTGGGACGGCGCGTCGCGAAAGAAAATCTGCGAATCGTGGGCATACCGACCTCCGAACGAACGGCTGAACATGCGCGCACCTTAAACATTCCGCTCACGACATTTGCGGAGCACAGACACATCGATCTCACGATCGATGGGGCGGACGAAATCGAGCCTCGCACGCTCGGTCTTATTAAAGGACACGGAGGCGCGCTGCTACGAGAGAAGATCGTCGCGGCGGCGAGTTCGCGCATGATTGTCATAGGTGACGAGACGAAAATTGTCGAGCGGCTTGGAGTGCGAGAATCCGTGCCGGTCGAGGTGGTGTCGTTCGGCTGGCAGGTGACGCTTCGGCGGCTGGAAAAGCTGGGCGCGAGCGCGATACTCAGATCAGGATCAGACAAAAAGACGTTCGTTACGGACGGCGGGAATTATATTATCGACTGCAAATTCGATGGCATTACCAATGCGAAAGAACTGGCACATCACCTTGATCACATTGTCGGGGCAATCGAGAACGGGTTGTTTCTGGGCCTCGCGTCTCAAGCGATCGTCGGAGGCCGCGATGGAGTCAAAATCTTGCAAAGGGCAAGCGACAGCTGAAGCCGAATTCCGCACCCTTCCGTCGTCGAGTAAATCTTCGGATCTGAATTTCAATTTTTCGAGCAGCCCTGTGGATATACGGCATCGAGCGCGCCCCACAGTGCCTTCAGGCTGCGTTCTGCCGCACACATGACACTGACAGTATCGATGTTTTTCTGGCTCGCAAGCCATTCGCGCCAGGCTGCGCGATGGCGAATATCGGCTTCTTCGTGCACGCCAAAATAGGCCAGCGCGCGCGGTTCTGTGATCCCGTAGAAACGTCGAAGGCCCGCGATTTTCTGCGTGGCGATTTCCGGTATCTGCGCTTCATAGGCGTAGAATGCGGCCACTGCCTGCGCCGTCGTTCCGTGGTTCGAGATCTCGTCGAAACTGTCGAGTAATGCAGCAATTCCGGGCAGTGGTCGCGCATCATCAAGCGCCGCTTCGCTGACTCCAAGCGATTCGGCGAATTGGCGCCACAGCAGTGGATGCGGCGTGATCGGGTCAAGCTCTTCCGAAAGATTTTCCTGCACCAATTTTCCAAGATTCCCATTCGTGCGGGAACCGAGCTGCTTCAGATTGTCCGGGAATGCGCGAACGTGCTGGTAATACTGCTCGGCGTAGAGAGCGAGGGATTCCCTCGAAAGTTTCCCATCGGTCCAGGCCCGGTAGAAGGGATGTTTCAGCAGGTGATGCTTTGCAATGAGTTCGTCGAGGGATTCGAGAAAGGTCGGAACAGGCTTCAGCTTTTTGCGCACTGATATCTCCAATGTATTTAGCGGATAATTTGTATGAGGTCAAACCGCGTTATGCTAATCGAAATTATCCTGAAAAGCCAGCGCGTCAGTGATCTGCTTGCCGTTTTTTCCACAGGCTCGCATCTCATAGACCGCCCAGCGGTTATAGCGGGATATTGCCGTGCTTTTTGCGCGGGTTCGTATCACGCTTATTTTCGAGTGAGCGCAAGGCAGCTATGAGCTTGGCGCGGGTCTGGGACGGCTCGATGACGGCGTCGACGTAGCCGCGTTCAGCGGCAACGTAGGGATTCGCGAAGCGCTCGCGAAAATCATCGATCTTTTCTCGCCGGATTTTCTCGCGATCTACTTCGGGCGCGCGATCGATCTCGCGCTTGTAAACGATGCCCACCGCCCCTTCAGGCCCCATGACGGCGATTTCAGCTGTAGGCCATGCATAATTGATGTCCGTGCGAATGTGTTTCGACGCCATGACGCAATACGCGCCGCCATATGCCTTGCGCGTGATGACCGTGATTTTCGGCACGGTCGCCTCCGCAAAGGCGAAGAGCAGCTTGGCCCCATGCTTGATGATGCCGCCGAATTCCTGTTGCGTGCCGGGAAGAAATCCCGGCACGTCCTCGAACGTGATGAGGGGAATATTAAATGCATCGCAGAAGCGGACGAAGCGCGCACCTTTTACGGATGCGTTGATGTCCAGCACGCCGGCTAGAAATGCCGGCTGATTCGCGACGATCCCGATAGGCCGGCCATCGAGTCGCACGAAACCCACGACCATATTTTTTGCGTAGTGTTCCTGAACTTCGAAAAATTCGCCGTCGTCGGCGATTGCGTGAATCGCGTCCTTTATGTCGTAAGGCTTCTGCGGATCTTCCGGTACCAGCGAATTCAAAGCCGCGCTCGCGCGCTCCGGCGGGTCGGTTGTCTCGCGGCGCGGCGGGTCTTCAAGATTGTTCGAAGGAAGATAAGTCAGCAGTTCGCGGATCATCGCCAGGCATTCCGCATCATCGCGCGAGATGAAATGTGCGACGCCGCTCGTTGCGTTGTGGGTCATCGCGCCGCCCAGCTCCTGCTTGGTCACTTCTTCGTGAGTAACGGTTTTGATGACGTCCGGCCCGGTGACGAACATGTAGGAAGTATCACGCGTCATGAAAATAAAATCGGTGATCGCGGGAGAGTAAACGGCCCCGCCCGCGCAGGGCCCCATGATGGCGCTGATCTGCGGCACCACGCCGCTGGCGAGTGTATTGCGTAGAAAAATCTCCGCGTAACCCGCCAGCGACACCACGCCTTCCTGAATTCGCGCTCCGCCAGAATCGTTCAAACCGATCACGGGCGCACCAGCGCGCATGGCTAGATCCATGATTTTTGTGATTTTTCCGGCGTTGGCTTCCGAAAGCGAACCGCCGAAGACCGTGAAATCCTGCGCGAAGACGTAAACGAGGCGGCCACGGATGCGGCCGTAGCCGGTGACGAAGCCGTCGCCGGGAGGGCGTTGATCGGCCATGCCGAAATCGGCGCAATGATGGCGGACAAATTTGTCGAGCTCTTCGAACGAGCCTTCATCGAGCAGTAAGTCAATGCGTTCCCGCGCGCTGAGCTTGCCTTGCTTGTGTTCGCGCTCGCGGCGCTCGGCTCCGCCGCCCGCTTCGGCTTCGGCGTTGAGCTTCCGCAATTCCTCGATGCGATCGTGATGTTTTCTGTGCTGGGTCATCTTTGTCCGAACTGCCGGTTCTTCTTTGCAACCGGCTGCCCTGCGTAGGCGATTTAATTGCGATTAGAACTGTCGTCCGTACTTTGTTTTCACTGGCTTACACGCAATTCTAATAAATCGTGTTGCGATTAGAAATCGCGCCACCGCGTACGTTCCAGCGGCTGACCATGCTCGTCGGCAAGACTTTCGGAGTCCCTCGGCGATCGAGCTCTCTGTGCCGCCATATTGTTTTGTTCCATCCATAGCGCCGCGACCACGCTAGCAATGATGGAGGCGGCGAGGCAAGCGGTAGATCGCCTGGACACTCGCCGCTTAGCGTCTAATCATGGCATGCGTCTGCTTGGGCAGACGACGCACCGGACGCAGGCGTGGCAACTGGCAAAGGGGCGAGATTGTGCTTAGCGAGCGCGGCGTTGGCGGCGGGCACGTCAGTGGCATTGAGGTCGCGCCATTGCGCCAGGGCGTGATTCAGCGCCGAGCAGGACTCGGCGATGGCGGCGCGCGCGGTATCCGACGGGCCCGCATCGCCGCTTTGCACCATAAAGGAAACGCGGGCCAGGTCGCGATTGACGGGGCCGATGCCCGGCTGCTTCGGAGTGCCCTCCTGTATCGCGTCGACTTTCTTTGCGACGTCCGCCAATGCGTCCGCCGCGTCTTTCGTCGCCGTGTTGGCGGCAACAGTCTTCTGGCGATCGGCGAGCGCTGCGCGCAGTGCTTTCGTTGCCTCGTAGGCGTGCGTGTTCACCGTGAGGCCTGCGGCGATCTTCTTGCCGGCAGCGAGCTGCGCTTCGAGATCGGCTTGCGAAACATGCACGCGCGGATCGAGCACAACATTCAGTTCTTGCGTGTACCGCTTGCCATCCACCGCGAGGACGGCCTGATACTGGCCGGGAATGGCGATGGGGCCGAGCGTTTGTTCGCGCGGCGTGTCTTCTGGAAGTGCGTGATTAGAGAGTGTGTACTCGATGTAATCCGCGAGGCCGCCCCAATAGCTGTAAGGCAGCGTGGGAGGGGAATCGTAACGCAAATCCCAGACGAAGCGGTTCATGCCTGCAGTTATCTTCAATTGCGGGAGCGGGCCGAACCAATAATCGGGGACGTTTTTCACGGTTGTGTCCCGAGCAGGCGTTTCGCTCGAGAAATGGCGGACAACGTTTCCCTGCGCGTCCTTGATTTCGAGCGTGACGGGCTGCAGTGGTACGGATTTCAGGAAGTAATCAAGGATGGCGCCGTCGGGAGGATTCTTCGCCGTGGGAACTTCGGGCGGGAGCGGAGTTTCCTGGTCGTTATCATAGCGAACGCGAACCGCCGTCTCGGGGCGGAAGAGGAACGCGCTGGAAGCTGCATCCTCCGCATCGGCGCCGGCCTGGCGAAGCGGCGTGATGTCATCCAGCGTCCAAAGGGCGCGGCCGTAGGTGGCAACAATGAGGTCGTTGCCGTGAACGACCAAATCACGAACTGTAGCGGTGGGCAAATTCAACTGGAGCGATTGCCAGCGATTACCGTCATCGAAGGAAACGTAGACGCCATTGCCAGTGCCTGCATACAGCAGACCTTTGCGGACGGGATCTTCGCGCACTACCCAGACGATCCAGTTGTCCGGTAGGTCTTGCGTGATGCTTTGCCAGGTTTTTCCAGCATCGTGGGTGCGATAGATGTACGGATGGTCGTCATGAGGGACGATGACGGAAGCATAGGCCGAGTTAACGTCGAAATGGCTGGCGTCAATGATTTCAACTTCAGCTTTCTCCGAGAGATTGGGTGGAGAAACATTTTGCCAGGTGCGGCCATCGTTGTCGGTGCGCTGAATGATGCCATTGCTGGTGCCGGCCCAGATGACACCGTCCTGAAGAGCGGAAGGCGCTAGCGTGGAAAGAGTGCTTTTGCGCGGACCGGCTTGAAGATGGTCTCCCTCAGAGCCATGTCCTCCCGCGAGTAAATCATGATCGAGCCTGGGGCCGGGACTATCGTACATCGGACTTGGGCTAAAGCTATGGCCGGCGTCATCCGATGCGGCAACAGAGGCGCGGCGTTCAGAAGAGTCAAGAACAACAGCAGGTTCCTCTCTGCGGGCTGATGAATCCGGCCCTTCGCCCGGAACGGCAGAGCAAGGAGAATTCGCGCATGCGGAAGCCTCGCGATCCGCGACAGCGGTTGCCTTGTCCGGCGATTCTTGAATCAGCGAGGCGTGGCCATCGGCTGGCTTGCTGTTTGTGCCAGGGCGAACCGTCAGATCGGGGCTGATTTCCTGCCAGCTAGCGCCGCCATCGGTGCTCGCAAGCAGATACTGCGTGCCCAGGTAAAGCTTGCGGGGATTTTGCGGTGAGAAGACGATCGGCGCCATTTGATTGCTGTGGTATTTTTCGCCCCGAACGAAGACGTGAGAAATCTGTCCTGTGCGCTTATCGAAGCGCACGACGCTGCCATACCAGCCGCCGGAATAAACGACATTCGGATCGAGCGGATCGGGCGCGATGTAGCAATACTCGAAGCCACCGATGGAGAACCAATCGCGGAAACTGATCTCGCCGTAATCGCTGCGGTTGGGAACGGCAACCGTGCCGCTATCCTGTTGCGGAGCGTATGCGACGTAAGGAAACTGATTGTCGGTGATGACGTGATAGAACTGCCCGGTGGGCTGGTTGTACCAGGAACTCCACGTCTTGCCGCCGTCCACGCTGATGGTTGCGCCCTGATCCACGCCAAGAATCATGCGCTGTGTGTTCCGCGGATCGATCCACATCACATGGTAGTCATCGCCGCCGGGCGCGCCTTTGAATGCGGTGAAGGTCGCGCCGCCATCGGTGGAGCGATACGTGGTGGTTTGCATGACGTAAACCACGTCAGGATTTTGCGGGTCAGCGAACACCCGGCTGAAATAAAAGTTCCCGACCACGCGCGAATCGTCGTTCATCTTCCGCCACGTTGCTCCTGCATTGTCCGAACGAAACAGGCCAGGGCCGGTTATTAGGTAAACGCGCTGACCGCGATTGCCGGGAGCGATGGCGACGCCGGTGCGGTCCCATGCGCCTTGGGGAAGGCCCGGCCCGGTGATCTCTTTCCACGTAGAACCTTCGTCGGTGGACTTGTAAAGCCAGGCATCGGGAGCTTTCCCGGGACCTTCGCCGGAGCGCCAATCGTAGGGATGCCACATGGCGGCGAACAGGACGCGGGAATTTTCGGGATCGACGCACAGGTCAGAAGTTCCCGTCATGTCGTCCTTGTACAGGGTCTTCTTCCAGGTCTTACCGCCGTCAGTGGATTTGAAGACGCCGCGCTCGGCGCTGGGACCGGAAACGCCAAGAATCGGATGGCCCAGAACGCCGACGATGACGATATCGGGATTGCGCGGGTCAACGATCACTGTGCTTATGTAGTGCGTATCTTCAAGCCCGATGCGCGTCCACGTGACTCCGGCGTCAGTGGATTTGTACATGCCGTTGCCGTCGGTCTGCTCACCAGTGCCGACGTAAACGATATCGTGATTTGAAGGCGCGATGGCTACCGCGCCGATGGACGCCACATGCGCCTGGTCGAAAATAGGCTTCCAGACTCGGCCCGCGTCGGTCGTCTTCCACACGCCACCGCCGGGCGTGCCCATGTAATAGGTAGCTGGATCGCCGGGAATGCCGGCGACGGCGCTAACGCGGCCGGCACGATACGGTCCGAGCAGACGCCAACGCATGCCGGAATAAAAACTTGAATCGACAGAGGGAGCCTTCTGCTGGACTGCATTCCGCGCGCGAGCGTCCGTGGGCCAGAGAATGCTGAATGCAAATGCGCCGATTCCGACGGCAGAGAGGATAAGCGCCACAATCGACGCAAACTTTGCCGATTGACGCGGACGTGCGGAAGAAGGATAGCGAAACCCACCATTGCGAATCATTAGATCAAGCCTCCGAAAACGGAGAGTGTATCACTGTCGGCAATCGGGGAATGAGTGCGGATGTTAAACGTCTTTGGCGATCGCTCGTGTGCGAACCGCGAACACGCCCTCCTTTCGCAAGCTCCTCAAGACCAGGTCAGGGTCCTACGAAGTGGGCCTAACGTGACTCTCGCGATGATGCTGATTGGCAGGAATGGCAAGTGGTGCAAGCGCTTCAGAAAGCACGTTCAGTGCAATCCCGACCAGTCATCCGCGAGAAGGATCGAGTTGCTGGGATTCGATGGGTCGTACTTGACGCTGGCGGTCTGGCCGGCGGCGATCCGGCCGAGATGAGCCTGTTCTTCAAGCCCGGTAACGTCCTGTGCGGTTTCGTAGGTTACGCCGGAAATCGAGTAGGTGTAATAGAGGAGCAGTTGCGTGCCGTTCGAGCCCGCGGGCAAAGCATGCTTGTTGAAGAGTGCAGCGGATTTTGGCGCGGGCTTCAGGTCCCGCGAATCTTTCGGATCTCTTGCACGGTCCACCGTGTGGTCCACGATTTCGAGGATCTGCCCTTCGACGATGCGCCCGACGCGGTTCAGATACGCGCGACGGTCGCGCTCGAGATCGGCGCCTTCTTCAGGCTTGTGACGCAGCCAGAAGAAAAGCCCAACGCCAGCCGCGACGGCTACGCCTACCATCGGAAGCATTTCGCGCCAATTCGCAGGGAAATCTTTCAACGCGCGCCTTTACGCGAAACCGCGGGGCCGGAAATATCGCCGAGCGTTTCGCGAGCTTTCTCCCAGTCTTTCAGAAACGTTTCGAGGCCGCGGTCGGTGAGCGGATGCTTGAAGAGTTGCTCGAAAACCTTGAACGGCATCGTGCCGATGTGCGCGCCCATCTTCGCGGCTTCAACCACGTGCAGCGGATGGCGGAGGCTGGCCGCCAGGACCTGTGTCTTGAAATCATAGGCGCGGTAGATTTCCATGATCTCGCGCAGCAGGACGAGGCCGTCCTGCGAGATATCGTCGAGGCGGCCCAGGAACGGGCTGACGAAATACGCCCCGGCTTTGGCGACGATCAGCGCCTGCGGCGCCGAAAAGACCAGCGTGATGTTCACGCGAACGCCTTCGCCCGAAAGTATGCTGAGCGCGCGGACGCCGTCAGGCGTCATTGGAATTTTCGCGACGATATTCGGGTGCCAGCTTACGACTTCGCGGGCTTCCCGCAGCATTCCTTCCGTGTCCGTGGAGACAACTTCGGCGTTGGCGATGCCGCCCTTCAACGCGTCGCAGATTTCGAGGATCAACTGCTTGAAGGGCTTCTTTTCTTTCGCCGCGAGAGTGGGATTGGTAGTGACTCCGTCGAGGATGCCGAAGGACATCGCCTGCTGGATTTCGTCGAGACTTGCTGTATCGAGGAAGAATTTCATCGCTCACCCGTGCCTTTAACCACCACCGCGAATGACACTAGGAACTCGAATTTGGCCCAACGACAGGATTGCGGAGCGTTCCAACGCCGCCGACTGCAACTTCCACGACGTCGCCCGGCGAAAGCGAACTGATGCCCGCAGGCGTGCCGGTAGCGATCAGATCGCCGGGTTCGAGTGTCATCACTTGGGCGATCCATCGGATTATAACACCGATGGAAAAGATCATTTCGGACGTGTTCCCAGACTGTTTCCTGATCCCGTTAACAAATGTTTCGACGCTTGTCCCGGAAGGATTGAGGGCTGTGACGAGAACAGGGCCGAAAGGGCAGAAGGTATCGAAGCCTTTCGCGCGCGTGTACTGGACCTCGGATTTCTGGATGTCTCGCGCGGTGACGTCGTTGAGGCACGTGTAACCGAGGATGTACGGCGCAACGTCTTCGTTGTCGCGGAGCCGGGCGCAGCGGCGTCCGATAATGACGGCAAGCTCGCCTTCATGGTCCACGCGATGAGAAATCGGCGGGATCACAATGGGCTCTTCCGGCGCGATGATCGATGACGGCGGTTTCATGAAGATCAGAGGTTCTTTCGGAGGCGGGTCGCCCATCTCAGCCGCATGATCGGCGTAGTTTCTTCCCACACACACAATCTTCGAAGGCCTGGACGGCGGAAGAAGTTTCACCGTATCCAGCGGCCAGGCGCGGCCGGTGCGCTCGCGCGATTCCGTCAAATCTCCGGAGATTTCATGGACCAAATCGCCTTCGATGATTCCAGAATGGGATGCTGGCCGTATATCCCGCGGCGTGCGACTGACGTTCTGGGCTGAGAATTCGAGAGGCTGAAAACGGCAAAGCTTCATGGCTTACGGCGGGTAACGTCGTGAGCGCGATGCCTGGCCAGTTCGATGGAATCGCGGCGCACATGAATCAGCATCCCGCCCACCCAGGAGGCGACCGCCAGAACTCCGTAGATCGCCGCTCCTTCGATCAGCGCCTGAAATGGCGTGCGTTGCAGGACCTGAAACAGGGTGTGGAAGTACATCCCGGCAATGTCGTAGGCGATAAAGAAAAGGCTCCAAGCGACCATCGCCGAGGCGAACATTTGCAGCGGATGATATAGAAACCGGCAGACCGGCACGAGCATCAGCAGGACGAAGACGCTGTAGCAAATCGCATTGCGCTCGAGGGCGTAGGGCTCAAGTCCCGGGCCCCGGTTGGCCGCGAAGAGCGCGCCGAGCATAACGATTACTAGAGCGGCACCAGTGTAGAGTCCGGTCCAAAGCGCAGGACTCGATGAGTGCACGGGGTTTTGATTTTGCGATTTGATTAGATTTTCCATCACGCCTTTCATGGCGCTTTCTGCTGGCCCGGGAGGCTCGCCGATACGGCTGCGCTGGCGGGACTTTCGTTGCCGGACCGGTCCACTGCGGTCACGCTGTAAAAATAGCGGCGACCAGACACCGCATTCATATCGCGAAATGCAGGCGTGAGCAACAAGTCCTTATTCAGACGGGTTCCGCGTGTGCCCTGTTGCTCACTACGATAGACGTTGTAACCCGCCACGTCGGTTTCAGGACTTATTGCCCAGGAGAGGTCGAGAGACGCGGGGGCAGATCCTTGAGCCGGGACGAAGACAACTTCGAGTCCTGGCGGGGTGCCGGGTGGAAAAACATCCTCGGGCGTCACACTGACGGCAAACGAGTCATCGGATTCAACGCTATCCGAGCCGTATTTCGCTACGC
>JANWJR010000094.1 GCA_025451835.1 Candidatus Acidiferrales bacterium | reverse complement strand
TTGCGCGCGCGCAGACGGAGGCTCCGAAGGAATCGGGCGCTGGACCTGCCGCGGCGCTGGTAGATGCTTTATCCGCCGCGTGCCGTCTGAACGCCATTATGTTTGCGAATTCGCTCACCGCTGACAACGCAGAATCGTTCCGCGCGCTGCCCCAGACTCAAAAAGCCGCGCTGATGGAGCGACTTTCACTCGAGGACAATCCGGGCAGGCCGTTGCTTTCCTCCGACGCACGGAATCGCACGGTTCTGCGCTGCGAAGCCCCCGCAGCGACAACGGAATTTCGGTTTGGCGACGCTCGCATCCACGAGAATCTTGCGTTCGTTCCCGTAACCGTTGTGGACGGCCAGCAGACGGAATTTGGTTTCGTGCGCGAGAACGGCGGCTGGCGGCTGCTTTCGCTGGGCCTGGTGCTGTTCGACATTCCCAAACTTTCGAAGCAATGGGCCGAAGAGGATATTGTCGCCCGCGAAGAAACCGCACTCAAGGCGCTGCGCGATCTGGCGGCGGCCGTGAAGACTTATAGCGACGCATTCGGCAAGCTGCCGGAAACGCTGGCGCAACTTGGTCCCGCTCCGAAGGACCAGATTTCTCCCGATCAGGCGAACCTCGTAAATGCACAAATGGCGGCCGGAAATTTCGCGGGATATGAGTATCGCTACCGTATTGTGCCGGCGGACAACGGCGCGAATACCGGGTTCGAACTCGCCGCAACGCCCGCCAAGTATGGAGAATCGGGCCGCAGGTCCTTTTTCATGGATGCAACCGGCAAGGTGCATGCAGCCGACAAGCACGGAGCGGTGGCCACCTACGCGGATCCGTTGCTCTCCGGCGAAAAGAGGCCCTGAGCGCGGTCCTCGGGTATAATGCGGTCGATGTTTTTCTCCGAGGTCGCGTCTGCCGCCAATGACTGCTGAAACCGTGCCTCAAAAGCAATCCCCCGAAGATGCAGTGCGAGCCGCAAACCAGCGTTTCTACGCCGCCTTCGAATCGCTCGATATCGCGGTGATGGAAGCGGTTTGGGAGCACGACGAGTCGATCGAATGCGTTCACCCCGGCTGGGAGTTGCTTTTCGGGTGGGACCTGGTGCGGGAAAGCTGGGCGCGCATTTTCGCGAACACCAAGCGCGTTCGCATCGCGCTGAGTTCCTTGTGGGTGCGCGTCGAAGGCACCGCGGCCTGGGTTTCTTGCACCGAGCACGTCACGACGGCGTACGCCGATGGCTTCGATGAATCCACCGCGCAGGCAACCAACGTATTCGTTCTGCGCGACGAACAATGGATCATGGCAGCCCACCACGCGTCGCCGCTTCCTACGCCCGTTGGTTCGACCGTGCAATGACCCGGAACTCGCCCATGGCACGATTCGTCATGAAGACTTGCATGCTTGCTCTCATCCTGCTCTTGAGTTTGGCGACGTTGCCCGCCTCCGCGCAAGAGGCTGCCAAGGCTTCGGCGGTCGCGACAGCGGGTCAGCAAGTGATGCAGGAATTGATCGCCGGACAGTTCGCTAAGATCGAAGCTCAGTACGATGCGCGCATGGCCGCCGCGTTGCCCTCCGGGAAACTCGCGGCCGCATGGGCAAGCCTCATCCAGCAGACGGGCGCTTACCAATCCACGGAAGCAACACGCGTTGATCGTGCGGGCGAGCAGGATGTTGCGACGGTTACATGCCGGTTTCAAAGAGCCGTGCTGGACGCGCGAATCGCATTCGATGCGGACGGCAAGATTGCCGGGATAAGCATTCGTCCACATCAGGAACAACCTGCTCGCTGGAACCCGCCGCCGTACGCGAAGCCGGATTCGTTCATCGAACAGCCGCTCACGCTCGTGAACGGCAAGTACGAACTACCCGGCACGCTTACGATGCCGAAGGGCGACGGACCATTCGCGGCGGTTGTACTCGTTCAAGGTTCAGGCCCGGAGGACCAAGACGAGACCATCGGCGGGAGCAAGCCTTTCAAAGATCTCGCGTGGGGTTTGGCAAGCCACGGCATTGCCGTGTTTCGCTACCTCAAGCGTACGGCGAAGTACGGCACGCAGGTGAGCGACGATCCGGCCCGGCTGACGGTGAATGACGAAACGATCAGCGACGCACGCGCCGCCGTCTCGCTCGTTGCGAAGCAGCCGAAAATCAACCCGGCGCGCGTCTTTCTCCTCGGGCATAGTTTGGGCGCGTATCTCGCGCCGCGAATCGCCACCGGCGACTCCGGGATTGCAGGCATCATCATGCTCGCCGCAAATTCGCAACCCATGGAACAACTGGTCGTCGAGCAGATTCGCTACCTGGCTTCTCTCAACGGACCGTCAAACGAACAGGCGCAGAAGGAGATCGAGATGGCCGAGGATACGGCGAAGCAGATCGAAAGCCCTGATCTCAAGCAAGGCGATAACGTTCCGTTCCTGGGGACGAGCTCGCCCGCATCCTACTGGCTCGATCTGCGCGGGTATCATCCCGTCTCGACTGCCGTCCTCTTGAAAATCCCCGTTCTGATTCTTCAAGGCGGCCGCGATTATCAGGTCCCCATGTCGAATTTCCAATACTGGAAGTCGGAGCTCGGGAAAAACAAGAACGTAACGCTGAAGCTTTACCCGGATCTCAACCACTTGTTCATTGCAGGCACCGGGCCATCAACGCCGCAAGAATATGCCAAGCCGGGTCACGCGGATGAAGCCGTGATCACCGATATCGCCTCCTGGATCGCAGCCGCACCGCCGAAGAACCGCAGAACGAGAGAGTAGTTCAGGACGACAACATGGATGATCGCGGTCGGTGGGCAATATCCGCCATTATGATGCCCACGAAGTCTTTTTCCACCTTTAGCGCCTTGGTGATCGTAACAATCGTTTACCTGGTTGAACGCTCGCATCTGCAGGGAGTGCTGGCAACTCTTGACGATTCTTTATCGCTTTCGTGATGCCGGTTCTGTTAGTCCCTCTCCCGAAACGTTCCATCGTTCGCAGGCGTGGGTGATTGGTACTCGGGCTTGCCCTTCGATGATGTGTGGCTGTACTTCGCACGCAGCGTCCGAACCAGCGCGGATCTCTGCCCTGCTGGCTAAACGGAAAATCCCGCGCGCGAGCGTTCGAGGTTCCGGCGAGGTTTGCGATGCAGGTTATGCTGCCGGATGCTCCAAGATATCGGCCAAAGCATGTAGCCGTGCCGAGTCAGCCGGACTCGACGCGGTGGAGGCGCTCTCTTCCAATGACGCCGCCATCCCCTTCAACTTCGCTCGTTTGCTCTTGCTCATGTGCGACTTCTCTGCGCTCTGAATCGCCTTCCGCAGAGCTGCGATTCGGTCTGCCGGCAAAGCCTGCGACCGCTCCAACTGGTCCACGTAAGCCTTCGCCACGACTAACTGCGCCGGCCACTCGAGCTTCTGTTGGTTCTGCACATTTAGCTCAGCCACGCGAACCGTCTTCGCCGCGTCGATCTCGTTCTGCGTCAGGAACTTCGTCGGTGTGAGTTCAAAAACATCCAGCCCGCGCGCAATTTCGGAACCGTAGATGTAGCCGTTGTACCAATAGGCTGACCAGTCGCCGCCCAGCACCAGCATCTTCGAATCGATTGGCCCACGGTCGAAGTAGGCAACCTCAAAAGGATGCGCCGCGTCGGTGAAGTCCATGACAGAGACCCCGCCCTGGTACCAAGCCTGCACCTCGATGTCGCGCCCGGGAACCGGGATCAGCGAGCCGTTATGCGCCACGCAGTTCTCCGTGTCGCCCTGCGCCGCCGGCAGCTTGTAATAGCTCGCCAAGCTCAGGTTGTCGCCCTTCAGATGGAAGATCGCATCGGCGCCCCACTTGTTCGGGTCGTTCGGACGGCACCGCGCCCCCAGCCCACCGCCCCACTCGTCGGTAAACACTACTTTCGTTCCATCGTTCGAGAAAGTAGCGGAGTGCCAGTACGAGTAGTTCGGATCGTTCACTGCATCCACACGCTTCGGATGTACCGGGTCCTTGATGTCCAGCAGAATCCCATTGCCGGAGCACGCGCCGGCCGCCAGCCCAATCGCCGAATACACCGTGATGTCGTGGCACTGGTTCGTGTCCACCGGCTTCTTCTCGTCCTTGTCGTGGCTGCCCCCGTTGCTCAGGCCGTTCAGCGCGCCCGTCCGCGGATCGATGAACACGCGGGGGCTTGAAACCACCTTCGCGTCCTGCGGCGCCGCCAGGGGAACCTTGATCACGTCGATACGAAACAGCGCCGTATTCGGGTCCTTGTCCGGCTCTCCGCCCGAGCACCCAGCCAGTTCTTCCGGCTGGCGCACAAACGATGTACCCGACACGTAGATATAGACGTTGTCCTTATCGTTCGGATCCACCACCAGCGTATGCGTATGCGACCCGCGGCACGTTTGCACCGCTGCCACTTGCTTGGGGTTCTTGATGTCGGAAATGTCGAAGATCCTCACGCCGCGGAAACGATCCTTTTGTGCAACCGGCACGCGGCGCTCTTTTTCATGACCAGCAGGCGGAGGAGGTTCCGGCGGAAACCCTTGCGTGCCGCAATCCAAGCGTCCATTCGGCATCTCCACCGACATGAACAGCAGGTTCTTGTACACCGACACGTCACCCTGCCCGCCCGGGCACACCAACGAAGTTAGCAACGCGGTCTTCGCCGGATTGGAGATGTCATAAATATTCACGCCATAAAAGTTTCCTTGGAACAGGTGGTTACCCTGGAACGCAAGGTCCGAGTTTGAGAAAGCGAGTTCCGCGATCACCATCTGCAGCGGCTTCGGCATCTTCGAGATGTCACCCACACCGAGCTGGCCAATCGTCTTCTGTACCTTCGGATCATCAGGCCCAGTGGCTCCCAGTTGAAACGCGTCAGGCTTCTTGAGCAACAGGAGGTGCTTCATGCCCATCGACGCTTCGCCCGCGTCATACAGCCCTGGCGTCAGCTTGTAGCGCGGATCGTTCGTATTCGACCCGGTCATGCCAGGCGGCAGAGGCGGAGCCGGCACCGCGGCAAACGGATTCGGTTCCGCCTCCGGCGCCTTCGCGGGTGCCGGTGCGGGTGTCGGGGGAGCCGTTGTCTGCGCCTGAATCCCATTCCCAATGGAGCACAAAACAATCGCGGCCACCGCCACGCCAGCCAGACGGAAAGTAACATTGCGCACTCGCTTCATTGTTTCTCCTTCAACGGTTTTTTATCCAACATAGACTGCATAATCCTGATCTCGGCGCGCTGCGTGTTGTCCGCATCCGTCGCGAAGTCGAACAAGGCGGCATCCTGCCCCGCGCCCGCCGTATCAAACAAATCCTTCACCATTGTCAGCGCGCCATCGTGGTGCTGAATCATGCCCGTCAAAAACAGGTAGTCGAACTCCGCGCCCTTCGCCTTCCGCAGCGCATCCATTTGCGTCGGCGTGAGCATACCAGGCATAAGAGCCATCGGTTGACCCGGCTTATCCATCTCCGGCATTCCCGGCATCGCCATGGAAATCGATTCTCCCCGAACCGCCAGCCACCGCTGCATAAACTTAATCTCGTCCGATTGCGAGCTGCTGATTCGCGCCCCCAGCAATCGCAGATCCTTGTTCTCCGTGTGCGACGGAATCAGCGCCGTCATCTCCACCGCTTGCGAATGATGGATGATCATGCCCTGCATGAACTCCACATCGGCCTGCGACCGTTGCGGCAGCGTGGCCCTCGTCGACGGCGGCAGCGTCCTGCTGGGCTTCCCCGGGGCACCCGGCTGCACCACAACGGGCGCCGTTGTGCGATCGGCCTGCTGCGCGCGAGCACAAGAGGAGAAGCCCGCGGAAGCGCTTGCCGTTATGAGCGCGCCGAGCAGCGCCACAGTTCGTCGTGCAGACTGGGACCGGGACCTGCGCTTGCGGCGAAAACGATAAAACTCCGACTTGCGTGTGTAGACAAACATTTCCAGGCCCCCCACGCTACCACGAAAGCGCGGGGACGCAAGGCCGAGATGGCGAAAATATGCGGCGCTCTTGCCGAAGCTGACGCGCTACGGCTGACAACTACGGCGACTCGCCTGTACGATTGTGAGACCGGTGTGATATTCTTATTTTGCTTTTACCCGGCACTCACGCCGAACGTCGCACACGCCACACGCAGATTCAGTCGCAGGAATCGTACAGCAGCGGGAACGACTTCCCGCACCGGCATCTGCGGGATGTGGAGGGTCGAATGAGCGTGCCAGTGAACGCCAGGACGGACCCAGACTATGTCCACACCGGTTGCCGTAACCAAGACAGCGGAGATTCAGCTCGCGCATTCGCCGGACAGCGATGACGCTTTCATGTTTTACGCGCTGGCGACCGGCAAAGTCCGGCTGCCCGGCATAAAATTCATTCACACACTTTGCGACATTCAGACGCTGAATCAGGACGCGCACCGGGAAAAGTACGACGTAACCGCGCTGAGCTTCTACGGTTACGCTTTCGTTGCGGACAAGTACGTGCTGCTCGATTGTGGCGCGAGTTTCGGCGAAGGCTACGGCCCAGTCGTTGTGGCGGCGCACCCGATCAAGAAGACGGAACTCGCCGGACGCAAAATCGCCGTGCCGGGCGAACTGACCACGTCGTATTTGGCGCTGAAGCTTTTCGAGCCGAAGGTCGAAACCGTCACGATGCCTTTCGACAAAATTCTCGACGCCGTGCAGGCCAAAGAAGTGGAAGCCGGGCTTTTGATTCACGAAGGTCAATTGATGTTCTCGCAGATCGGGCTGCACCGTGTGGTGGACTTGGGGCAATGGTGGCAGGAAACCACCGGCCTGCCGCTTCCGCTCGGCGCAAATGCCATTCGCCGGAGACTGGGTCCAGAACTGGGCCGCCAGGTCGGACGTGTGATTCGCGAAAGCGTTTCGTACGCGCTCGATCATCGCGATGCAGCTCTCGATTACGCCATGCAGTTCGCGCGCGATATGGACCCGGTTCTCGCCGACAAATTCGTCGGAATGTACGTAAATCGTTGGACGCTTGACTATGGTGAAAAAGGCCGCCGGGCAGTTACGGAATTGCTCGCGCGCGCCGCTGCGGCGGGATTTTTGCCAAAGCCTGTGCACGCCGAGTTCCTGAGCTCTAATGGTGAGTGAAATACCTTCAATATCCAGATAGCGTCTGACAATTCGTCCTGCTTCGCCGCGTCAAACGGGGCCTCGCGCACGCGTCGTAACATCTTGCGTCCTCGTCCTCTTGCGTTGAATCCAATTCCGGCGAGGTTTCGCTGACGCCATGAAAAATCTCATTCAACAAGGCCTCGCCCTTCGCGAATTACTCCGCGAACGCATCCTGGTCCTGGATGGCGCGATGGGCACGATGCTGCAACAGGCGAACCTCACGGCCGCCGATTTCGGCGGAGCGCATCTCGAAGGCTGCAACGAGAATCTCGTGATCACGCGGCCGGACGTAGTGCTTTCCATTCACCGCAAGTATCTCGAAGCGGGATCAGACATCATCGAGACGAATTCCTTCGGCGGCGCACCAATTGTGCTGGCCGAGTACGGCCTCGCAAATCGCGCGCGCGAAATCAATCGCCGGGCAGCGGAACTCGCGCGACAAGCCGCGGACGAATTCGTGAAACCGGGGAAGCCGCGATTCGTCGCCGGCTCGATGGGACCGACAACCAAGGCCATCAGCGTCACCGGCGGCGTGACGTTCGATGAGCTTCGCAGCGCGTATCACGAGCAAGCAACGGGGCTGATCGAAGGCGGCGTGGATGCCCTGCTGCTCGAAACATGCCAGGACACCAGAAACATTAAGGCCGGCGTGCTTGCCGTACAAGAATTAAGCCGCGAACTCGGCGCGCCGATTCCGCTGATGATCTCTGCGACCATCGAGCCGATGGGCACGATGCTCGCAGGACAGTCGATCGAAGCGCTGTGGACGTCGCTCGCTCATGTGGACCTGATTTCGATAGGCCTCAATTGCGCCACGGGTCCTGAGTTCATGACGGACCACATCCGTACGTTGCAAGCGCTTACCAACCGCTCCGTTTCGTGCTACCCGAACGCAGGACTGCCGAACGAAGAGGGAAAATATCAAGAAACACCAACTTCTCTCGCCGAGCAGCTCGAGCGGTTCGCCGATCGCGGCTGGCTGAATATCATCGGCGGCTGTTGCGGCACCACCGAACAGCACATTCGCGCGATCGCGCAAATGGCCGAAAGAAAGCAGCCTCGTCGCCCGCCCGAGCCGGCGCATCGCGCGGTTTACGCCGGAATCGAAGCGATCGAAGCTGAAGAAAGCACGCGCCCGCTGATTGTCGGTGAACGGACGAACATGATCGGTTCCCGCCAATTCAAGGGGCTTGTTGCCGCGGAACAATGGGAAGAAGCGACGGAAATCGCGCGCCGGCAGGTGAAAAGCGGGGCGCACATCGTCGACGTGTGCCTGCAGAGCACTGAGCGCGAGGAAATCAAGGATATTCCGCCGTTCTACGACAAGCTAATCCGCAAGATCAAGGTCCCCGTGATGATCGACACCACGGACGCGAAGGGCATCGAGCTGGCGCTCACGTACTGCCAGGGAAAAAGCATCATCAACTCGATCAACCTCGAAGACGGCGAAGAAAAATTCGAGCGCGTCTGCCCGCTGGCGCGCTCCTACGGCACCGCGATCATCGTGGGCTGCATTGACGAAGACCCCAAGCAGGCGCAGGCGTTCACCCGCGAACGCAAGCTCGAAATCGCCCAGCGCTCGTATCAATTGCTGACGGAAAAATACGGCATTGCCCCCGAAAACATCATTTTCGATCCGCTGGTCTTCCCGTGTGCGACGGGCGATGAAAACTACATTGGCGGAGCGGTGGAGACAATCGAAGGAATTCGCCTCATCAAACAGAATATCCCGCACGTGCGGACCGTACTCGGGATTTCAAATGTGTCGTTCGGATTGCCGGCCGGAGCGCGCGAGGTTGTGAATTCCGTGTTTTTGTATTACTGCACGAAAGCGGGCCTCGATCTCGCAATCGTCAACGCGGAGCGCATTGAGCGCTTCCCCTCGATTCCCGAGCAGGAACGGAAACTCACCGAAAATTTGCTCTTCAATAATGTCCCAACGGACATGGCGGCGAATTATTCGCAAGCCGTACTCTTGCCCGGCGCACCGTCCGATTGGCGCGGTCAGACACGCGAACAACGGGCCGCAATCAACCAGTTCCATATTGCGGCGATTTCCGCTCACTTTCGCGCCGCCGGCGCACGCAAGAAAGCCGTGGCTGCGGACTTGCCACTCGACCAGCGTCTGGCCAATTACATCATCGAAGGCTCGAAAGACGGATTGGTCGAGGATCTCGACCGGAAACGCGCGGAAGGAATTGCGCCGCTGGACATCATCAACGGTCCGCTGATGACCGGAATGGCCGAAGTAGGCCGGCTCTTCAACAACAACGAACTGATCGTCGCGGAAGTGTTGCAGTCAGCAGAGTCAATGAAAGGCGCGGTTGGCCATCTCGAACAGTTCATGGAGAAGGCGGATGTCGAGAAACGAGCGAAGGTAATTCTCGCCACGGTGAAGGGGGACGTTCACGATATCGGCAAGAATCTTGTCGAGATCATCCTGAAGAATAACGGCTACGACGTAATTAACCTTGGCATTAAAGTGCCGCCGGAAGAATTAATTCGTGCGTACCGCGAACATCAGCCGGATGCCATCGGTTTATCGGGTCTGCTGGTGAAGAGCGCGCAGCAGATGGTGATCACTGCCGCCGACCTTCGCGAGGCGGGCATCGCGGTACCGCTTCTGGTGGGCGGCGCGGCTTTGTCAGACAAGTTCACGCGGTTGAAAATCGCGCCGCGGTACGGCACGGCTGTCTGCTATTCGAAAGATGCGATGACGGGCCTGCGCTTGATGAACGAACTGAGCGACCCCGGCCTGCGCGATCACGTTCTGCAGCAAAACACGTTCACCGGAACGGCGGTCGCTGAAGAAATCGCTCCGAAACAAGCGGAGCCGGCCGGTGAAAAGCGTTCGCTCCGTATCCGGGACGATCTGCCGATTTCGCCGGTGGCGTATCTCGAACGCAAAGCGCGCAACGTCCCGGACCTGAACGAAGTCTGGGGCTACGTCAATCCTTACATGGTGTACGGGCGGCATCTGGGATATCGCGGCAATTTCGAGAAAGCGCTGGCGGAGCGTGAGCCACGCGCGCTCGAACTATTCAACAACCTGGAAGAAGTAAAACGCGACGCGGCGAACTTCATGAAAATCGGTGCGGTGTGGCAATTTTTCGAGGCCGAGCGTCAGGGAAATTCCATTGCGCTCTTCGCGCCGGGTGCGGCCTCGCCGCGTCACACGTTTCATTTTCCGCGGCAGCGCATCGGAGACAAGCTCTGCTTGAGCGATTATATTCTTCCGGCGCAAGGTGGCGTTCGCGATCACTTGGCGCTTTTCGTCGTCACGGCGGGCGCGGGAATCCGCCAACGATCGGAAGATGCCAAGGCCGCTGGAAGATATTTCTACTCGCACGCGCTCCAGGCGCTGGCTATCGAGACGGCAGAGGCGTGCGCCGAATGGCTGCACCGCCGCATTCGCGAGGACTGGGGCTTCCCCGATGCGCCGGGGATGAAGATGGCGGAGCGATTCACTTCACGCTATCGCGGCAAACGCTACAGCTTCGGCTATCCGGCATGTCCGAATCTCGAAGATCAGGCCGGTATCTGGATGCTGCTACAGCCGGAAGAAATCGGCGTGCATCTGACTGAAGGAATGATGATGGACCCGGAAGCCAGCGTCAGCGCACTGGTGTTTCAGCATCCCGATTGCACCTACTTCAACGCCGGCGATCCGGCATAGTTTCGCTGGCTGTTCGCACCGCTCCGGGAGTTGCGCGTGGCGCCGGCGGCATTGATCGCTTCAAGGGTTGCCTTGCCAGCATTTCTGGAGCGGCGTTAGCATTGCTGTAATGCCGCACGATTTCACCGAAGACGCCCATGAGCCGGAGACCCAGGCTGCAGCCAATCGAGGGCGAAAGCCTCCAAGAAAAGGTACGGTCGTTGCGGAATTCGAGCCTCCTGGTGGCGATCGTATTCCTCCCACAACGATAGATCCTTGGATCGTTGCTGCAATTGTTCTCGGGATCGCTGGTCTCATCCTGTTGTTTCTTTTTTTCCCGGTCCGCGAAATCCATTCTGAAATAGGGTTCGGGCGGTGTCCCTTCGCTGTTCGCTCGCTTCTCGCTTCCTTGACGCAACCGTGCGATTCGCATACATTCGCCTCGCCATGAAAAACCATGTGACAATTTTTCCTCTGGCCATTCTTGTGTCCTTTATTTCGGCAATCGTTGGCGCGCAAGAATCAAAACCCCTGCCGCCGCGCGAATACAAAGCTTCCAGCGCGCCGCAGCATCCCGATTGGCCAACTGAACCGATCCGCGCCGCGAAGGGCATGGTCGTCAGCGATGAGAAGCTCGCGTCGGATGCAGGCATCGAGATATTGAAGAAGGGTGGAAACGCGGTGGATGCGGCGGTCGCCGTTGCGTTCACCCTTGCCGTCGTCGAGCCGGAAGCGGGAAATATCGGAGGCGGAGGATTCATGCTGGTGCGGCTGGCGAATGGCCGTACGCAGTTCGTCGACTACCGCGAAATCGCGCCGGGCAAAGCTTCGCGCGATATGTATTTGAAGCCCGATGGCACCGTCGATCCCGAAGCTTCCATCGTCGGCTACCGCTCGGTGGGAGTTCCGGGCACTGTAGCGGGCCTTGCGCTGGCGCAGAAAACCTACGGCAAGTTGACGCTGCCGCAGGTGATGGCGCCTGCAATTCGTCTCGCAGAGAATGGTTTCCCCGTGAGCAATCGCTTTGCCGGGTTGTTGCGCGACTCGTCTTCGACGCTTGAACAATTCCCGAGAAGCCGGCGGATTTTCCTGAAGGACGGCGCGCATTATCAGATCGGCCAAATTTTTCGGCAGCCCGAGCTTGCCGCTACTCTGCGACGAATCGCGAAGAATGGCCCGGACGAATTTTACAAGGGCCAGACGGCGCGCGACCTGGCGAACGAAATGCAACGCCACGGCGGGCTTATTACGCTGGGCGATCTTGCGAAGTACAAGCCGAAATTGCGCGAGCCGCTGACGGCGGATTACAAAGCAAACGGCCACAACTGGGATCTGATCACCAGCCCGCCGCCCAGCTCCGGCGGCGTCGCAGCCATCGAAGCGCTGAACATCCTTGCGCCCGTCGAATTGAAATCGTGGAACGACGCGCAATCGGTGCATTGGGTGGTCGAGGCGATGCGGCGCGCCTTTGCCGACCGTGCCACATATCTCGCCGATCCCGACTTCACGAAAATTCCGGTGCGCGGGCTGACGTCAGTCTGCTATGCCGATGCGCTGCGGCAAACAATCGATCCCGTGCGTGCCTCCTCGAGCGAAAAAATCACTGCCGGAAATCCAGCGCCCTACGATGAACGTCAATCCTCCGCGCCATGCCCCGAAGTGAAGGCCGAGGTTGCGCCGCCCGATCGGAGCATCGCGGCGGCGCGTGCGCTTGCCGAAGCCGCACGTGGCGGCCACACCACCCATTTTTCCGTCGTGGACGCGGTGGGAAACGCCGTCGCGAACACCTACACTCTCAACGACAGCTTCGGCTCCGGCGTCACCTCCGGCGATGGCTTTCTGCTGAATGATGAAATGGATGATTTCACCGCGCATCCCGGCTCGCCGAATATGTTCGGGCTGATTCAATCCGCGGCCAATGCGGTCGGCCCCGGCAAGCGGCCGCTCAGCTCAATGATGCCGACGATTTTGCTCCGCGACGGCCAGCTCAGCTTCATCACCGGCTCGCCAGGCGGTCCGCGAATTATCTCCGCGACGCTGCTTTCGATTTTGAACTGGATGCGGCTCGGGATGAACGCACAAGCGGCGATAGACGCGCCCAGGTTCCATCAGCAATGGCTGCCCGATGTCGTCCTGCTTGAACCTTCATTTCCCGATACGGTCGCAAAAGATCTCGAAGCGCGTGGCTATCATCTCGCCCAACATCCCGGTTGGATCGGCGAGGTGGAAGCAATCGGGATCGATCCAAACACGGGCGACCGCCTCGGCGCTCCCGATCCGCGCCGGCAAGGCGCGGCCTCCGGATATTAGCCTGGATATCGGACTCTCTTAACCGTTCGTTCTCGCAGCCTTGCACTCGGCGATTCAGGCTATGAGCTATTGACCCGAATCGGGTTTCCATTGACCATAGACGTTCTTCATTTGCGGGGATCTTGCGATGCAGCGGGTGCTATCGACGTACCGGTATGTCAAACAACCCCTGGGGCCGAGTTTGCTCGGCGAACTCGCTGGCGCAGGAATTCGCAGCGTCGAAATTTATTGCGCGCCGGAGCATTTCAACTACAGGTCTCAGGAAGCGGTGAAGGAACTGGCCAGCGCGTTCCGGGAACACGGGATCGAAGTGCATTCCCTGCATTCACCCACCGAACGCGACATAGCGGCCGGACGCGACAGCGGCGTGCCCATTTCGATTTGCGATACGGAGCGCATCCGCCGCATCGACGCAATGGACGAAGTGAAGCGGGCACTGGAGGTCGCGGAGCGAATTCCCTTCCGCTTTTTGATCCAGCACATTGGGGCCGGCCGGCAGACGGCTGACCCGCGTAAACTAGATGCCGCGTTCAACTCCCTCGAGCATCTCGTGGT
>JANWJR010000093.1 GCA_025451835.1 Candidatus Acidiferrales bacterium | reverse complement strand
TATCCGAAAAAAGGCGACGTGGACGAAAATTATTTTCATCTCGCGCAAAGGCTGCTGAGCCCCGAAGCGCGGCGTTATCGCGTGCGCGCGGCGCTGGCGACGCACGATCGCGGGTTAATCGCGCGCCTGGTCGATTGGGCTCTGGCGCAGGGAATCGCGAAGAGCCATCTGGAATTTCAAATGCTGTTCGGAATTCAGCGCGCCGAGCAATTGCGGCTGGCGCGCGACGGCTATCGCGTGGGCGTGCTGATTTCGTACGGGAAGTATTGGTTTCCCTGGTTTATGCGGAGGCTGGCGGAGAGGCCCGCGAACGCGCTTTTTCTGGCGCGCAATTTCTTTTCAAGATGAAGATTTTGCAGTTTTCTCACGAGTGGGCCTCTACAAACTCCCGGAATACCAGAAGCGAAGTTCAGGTCATGAAGAATGTCGCGGCGGTTCGTTAGCGGGTGCGTTCGTCGTGCTCGACTTTGCCATCGCGAAGGCGAATCACGCGGTGGGCGTGGGTGGCGATATCCGCTTCGTGCGTGACGAGAATGATGGTATTGCCACCTTCGTGCAGGCGCGCGAACAGCGCCATGATTTCCTCGCCCGTGGCTGAATCGAGATTGCCTGTGGGTTCGTCAGCAAGAAGAATCGAAGGAGAATTGACGAGCGCGCGGGCGATGGCGACGCGCTGCCGCTGGCCTCCCGAGAGCTCATTTGGCTTGTGCATCATGCGGCTGGTCAAGTCCACTTGCGAGAGAGCCTCCTTCGCGCGCCCGAGACGTTCCTCGGAAGGAGTGCCGTTGTAAATCATGGGTAGTTCGACATTGTGGAGCGCGGTAGCGCGAGGGAGAAGATTGAAAGTCTGAAAGACGAAGCCGATTTCCTTGTTGCGAATGTAGGCGAGCTCGTCATCGTCCAGTTCGCTGACGAGACGGCCGGCAAGCCAGTAGCTTCCCTGGGTGGGGGTGTCGAGGCAGCCGATCAGGTTCATCAGGGTGGATTTTCCCGAGCCAGAAGGGCCCATGATGGCGACGTACTCGCCCTTGTTGATGGTGATGCTGACGCCGCGCAGCGCATGCAACTGCTCGGCACCCATCTCGTAGGTCTTCCAGAGATCATCGGTGCGGATAACGATTCCAGCGTCGATCAGGTCCTGGCGAAACGCCTCCGAGGACGCGGGCTGTTCAACTGCCATATGCACGGAACTCCTTGGATCGCCGCCGGTTCAGGTGGCTGACTCGTCGTGCTTGGGCGCGGAATTGTCCACTTTAATTTTCGCGCCGGGCCGGAGGGTTCGCAGGGCTTTATAGCTGCCGATGACGATTTGATCGCCTTCCTTTAGTCCGCTGGTAATCTCGATGTCGGTGACGCCGGTAATCCCCGTGGTGACGGGGACGAACTGGGCCTTGCCGTTGCGGATCACGAAGACGCCAGTGATGTCAGCCTTCAAAGCTCCCGGCATTGCGCTGGATCTATCAGCGGCCAGCGTGACACTACTGCCGCGTGAGCCCTGTTCGGCTTCCTGGATATCCTTTTGGGTGCGCACGGCAAGCGCCTGAATAGGAATCGTGAGCACATTCGATTTCTGAGCTGTTTGAATCTTGGCCGTCGAGGAAAGCCCGGGACGAAGGCCATCCGGAGGGTGATCGAGCGTGACAACGACTTTGAAATCTCGGGCTTCCTGCGTGTTCGCCGTGGCTTGCGTGGTAGAAGCCTGACCGGTAGACCGCAGAATCGCGAGTTCTCCCACCTGGGTGACGTGACCTTTGAAAACTTTTCCGGGAATGGCGTCAATGGCAACATCGGCAGGCTGGCCTTCGCGCACGTTGGTTATGTCTGTCTCATCTACCTTGACTTCGGAAGTAACGACGCTCATGTCCGAAATGGTCATGAGGAAACTTCCTTCGGCATTTTGAATTCCCGGGACAACGTTCTCGCCCACGCGCACGGCGATATAGCTGACGATGCCTTCGATGGGAGCGACGTAAGTCGTCTTGCGCAAAACATCTTTTTGGTGGACGAGCACCGCTCGATTCTGCGCGATGGTGGAGCCGGCCTGTTCTCGGGCGGCCCGCGTTTCAGCCACTTGCGCCTGGCTAGCATTCAAGGCCGCGACGGCGCCGTCGTAGGTAGCCTGGCTGGCGTCGTAATCCTGCTTGGAGATAAGCTGCTCCTTAAAAAGTTGCTGGGAGCGGGCCCAATCGAACTTAGCCTTTGCCAAGTCGGCTTGGCGTTGCGCCTGCGTGGCAACCGCGGATTGGTAATTGGCGTCGGCTACCTGCATGCCAGCTTCCGAAGCGTCGAGGCTGGCGTCCTGCGCTCGGACATCCGCGCCGGGCTGAATATTTTCAAGGCGCATCAACACGTCGCCCTTCTTGACGCGATCGCCCTCTTTCACGACGATATCGGTGATTTTTCCGAAACCCTCGCCCATGACGTTCGTGTAATTCTTGGGGCGGATTTCGCCTGAAGCAGTCACGATGGACGTCAGGCCCTGGCGAACGACGGAGCCAGTTTGCACGGTCACGACGCCCTTATTGACCTCATGGACGCTGACCGACACGATGACCACCGCGGCTATCACCACGACCAGAGCAATGACAACTTTCTTCCACATCTTCATCAGACCGACCTCGACGTTGCGTTATCCCCGACGGAACGGCAGCAGCCACTGCGCCATAGTTCTATACGGCTGGCAGCTACAGAATGTTTCTGGGATTAGACGAGAGTAAGGCCAGATGGGCAGCGACAAAGCGCAACGTTGCTAGCCCCATCGTGCAGGTCTTAAGTTTATATGAATACGACTTGCGTCCTGACTCTCACCGGAATCCCACTCATCCGTGCCAGCAACGCTTACAGTTTAGTGCGTTTCCCGGGGGAAAGAAATATCGACCTCACGAACGTCGTTCTGGGACAAACGTGCCGTAATCGTCAGCGACCGGTTCGCCTCGGCAGCGTGGCTCAAGCAGACCGTATTCAGAACCGGCAGGCAACCCCACATCCCCCTAAGGATTCCAACAGATACGAGGGGTGTCCCCGGGCGGCAAACACTCGTTGACCTGTCCGTGCGGACAGGGTTAGAATTTGCCATCCACTCGGGGAAAAAGGGTATGGGCATGCGTCGATCGGCCAAATTTTTCGTTTTTGCAGCTTTATTCGGAAGCCTAGCCCTTGTACCAAGGGTTGTGGCGCAGACTCAGGACCAGCCTCCTCGGGACCAAGATCAGCAAAGCCAGAAAAAAGCAGCCAAACAAGCCGCTAAGGAAAGAGAGCGGAAGGACAAAGACCTTTATAAAGAGCTTGCCAGCCCCTACAAGAAATGGCTGGACGAAGATGTGGTGTACATCATAACGCCCGAAGAACGCGGCGCGTTTCTGCATTTGTCAACGAACGAAGAGCGCGAGCAATTCATCGAGCAGTTCTGGCAGCGGCGCAATCCCGACCCTGACTCTCCGGAAAACACATTCAAAGAGGAGCACTACCGCCGGATCGCTTACGCCAACGAGCATTTCGCGTCCGGCATTCCAGGCTGGAAGACAGACCGCGGGCGCATTTACATCATGTGGGGAAAGCCGGATGAAATTGATTCTCACCCAAGCGGCGGTACGTACGACCGGCCGGCGGAGGAAGGCGGGGGCGAAACCTCGACGTTTCCGTTTGAAGACTGGCGCTACCGCTATCTCGAGGGCATCGGCGAAAACGTGGAGCTCGAATTCGTGGACCCGACGATGACGGGCGAATACCACCTGACCTCGGACCCGAGCGAGAAGGACGCGCTGACGTATGTGCCGGGCGCCGGACTGACCCAAATGGAATCAATGGGATTGGCCAGCAAGACGAGCCGGTTTAATAATACGGATGGCACACATAGCGCAGCACCGATCGGCGGAATGCAAACCGAGGCTCAGAACGAATTTACGCGGCTGGAATTGATGGCCAAAATCCAGCAGCCCCCTCCGGTAAAGTTCAAGGATTTGGAAGCGGTGGTGACGTCGCGGGTGGTTCGCGACCAGGTGAAATTCGATTACCACTTCGATTTTCTGCGGATCACCTCGGACACGGTGCTGGTGCCGATCACGATTCAGATTCCGACGCGGCAGTTGAGTTTCCAGGAAAAGGACGGGGTGGACTCAGCGACGATCAACCTGTTCGGGCGGATCACTAGCCTGAGCGGGCGGATTGTGAACACATTCGAGGATACCGTTCATAGCGACATTCCATCGTCGCTGCTGCAGAAGTCACTGAAGACATCGCGGATTTATCAGAAGGCCGTGCCGCTCACCCCGGGCCTCTATCGGCTGGATATCGTTCTGAAGGACGTCAACAGCGGCAACGTGGGCGTGGTGAATACAAGGCTGGCGGTACCGCAGTATAGTGACGATCAGCTTTCATCGAGTTCGCTGATTCTGGCGGATGAGATCACGCGCGTTTCCGCGAAAGATATCGGCCTCGGCCAATTCGTGCTGGGAGACGTGAAAGTCCGGCCCAAGCTGAACGCGACTTTCACGGCGAACGACGCCATGGGAGTATTTCTCCAGATATACAACCTGAAGGTAGACGACAAGACGCATCGTGCGGATGCTTCGGTCGAGTACCGGGTGATGAAAGACAAACAGCAGGTCCTGAAGTTCGACATCCCCAAGGACCGATTGCCCGATCATGGCGAGGAGCTCACCCTGGAAAATATGATCACGCTCGGATCGCTGGCCCCCGGCAAGTACAAACTGGAGGTCGCGGTCACCGACAATATCTCGAAACAGACAATTACGCGAAGCTCGGATTTCACCGTAAAATCGGCCCCGGCTCCCGCTGTTGCAGCAAACACAACTCCGCAGGGGAGGTAGCGCGTCTTGCGTCTTTGGACGATTTGCGCTTTCGGCTTTGGCTGGCTTCTCTGCCTGCTCGC
The DNA here is from genome assembly GCA_025451835.1 of Candidatus Acidiferrales bacterium. Lineage (GTDB taxonomy): Bacteria > Acidobacteriota > Terriglobia > Acidiferrales > UBA7541 > Palsa-295. The sequence continues at coordinate 1,557 of JANWJR010000093.1, read as the reverse complement.
GTTGCCGCTGGCGGCTTCGACCCCACCCGGAAAAATCTCAGGCATCGTTGTGGATTCGGGTGGCACGCCGCAAATGGGCGCGACGGTACTGCTTTCGTCCGAACAACTGCTGGGCGCTTCACCTATCGAGTTGCTGACCAACGAAAAAGGCCGGTTCTCCGCCACCATCCTCAATCCCGGAATGTATTCAGTGAAAGTGACCCTCGCGGGATTCCTCCCGTCGATGGAAGACCATGTCCAAGTGAATGGCCAGCAGACGACGCTGGTGGAAATTGTTCTAGGATCGGTGTTCGCGTCGCTCGAAAAGATGCGGCACGAACCTGACGTCCAGGTGCCCTCGGATGAATGGATCTGGGTGCTGCGCGCATCCTCTTCGAACCGGCCGGTGCTGCGCTGGCAGGACGGAAACGATGGAGGCGCGACGCTGGCGGGTGCGATCTCGAACAGCGAATCTCCGCAACAGTCCGAGATTCGCGGACAGTTGGATTTGACTTCGGGGTCGGATCACCCGGGCTCGGTTTCCAACCTGGCGGATTCACCGGCCACGGCATTTGCTTACGATTGGAAGGTCGGCGCCAATGGCCAGTTGCTGATGGCGGGGCAGTTCAGCTATGACGGCGCGACGCCTGCGGGCGGGTTTGCCGCGGAATGGTTGCCATCCGGCGAAGCAGGCATCGGGCCGGTGACAAGTATTCTGGTGCGCGAATCGCGCGTGGGGCCGGATGGGCCGATGTTCCGCGGCATTCGGATGTCTCACGACGATCAATTCGCGATTGGCGACCGAGTCACCATTCGATACGGCGGTGAGTTGGTGATGGCGGGGCTGGGCAGCAATACGGAATCGCTGCGGCCACGCGCCGAGATCGCGCTGAAGCTGTCGCCGGCTTGGTTCGCGTCCATCAGTGCAGCCTCGCAGCCCTGGGATGACACTTCCGGCACATCCACCGGACTTCAATCCGCACTCGATACTCTGGATGCGCTGCCGACGCTGCTGCTGCGCGACGGCCGGCCGGCGTTAGAAAACGGAATGCATGAAGAGCTTGCCGTCGAGCGCATTCTGAGCAAGAGCTCCAGCGTGACCGCGTCTGTCTTCCACGACCATTCCAGCCATACGGCGATCTTTGGACTCGGCGCGACGGCCGGCCCGGATTATCTGCAGGATTCATTTTCGAACGTCTTTGCGTACGACGCCGGCGCCTCCGGCTCAACCGGCGGGCGCGTCGCCTACCATCAGAAGATTTCGCAGAATCTCGATGGAGAACTGGTATACGCCTACGCGGGAGCGCTCGCTCCTTCCGCAAATCCGGAACAAGCTGCGCTGCGAAATGAGCTCTCGACCCAGTATCGCCACAGCGCCGCGGGGCGATTTACCGCCACCATTCCACGCTCGCACACGAAACTGACGACAAGCTACAAGTGGATCAGCGGCGTGGCTATATCTCATCAAGACGCATATGGCGAGTCAATGTACCAGCTCGACCCATACCTCAATGTAGCGATTCGCCAGCCTTTGCCAGGATTCATTCCCGGGCATGCTGAGGCTATCGTGGACGTAGG
>JANWJR010000092.1 GCA_025451835.1 Candidatus Acidiferrales bacterium | reverse complement strand
GGCGAATCGGTCCTGCTGATTGACGCGGATTTGCGTCGGCCAAGCCTCCACGACTTTTTTGGGATCGGTAATTCCTCCGGTCTGGTGAATTTTTTGGCAGGTCACTCTGATTGGAGAAGCCTCGTTTGGCAGGCGCCTCCGCCTGGATTGTCGGTCCTTTTCTCCGGCCCGGTGCCGCCGAATCCTGCCGACTTGCTTACCTCCGAATACATGCGGACGTTGATCCGGGACGCATCAAACGAATACAAATTTGTGGTGCTGGATTCACCGCCGCTTCTGAATCTAGCCGACAGCCGTATCCTGTCTACACTCGTCGATGGGGTCATCTTGGTTGTCGGCGGTGGAACCACGCCTCGCGACCTTGTGCACCGCGCGTACGTTTCCGCGGTGGATGCGGGCTCGCATGTGCTCGGCGCCACGATCAACTTCGCCGACACGAATTCCGGCTATTATTATTCGGGCTATCAGCAGGAGAAGCCCGGCGACCGCGGCTGAGGTAACGGGATGGTCCATCTGCGGCAATCCAGGATTTCGCCATGGTAAGAACCGCCGAAGTTGCGCTGATGGTGGGAATCCTCTGCGCGGTGCTCGCCTTTGGCGGTGCCGACGCCGGCACGTTTGCTCTGGTCGAAGTGCTTTTATTAGGAGTGTCGGCCCTGGTGGTCGCCAGCCCCCATGGTTTCGGCGCGCTGCGCCGGCTGAAAGGGTTTGCTGTGCCGGCTTTCCTGGTAGCCATCGTGCTCTTGCAGCTCTGCCCTTTGCCTCGGTTTCTTCTTCCGCTTTTCGCGCACCCGCTTGATCGCGAGCCCGTTTCACAAAGGACGATGACCCTGGCGCCGTACGATACGCGCTCGCAATTTTTGATCTTGCTCACCTGCTTGGCCGGATTTTATCTGGTGCAGATTATCGGGCAAGAAAAGAACCGCATGCGCCGCTTAATCACTTTTCTCGTTGCTCTTGGCGCGTTTGAATCCATTTATGGCTTGATCCAATATCTCACCGGCTGGCAAATGATTTTTACCTACGCGAAGAAATATGATCTCGAGGAGGCTACGGGTACTTACGTCAATCGCAATCACTTCGCGGGCTTTCTCGAAATGATACTTCCACTCGCCCTGGCTCTCGTTTTGTACGAATACTGGAAGCTCCGTGGAAATGGGCGGCAATCGTTTGCAAGATTAAAGACGCGAGCGTCCCGGCAGGGCTTCCCCAGGTTTATTTTTTTCTTATTTGTCGCCATCATGTTATTCGCGGGCCTGATTTTTTCGCGCTCGAGGATGGGAATTATCGCGAGCGCGGCTTCGATCCTCGTCTTTTTCGGCGTTGCCAGTTTGCAGCGAAAAACCGGCCTCCTGCTTTCCGGCGTATTTATCGTTCTCAGCGTCGCTTTGGCCGGTTGGATTGGCGCGCGATCGGTTGTTGGCCGTTTTGAAAACGTCAGCCGGGAATATACGGTCAAGAATGAAAGCCGCCTGTCAATCTGGCAAGGCGCCGGAACTCTAATTCGCAATCATCCCTGGTTAGGCGCCGGTCTCGGAACCTTCCCCATCGTCTACACCGAAGTCCAGGCGACCTTTCTGACTCAGTTCGTCAACCACGCCCACAACGATTATTTGGAAATCGCAAGCGATCTGGGAATTCCCGCGGCGCTGTGCCTCTTTATTTCAATTCTCTTCGTTCTAGCGCGGGCGTTCCGTGATTTCTTTCGCAAAGAAAGCCGCTTTGAACGGGCCGTTGCCCTTGGTTGCGCGGGAAGCATCGTTGCAATTCTATTGCACAGCCTGGCCGACTTCAATTTGCACATACCCGCAAACGCCCTGGTGTTCTCCGTAGTTCTGGGTGTGGCAATGTCGAGATCGCGGGAAAACCGAAACCAGGGGAGCGTCGAAGTTGCCGCGTGAATTCCAATTCGCCTTGAAGCGAGGAATCGATCTCGCGATCGCTTTCCTTGGATTGTTGTTCCTCGTTCCTGCATTCGTATTGATCGCCATCGCTTCCAGCCTGGATTCGCCCGGCCCCGTGTTCTTTGCGGTGTGGGTCGCCGGACAGAATGGGAAAGCTTTCCGCCAGTGGAAGTTCCGGACGATGCTGAAGAATGCGCAGCAGCAGGGTCATCCCTTCGAAACATCGTCGGGCGATCCGCGCATCACGCGAGTTGGTGGCATTCTTCGCAGGTGGAGCTTGGACGAACTCCCCCAGTTTTGGAACGTGCTCCGCGGAGACATGAGCCTTGTGGGGCCGCGCCCAACTTTTGCCGAGGTTGCGGCGCTCTATTCGCCGCGCGAAGCACGCCGGCTCCAGGTCCGCCCCGGCCTCACGGGTTTGGCCCAGATTCACGGCCGCAATCTTCTCTCCTGGCCGGAGCGAATTGCCCTCGACCTGCTTTATATCGAGCGGTATTCGTTATGGGCCGATTGCAAAATCCTTTTTCGGACAATTCCCTTCGTGCTTCGCGGTGAAGGTATTTACGGAGAGGGAGGCCGGGTCAGGATGCACGATCCGGCCTGATTTCCCGACAGATGGCAAATCACAAACGGCGGGCAATCGTGTGGGGAGCGGGTGGACATGGCAAAGTAATCGTCGATGCGTTGCTCGCCCGCGAATGCTGGGAAGTGGTTGCGATTCTGGATGATGATATTCACAGGGCGGGACGCAACGTCCTGGGCTTCACGGTCCGTTATGCGGCTGGCGGACTCTCGGAATTAATGAACCAATTGGATTTCGAAGGCGTCGCCGTGGCTATCGGCGACAATTATGTCCGCCACAGGAAATTCGAGGAGGTACGCGCGCGCGGACTTGCGCCGGTGGGTGTGGTTCACCCCAGCGCTCACGTCTCGCGTCACGTCGAATTGGGTGAAGGAGTCGTGATCTTGGCTGGCGCTACCGTCACTCCCGGAGCCGTGCTGGAAGATAACGTCTGCGTGAATACGGCTGCGTCCGTCGATCACGACAATCATCTTGGAAAAAGTTGCCACATCTTCCCAAAAGCAACTTTGACGGGAACCGTTCGCGTGGGAGACTTCGCCTACGTTGGTTCCGGCGCGATCGTCACGCCGAACCGTGTGATTCATAAGTACTCATACGTGGGTGCGGGCGCGGTAGTCGTTAAAGACGTGGCGGAAGGAGTCGTGGTTGCTGGCGTCCCGGCGGAAGAAATTGGCCGGCAACCCAACAGGCCTGAATGACGGAGAACAACGCGATGCCTGTTGCCAGTGCGCATCTTCCCGCGATTGCGGGCGGCCGCCCCATGTTCGAACGATTACTGCCGATCGTAGAGCCCGAGGGTATGCCTGATCGCAGCTTCCTGCAGGACGTTTCTGCAATCCTGGAGAGTCGGCAGCTTACGAATGGAAGGCGAGTCAAATATTTTGAACAGGCCGCTGCTGACTTTCTGGGTGTGCGGCACTGTATCGCCGTTTCCAGTTGCACGGCCGGGCTTCTCCTGGTCTTAAGAGCGCTCAATCTTCGCGGAGAGGTCATCCTGCCAAGTTTCACCTTCCATTCAACTGCTCATAGCATCGTGTGGAACGGCCTCAAACCCGTCTTTGCCGACTGCGACCCGCGGACATTTTGCATCGATCCCGAATCCGTCCGCTCGCGATTGTCTTCGGAGACGTCCGCCATTCTTGCGGTGCACTTGTTTGGGAATCCGGCGCCGGTCCGTGCCCTTGCGGAGATCGCCGAAGGCCGAGGCATACCTGTCGTCTACGACGCAGCCCATGCGTATGGAAGTAGCACCGGCGGAACGCAAGTAGGAGCATTCGGCGTTGCGGAAGTCTTTAGCTTTTCGCCGACCAAGTTGCTGGTTGCGGGCGAAGGTGGGTTGATTGCGACCGGCGATGTAGTGTTGGCGCAACGATTGCGCGCGGCTCGCAATTACGGCGATTCCGGCAGCTATGACCCTGAACTCGTCGGCCTTAATGCGCGCATGAGCGAGTTTCACGCCGCTTTGGCAATTCACGGTCTCGCCGGCCTCAACGGCCGCCTGCACAGAAGAAACGAGATTCGTCAACGCTATGAGCAGCGGCTGCAGGGCGTTCCAGGGCTTGGCTTCCAGCGCGTTCTCGCCGGCGATCGCAGTGCGTGCAAGGATTTTTCTGTGGTAGTTGATGATCGCCGGTTCGGCCAGTCCCGCGATTGGCTGATCGATGCCTTGCAGAAAGAAAACATTCAAGTCAGGCGCTATTTTTGGCCGCCCGTGCATCGGCAGACTCTCTATCGTGAAGTATGGGACGCGCGTCCACTTCCGGTGACCGATTATGTTTCCAACCGAATCCTTAGCTTGCCGATCTATTCATCGCTGGAGGATGAGACGGTCGACAAGGTTTGCGATGCCATCATCCGCGTGCATGAATTTACGAGCGCCGGAAGCATGGCGGCGGGAGTTTGAGTTTCATGCAAAAGCAGAGTGCCCAACCAGCGCGCATGAGTCACGTTCTCGTGTTGGGCGGAGCGGGTTATTTGGGCTCGGTCCTCGTCACCCGGTTGCTTCACCGTGGTTACCGCGTGCGCGTGCTCGATTCTTTGATTTTCGGAGAATCGTCTCTGGATCACGTCAAACACCACCCGCGCTTTGCGCTCGTTCGAGGAGACGTGCGCGATATCGGCGCCGTGGTCCGCTCGATGAAAGGATGTGACGCCGTCGTTCATCTTGCAGGTGTCGTGGGCGATCCCGCTTGCGACGAAAACAAGCAGTTGGCGATGGACGTGAACAGGGCGGCTACGCGCATGTTAGTCGATGTGGCGCGCGATTCCGGAGTCTCTAGATTCGTATTCGCGTCTTCGTGCAGCGTGTACGGAGCGTCGGAACCGCTGGTCTGCGAATGCTCTGCGCTCGCTCCTCTTTCCGTATACGCGCAAACGAAAGTTGATTCCGAAAGAGTCCTGTTGGAAGCAGCCACGAACGGCTTTGCTCCCACGGTGGTCCGGCTGGGCACTTTATTCGGCTCGTCGAAAAGGATGCGTTTCGATCTGGTCGTGAACTTGCTCCTCGCCCGTGCGGCCTCCACGGGAAAGATCGCGATCTTCAACGGCAACCAATGGAGGCCGTTCCTCCACGTTCAAGATGCCGCATGCGCGTTCATTTCCTGTTTGGAATCGGAGCCCTCGCACATCTCGGGTCAAGTCTTCAACGCCGGCTCGCCGCATTTGAACCTCCAGCTCAAGGAATTGGGAGATGCGATTGTCCGCCTGATCCCCGAAACAAGAGTAGACGCCGCTCAAAACGACGACCGTCGCAGTTATCGCGTTTCCTTTGACAAAATCGAACGCGTATTGAGATTTCAGTGCCGCGAGACCCTCGAGTCCGGAATTCGGGAAATGTATGGGGTCATTCGGTCCAGCATGATCACCGATTTTTCCGGCGCGCGGTTCAATAATCACATTGCCATGCGCGCCTTGGCGCAAGATCGAGTGGGCGAATTTTCGCCGCGGATATTCGCCTGACGCGCTGGCGTTGAAACAATCCGTCCGCGCAAACGCTTCGTGGCTCGCGTTTCGCCGAACGACCGTCATGAATATCGCAGACACTAAGCGTCATCTCGTACGCGGCTCCGCGTCGGGGCGCGCCTTCACGGCTTGCCGAAAAAGTCTGTTTACGTGTCGTTCCGAGCCAGGCGAGGAATCTGCTTTTTACGAAACGCCAGGAAAACAGCAGGTTCCTCGCCGCCTTCGGCGACTGGGAATGACAAACGGTGTATTTTTCCGCAGCCTGTTCAGCCGTGCTGAAAGACGCCCAGTTTCACGGGTTTCAACCCTGAGGTCCGCGCAATAATTCATCAAAACACTTATGAGATAGGTTCTCGACCGGCGCAAAAAGTTGGCTCCCTTCCGCCGGTCGCGGGAACGGGTCGGCTGCCTGAAGATTACTTTGCAGAATACGTGAGACAAATCGTCGTGCCCGGCGGCCGGATCCTTGATGCCGGCTGTGGCTCGGGAAAATTCTCGGGCGATAACTTCGCAAAAGAAGCCGGATGCGATCTGGTCGGCGTGGACATCCAGGAAACCATCCGCACGAATCGGAAGTTGGATTTCCGCGTGCGCGCAAACGTGAACGATTTGCCTTTTCGCGACGATTCGTTCGATTTAGTGAATTGCAGATGGACCATCGAACATCTTGAGAAGCCTGCGGCTGCCCTGGCGGAGTTCTATCGCATCCTTAGACCCGGAGGCAAGCTGGCCGTCTTCACGTCGAACTTGCTTCACTATTATGGCGCTGCATCCCGCCTGACGCCGCACAGGTTTCATCTATGGTTCAATCGCCGCGTTCGAGCCTTCGAAGAAACCGACATTTTCCCCACTTATTACCGGGCCAACACGCGCTGGCGGCTTCGCACTCTGCTCGTCCAATCGGGATTCACGCGGCCAGATATTATTCTCATCGAAGGCGCGCCAAACGCCCTTGCGTTTAATCCGGTACTTCATCGCATGGGGCGGCTTTACCAGTCTCTTGTTGGCCGGTTCGATGTGCTGTCGTCCTTCCGGATGAACTTGATCGCTATCGCTCACAAGGAGTGACCCCATCCCGAGATGCAGTATCTCGTCTCGGAAATAAATTCAACAATTCCCGCCGTGCAACTCTTGCAGGGGTGCTGCTTGCTGCGTCCTGCTTATGCAGCTTACTTCCGGGATACTACAAGAGACGGGACGTGTAGCAGGTTCACTTCACAACACTTCATTTCTCTGCCCGCGCTCGGACCACCTGAAGGAATGAGCGATGGGCCTCACGCAATGGCTCCGGACGGAACTGTTTGGCCCGCTCGTAATTCCGCCGAGCCATTGCTTTCAATAATGCTGGGTTTCGTGCGACGCGTATGATTGCCTCTGCCAGACGATTTGCATTACCGCTCGCAACAAGGTCTTCCCGCGCGAGTAACTCCGGTATGCCCCCCACGTCCGTTCCGATGCAGGGGCAGCCGCGCGCCATCGCTTCGAGCAATGCGCGCGGCAAACCTTCCTGGCGCGATGGCATAACGAACAGATCGAGTGAATCAAGAAAATCCCGCACGGGTTTGCCGAACGGTATTTGCCCCAGGAAGCGCGTTCGATCCTGAATCTTTAGCCGTTCGGCGAGTTTCTCCAGTTCCTCTGCGTGGCGCCCGCTGCCTGCCATGGAAAGCTCAAAGTTCAGGCCGCGCATCGCACACCGCGCGGCAGCACGCAGAAGAATGTCGGGTGCCTTGTACAGCCGCGCCAGAGTTCCCAGAAAGCCGATGCGCACTGGCTCTCGCAAGCCCCCAGTGTGCAACTCGTCGATTCGCCGGATGCGTTTCTCCACGTCCTCCACGGACCCGAAAGCAGAATCCATCATTGCGTCGGAGCAGCCGGTTGCATACGTGTTCTCCCCGGGGGGATATCGAAGTTGAAGCGCATGCTGTGTCACGTAACTGACGGCGCTTGCTTTCTTGCACAGACGTTTCAGTTGCAGCGTGGCTACTGGCCGAACCAGAGGCCGAAGACCACTGGGCCACGTTCCGGGCCCGAGCGCATCCCACGGATCGCCCAAGACTTCCAAAGCATACGGCCGTCCGGCGCGATTGATCTCGCTCGATGCAAGTTGCCCCACCAGTCCGGGCACGCGCAGAATATAGGCATCGGCTTCCCGCACCGCGTCTCGCACGATGGCTCTTATCTTGGATCGTAATCGAAAAAACTCCCACGGGCCGGAGTAGTCCGCTAGCGGGCGAAAAGAAACCCGTGGTCCGTCTGATCGAGACTGCCCGCCACCGTTTGGCTGATCGCTATAGCTCACTCGAGCTAGAACAGTGATTCGATCAAACACTTCCAGATAGCGCTCCCAGAAAGCGTAGTTTGCCGGTCCGCTCGTGCAGATGGTTCCTGCCGCGGTGCGCGAGAAATGCCCTTCGGTTGTGACTAAGAGAAACACAGGCGGTGCATTGTCTCAGACCGACTTCGCTCGAGCCATTTCGGCGTTATTGGGGTTGCAACGTTCGCCGCGCCTTCGTTCATGCGGTTTCAGCCGCGGGGTGGCGTCGTGAAGCGGCGAACAAACAGATAAAGATTAGCGCCCCCTCAGTTACTGCCCCGAAAACCACAGTATCGCTGTCGCCAATGAAGGCCATCGCGAATAGTATGGTAAAAAAAGGAGCCAGAAAAATCCGGGCGTCCTTCCAATAGAGGTAGAGCACCTTGCGCCGATACCATCCCAGGAGCGCTCCATAAATCGCGAACACAAGCGGAACACCCCCGGGACCAAAATTAAGCAAGGCCTCTCCGCTCAGACCGTAGACTCGGGACGAGCGCAGCGAAGTTGCCTTTCCCAGTTGAGCTTCAGTCCCAGCTTCGACGGTAAACTCAGGTCGATCTGGCCAAAAATTTCTTGGAATCAGAATCGCCAGTGCGCCCGCGTAGGTAAGTCCCCACCGATACTCATAGTCGTCCGGGTATTTCACGATGTTGTGCAGAAGATAGGCATCCGTGTCGGCTCGGGCGAGGTCCTCCAGGAGAACGCTTTTGAAGTCTCGCTCGTAGCCCTCGGGATCCAACCACATCGCCGGCGAGCGCAATACTTCGAATCCCGTTCTGCCTCGCTCCTTGTAGAAGCCATAGAAATACATAAAAGCCATCATGAAAACCAAACCCGCTCCCGCCCACCTCCGCGAAAACTTACGGAACCGGTACTGAATGATTCCAGCCATCCAAAACAATGCCCAAATTGTGGCGGCGCGGCTCCCATACCAGCCCATCGCCAAAAAATGGACAACGCCGGCAGCGCCTAACATCAGAAGGGCTGTCGTCAAATGATGTCGGACCTTCTTCCCTCTACGATCGGTCCAGGCAAACACTAGAATAATGAACGACAAGACGGCCAGCGGCCATCCAAACACCAATAACCATCCCTTTCCTACAAAAGCCGTTTTGTCAGTGTCAAATGCCTCTACCACGCCGAAAAAACCATTAAATTGCCAAAAAAAATAAGCGATGCCGCCTGCTGAAAGACACCATGCAAATCCGAAGATGGGATAAAACCTTTTCCCGTCGATCTCCCATGACACTGTGGAAGTTTCTGTTCGATTGAAGACCCAATTATGGAGTAGTCGATAAAGGATCAGCCCCACGGCATTTAGGGCGGCCATGGCTCCTAGCCAGGGACGCCAATCTCCCGACAAAATCAAATCGTAGCCCACTCCAAATCGATCCCAAATTACGTGCAACAGCGGCGCAATGAAGAAGCCATAGAATGCCAGGCAGGCAACAACGGCTCGGGGGTCAAAGATATCCAGCCGGCCGCGCAGCCATCGGATGACGTCAACGCCAGATAGAATCCCGCAAGCCATCACGGGCAAGAGAAACCAATGCACAACCGACCCGCTCCGTAGTATGCAGAGGAGCGTTACGAGACCTACACAGCTAGCCGTGAGGGCGTAGTCACCGCGCTCGTGCGAACGGCGAATGACCCGTCCCGGACTTTGCGCGTCGGTCACGCGAGTCGTCATAAACCCCGTGCTAGACATGTTGTTCCAGAATGATTGGCGCGCACGATTGCTGCGAAAGATAGACGCTCTTCAGTTTGCTGGCTGATTCTTCAATCGAGAATCCGTTTTGTGTCACTATATCGAGAACGGAGTTCGATTTTGGTCGTGGGGCGTTAAAACTCCCGATCACTTGCGCAGCCCAACGATTTGCTCCGGCTGCTAAGGGAAGAAATCCTACCGATTCAGGCCAAAACACCACCTCCTCGGGAACCGTGTTGCAGATCGAACAAGGCAGTCCCGCAGCTTGCGCCTCAATTAGCGCGACCGGCAAGCCTTCCCAGAGCGACGGAAAAACGAAAACGTCCATCGCCCCTCGCATTAGCCGAGGCACGTCGGAGCGACTACCGGGGAAATGCACGTTGGCCGATAAGCCCATCGCCCTCGACCGAGCCTCGATTTCTGGCCGCAGTGGTCCGTCACCAACAAATAAAAAGTGAACGTCTCGCCGAATCTTTAGAAGCTCGCCGGCAATCTCCAGGAGAAAATGATGATTTTTTGCGGGCACGAACCGGCCAACGTGCCCCACCACCGGCGCGTCAGGCGGCAGTCCGATTTCGCTACGAACCTGCTCTCGAATGACGGGCCCCCGAAACGGGCCGAAATCGATTCCGTAGTGGAGCACGCCGAAGCGTTTGTCTTCTTCCCAGTGCTCGCCGAAAAGTTCAGCCGCAGCAGGACGCGAAGCGGCTAAACCGTGTGTCGCATAACGACGGATCCAGGACTTCATTGCCCTGCGATAATACCGCCGAGGCAGAGTGTCGGGCCGGTCGTCGCGGCTGGTGTGACTGTGTGCAATACGCATCGGCACTCCCTCTGCTTTTGCCCAGCGAACCAGCGCTCCTGAAAAAAAATGCACGTGGCTATGCACCACGTCGTAGCGCCCTTCGCGCAGGATGCGCCGAAAGCGGCGGCGGAACGAAAGAAAATTCCCGGACACCGGACACCGCAGAATTCTGGCGCCGAGTCCTTCGACTTCCTGCGCGTACACTCCGGGCTCTTGCCCGAAGGTGCAAAAATCGAACTCGATCCGTTCTCGATCGCAGCTTTTCAACACACCCAGCAGCCAGGTTTCCACTCCGCCGGGATCGAATGCTCCTAGCGCGTGCAGAACTTTGAGTGGTCTCTGAATCATTGCATCGCCTTCCGTCTCGAATCAACGCGCAACGCCCGCAGGACCACGTAAGCACCGCCGCCGCTTGAGACAATCGCCCCAATGAGCACTGCATACGCGGCGCCCATCAGCCCGAGCCACGGAATTAGCAGCAAGCATGCCACCGTGGTTGCGATTGCCACAACCGCGTACAGCGGCACCTGCGGCCGGAAGGCGCGGGAGGCGGTCATGCCGTAGCCGAATATGGACGCAACGTAGGCAAGAGCGGCGGCGATCATGAGCAAAACGAACAAGGGTTTGTAATTCGCGTAATCCGCCCGATAGAGTACCCGCAGAATTGAGGAGCCGAACAAAGTGGCCAGTCCAATACCCGCTAGGCCCAAGGCGGCCGCGAGGAGAACCATGCGTCTCAGCAGCCGCACGAAAGCCAATTGATCGGTGTGGAATGCCCGGGACAACCGCGGGACCGCCGATTGTCCGATGGCGGCGACGATCGTGTTGCCTGCTACAAATGCATAGGCCATCGCGGCAAAATATCCGAGAGCGGCCTCTCCTAAATCGCGCTGGATGAAATAGCGGGGGATATTGGAGGTCAATGAAAGCAGGAGCATTACGAGACCGAAGGGCCATGCCAGCTTGGTGAGATTTCTTAACGATAGCCATCGCCACTCGGGCTGAAGATTTTCCGGTGGGGACACGCTCGCGAGCAGCGCGCGCGCGCCGCTGCGTTCGTAGGTAACCAGCCAGAGCGCCCAGCTCGCCGCCATCGCGATTACGCTCCAAACAATGCTTCCGGTTAAATAAAGTACTGCTGCCACTGCACCCAAGGAGGAAAGCCCGCGGCCAGCTAAAGCGATAGCGATCTTCTCGAAACGCTCGTGTTTCTGCCAGAGGCCATAAATAATGTCGCTCAAGGACTCGATTGCTTTTGCAGCAACTACAGCAAGGACAATGCCGCAGATTGCTCGGCTGAGACCGGCTATCGCGAGGCACGCGACAACGACAATCACTGAGACCGCTACGGCGGCGATTCGGAGCGCCATGTAGTCCCCGAACCGATACTCGTCGCGCGAGTCCGTTGCGAGCACGGCTCGTAACTGCAATCCGGTCATCATAAAGACGGGGGCCGCGATCGCCAGAGCGAGCGCGAACTGCCCGAGCATTGCGGCCGTGCCGAGCTTGGCGATGCAAATCAGGATGCCCCACTGACAGGCGGCGTATATCACGTTGCCTGTGAGGGTTAAAGCGAAATTCCTGCGCAGAGAGACGCTCCGGGGCAAGCTTGCGGCCACGACGGCATTCGGTGCGATGGATTCAAGCATATAGCGCGCGTTCACGGCCAGTTCGCGCGAGAATCTGCTCGTAAATCGCGGCGACTTCGCGGCCCGTCCTTTCGACATCGAAAAGATGCCGCGCCAACCGCTGGCCCGGGAGAGTGCGCCGGCGGGCCTCGTCTTTGTCGCGCAAAGCATCCGAGATTGCTCGCGCCAATGCTTCCGGGCTTCGCGGAGGGACTTGCCAGCCGGTTTCGTTCTCGCGAACGAGATCGGGGAGACCTCCGACGTTGGTCGCCACAACCGGCACGCCGCTCAGAAGCGGTTCGACCGCGCCACCCACACTTTCGGAATGCGAGGGAACCACGGCCAAATCGAGGTCCGGATAGAGCGCCGGAACGTCTGCTCGCGTTCCCATGAAGCACAGAGAATCCCCGCAAAGCCTTCGCGCCAGCTTTTGGAGCCGCTTCTCGTACCATCGCGCTCCGCCCCAAGGTCCACCTATTATCACGCCTCGCAGGGTGGGGTTATTTCTCCTGAGGATGTTATACGCTGCGATGAAGTCTTCGTGGCCCTTCAATCCGCGCGTCTGCCCGAGGAACCATTTCGGAGCGTACATGTAAGCGACCATGCCGATCAGGGGAATATCGGTGGCAATCCCAAGTTCGCGCCGCAACAGCCCGGTTCGGACCTCGGAGAAAGCTCTTAGGTCCGTACCTGCATAGGAGAGAAAAATCCGCTGGGCGCCGACTCCCAATTCGCCATATTTTCTGCGTATCCACTGGCAGGTTGCAATCCAATGGTCTTGCGGGCCGGCCGATTTAATATCGAGCCTGGCGAAAAAAGCATGTTCCAGATGAAGCGGCCCGACCACTTGATAAACTCGCGGTATCCGATGAGTTTTGCCGAGCGCGCGGCGCACGACCAGCGTCGTGCCGACGTGGTGCGAATGAATCAGGTCCGGTCGCGCGTCTGCTACCAGCGTCCGGCAAGCGGACAGGATCGATGAGGCGCGCCAGGGAGCGGCAACGGGAGGATTCAAATCCACTTCGACGACCGTGGCTCCGATTCGTCTGTACTCGGGAGCGATGCTTGAATGCGCCGGCAACGCCACGACGATTTCAACTCCCAGCGAGCGCAATACGCGCACTTGGTGGTAGACCCAGGCGGCTCCGGTGGCCGTCTTGACGATGTGCAGGACTTTCATGGGGCGCTGTAATTAGTCTCTCAATCACGGCGGCAACGCAATAGCTGGAAACGTGGATAGCGAATTGAGGGCGATCACGCTACCGAAATTAACTTCCGCAGAGGCAAACAGAATCCCCCACCCTTGCAAAAACCGCAAGGCTGGGCCGCCATCGTGACGCAGCATATTGGGATCGTTTGTTGTCTCCGGCCGCGCTGCTCTTTCGGCCTGAGCCAGGACACAACTGCAAGCTAACCGTGCAAAACTCAAGATGAAATTTGGTTACAGCCTTGACAAGCCGAATAGATGGGCGAAGACTCAGCCTCTGGCGGCATCCTGCCCCCGGCTAGCGCACATTCGAACTGAAGGGAGATCAACATGGCAACAGCGAAAACGGCAATCGCACCGATGAAGGCGGCCCAGATCCCTAAGGCGGGAGCGGATTTCGAGATCGTCGAGCGAGAAGTGCCGCAGCCGGGCGCGGGACAGGTGCGCGTCAAGGTGCAGGCCTGCGGTGTTTGCCACAGCGACGTGCTCACCAAAGACGGCCTGTGGCCTGGCATTCAATACCCTCGCGTGCCAGGACACGAAATCGCCGGCGTGATTGATGAGCTTGGTGCCGGCGTGACCGAGTGGAAGAAAGGACAGCGCGTGGGTGTGGGCTGGCACGGCGGGCAGGACGGCACGTGCCTCTCGTGCCGGCGCGGGGATTTTCGCAATTGCCGGAACCTGAAAGTTCCGGGCATCAGCTACGACGGCGGATACCAGCAATACATGGTGGCTCCGGTGGAGGCGCTGGCGGCGATACCGGACAGTCTAGGGGCCGCCGAAGCAGCGCCGCTACTGTGCGCCGGAATCACGACTTTTAACGCCCTGCGACATAGCGGCGCGCTCCCCGGCGACCTTGTTGCGGTGCAGGGTATCGGGGGGCTGGGCCATCTGGGGATTCAATTCGCGAGCAAGTTTGGCTATAAGGTGGCGGCTGTGGGGCGCGGACCCGAAAACGCGGCGCTCGTAAAGAAACTCGGAGCGAGCGTATACATCGACAGCAAATCGACGAACGCAGCAGAGGCATTGCAAAAACTGGGTGGCGCACAGGTGATTCTGGCGACAGCGCCAAGCTCGAAAGCGATGTCCGAGCTAGTGGACGGCCTGGGGCCGAACGGCAAGCTCGTGGTGATAGGCGCGACGATGGATCCCATCGAGGTCACGCCGATGCAACTCATTTCAGGAAGCCGGACCATTCAGGGCTGGGCCGCGGGAACACCCACCGATTCCGAAGACACGCTGCGCTTCGCCGAGCTAACCGGCGTGCGCCCGATGATCGAGACCTATCCGCTCGAAAAAGCGGCCGAGGGTTACGCGCGAATGATGAGCGGTAAGGCGCAGTTCCGCGTCGTGCTGACGATGTGAACCCGCGCTTTAGCCAACAGAAGCAAAGTTTCAGCACCCAACCTCGACGCGATTTCGCGCGTGTTTCGCCGACATTGATTCATTGATTCGAGAGTGTAGACAGCCGGGGAAAATGGTGCTACATATTTGTCACGAGCTTCTGGAGCGGCAGGCTTGGCCGGCGGATTTATGAAGCAAGCGGCGAGTGGCGTCCCATTGTTGGCGCGATCCGAGGCACATTCCTTTCATCGATCGTTGCTGGGCCAGGCGCTGATGCTGCTCCTCTTCGCATCTCCGGCACTGGCTGGAAATCGCAGCCTTCAACAAGCGCAACCGCACCAAGCCCTCGGTTCACTAACGGCAACCGGCCCTGTGTACGTGAACGGCGCCCCGGCGCCTGCTGAATCGACGATTTTTTCCGGCGATGTGCTCAGCACCGCGGAGGGAGCCTCAGCGACGTTTACCATCAGCGGAAAAGGCTCTTACAAGGTTGGGCCGCTGAGCCAGGTCGCGTTTGCCGGCGATCCTCAATATGTCGCCGAGTTGAAATTGGGCACCGTGGTGATGAGTTCATTCGCAGGGGCGACGGAAGTCACGATACGCGCCGGAAACTTCATCGTTGGTCCCGTAATTCAAACCGAAAAATCCGCGTCGAAAATTGAACGGGAATCAAACGGATCGTTTACGATCGTCTGCCTGGACGGCAGCGTCGGCCTTGT
>JANWJR010000091.1 GCA_025451835.1 Candidatus Acidiferrales bacterium | reverse complement strand
GCGGATCGCGCAACAACTCCAACGCGACGCCGGCGATCGGCACGCCTTTCGGCCCCGGCGGAACACGCTCACGATTTCTGGAAATATTGGCCATTTCTTTGCGCTTTCTATCGAGAGTTGCGAATCAATATCCTACCGTACTTCATCCAATGGCGCAGTTCGTAACGCCGCTCTGTACTGCCTCCTTTGGCGGTTTTAGCGTGTATTCGGTAAGATGCTCGGCAAGTGGCGGCGGAAGCTGAAGGGAATACTCATGGAAATTGAACAGCCCGAATGGCTCCAGCAGATTGAGGAGATTTTTGAGACGCTCAATGAGGGCGTAGCTGTGGTGAACGACTGCGCCGAAATTCTGTTCGTCAACGCTCGTTTCGAACAGATGACCGGCAACGTGCGCGGCGACGTGGTCGGCAAAAGCGTTCCGCACTTTTACACTCCCGAGGAAGCCGCGGTGATCTTCGAGGAGCGCGATCGCGGCATGAGGCAGGGACATAATCGCTTCGAGTTCGTGCTTCCGCGAAAAGATGGAAGCCGCCTGCCGGTGATTATCGGCTCGCGTGGCATCGAAGACCCCGACGGACGGCAATTCGGCATCATCACGTTTGCCGATATTTCCGAGCAGAAACGCGCCGAGGCCGAACTGCGCGGCGCGAATAAGCAGCTCGAAGAACGCCAAAAAGAAATTGATGAAGACCTGGTTCTGGCCGCGCGCGTGCAGCAGAGCCTTGCGCCGCAACCGCTGGCGTGGGGCGGAGTGCGCGTCGAAACGTTTTTTCAGCCGGTGCGTTCAATTGGAGGCGACTTCGGCCTGATCGCGCCGATGGATGACGACCATCTGAACTTGCTGGTCTGCGATGTTTCCGGCCACGGCATCGGCTCGGCGCTGGTCGCAAACCGCATTTACACCGAGACGATGACGCAATTGCGGCGTGGCGCTCCACTCGGCGACATGCTTCGCCATCTGAATCGCTTCGTCATGCAGAACATCGGCAATTCGGTTTTCTATTTCACGCTTGCCGCGGCGCGGGTCGATCGCGGCGGGCGCCGCATGATCTATGCGGGCGCCGGGCATCCGCCGGCGATGCTGGTGCACCCGGGGCAGGAACCTCGCTTGCTGGAATCGCGCAGCCTTGTGCTCGGCGCGCTGCCCGATGCGGTCGATATGGAAGCGACGCTGGACATCGATCTCAAGCAGGGCGACCGCCTGGTGCTCTACACCGATGGAATCACCGACGTGTTTGACGGGCGGGGCGAAATGCTGGGCGTGGAAGGCGTGCAGAAATTCGTGCGTGAAACATCGTTGCTACCGTTTAGCGAGATGAAGCAGGCCATCCTCGACCGCGTCGCGGAGTGGCGCGAAGGCCCGCCGAACGACGACGTCTCGCTCGTCCTCCTCGAAGTCGCCTGATCCTTCGTGCCGGCGCTGGCGCGCTGGCGTTACGTTACTCGACGACGATTCGCAGGAATTTCTTCTTGCCGGCACGCAAGAGGAATTCCGTCGGCTGCGAGAGATCGATTTCCTTCCTGGCGTCGTCGAAACGGACGCCGTCAATCTCGACGCCACCCTGCTCCATTAGCCGTTCAGCTTCGCTTTTCGACGACGCCAGTTTTAATTCCACAAGCAACGCGGAAAGCCGTTTCGATTCGCCACGCGGCAGCGTCTGGCGCGGAGCTTCTTCTGGCGCCTGGCGCTCGCGAAAAACGCGCCGGAATTCGTCGGCAGCCTTTTTCGCGGCGGCCTCGCCATGAAAGCCTGCAATAATCACGTGCGCGAGCTGCATCTTTGCGTCCATCGGGTGCAGAACGCCGGTACGGACTTCCTCGCGCAGCCGAACGATCACCGGCGGGGCAAAATCCGTCAGCAGTTCATAGTAAGACCACATCAGCTCATCGGAAATCGACATCAGCTTGCCGAACATTTCGCCGGGCGATTCCGTGATGGCGACGTAATTGTTCAAGCTCTTCGACATTTTGCGGCCGCCATCGAGACCGACCAGAATCGGCATGGTCAGGACCGCCTGCGCCGGCAAACCGTATTCACGCTGGATGTCGCGATGCACGAGCAGGTTGAATTTCTGCTCGGTGGCGCCGAGTTCCACGTCGGATCGCAGCGACACGGCGTCGCAGGCAGTCAGCAGCGGATATAGCAGCTCGTGAACGGAAATCGGCAGATTCTGGTCGAGCCGCGAGCGGAAATCCTCGCGTTCGAGCATGCGCGCCAGCCTGTAATGCCCGCAGAGCCGCACCACGTCGTAGCTCGACATCTTGTCGAGCCATTCGCTGTTGTAGCGGACTTCGGTCTTTTCGCGGTCGAGGATTGTGTACACCTGCGCGAGATAGGTCTTGGCGTTGGCATCCACCTGTTCGCGCGTGAGTGGTGGACGCGTTTCAGATTGGCCGGTGGGGTCGCCGATCATGGCGGAGAAATCGCCAATCAGAAAAATTGCCGTATGGCCCATGTCCTGAAAATGTTTCAGCTTGCGCAGAACCACCGTGTGTCCCAGATGAATGTCGGGCGCGGTGGGGTCCACGCCAAGGTAGACGCGCAGCGGCTTGCCGGTTTTTGCCGACTGCTCGAGCTTGGCCATCAGGTCTTCTTCGCGGATGATTTCCGCCGCGCCTTTTTTCAGGTACGCCAGTTGCTCGGACACCGGCTTGAATTGCGTAGCAGCCACTATTTCTTCTCCAGGGATGTTAGGACGCGGCGGCCTTCGATCCGATAGCGTCCTGCCAGCACGATACTCACTGCTTCCGCATAGATGCGATGCTCTTCGCGCAAAATGCGTGCGGAAAGCGTTTCCGGCGTATCGCTGTCTTCGATGGGGACGGTGGCCTGCAGGATAATCGGGCCCGCGTCGAGATTCTCGTCCACAAAATGAACGGTGCATCCGGAAAACTTCGCGCCGTGCTCGAGCGCCTGGCGCTGAGCTTCGAGGCCGGGAAATGCGGGCAGAAGCGACGGGTGAATATTCAAAATACGATTTGGAAACGCGCGAACGAATGCGGGCGAAAGCAACCGCATGTATCCCGCCAGGCAAACGAGGTCCACGCGCTTTTCTTGCAGCGCCGCGATGACCAGCTTGTCGTACGCCTCGCGCTCAAGCCCACGTGAAGGAATCACGCACGTCTCGATCCGGCGCGATTGAGCCTTCTCGATTCCCGGCGCGCCTTCGCGATTGCTGATGACGATGGCGATTTCGGCGTTGGGTATGAGTCCGGAGGCCGCGCCTTCGGCCAGCGCGTCGAAATTTGATCCGCGGCCCGAAAGCAGAACGCCAATACGTTTTTTCATGACCGTGCGAAATTAGCATAGTTCCCCAACGCGTCAAACCTGCATATCAAACCTGCGCTTGACACAGCGGCCGGAGAGCGTAATCTTCTGCGTTAACGTTTCGCTTACCCGGAGGCTACTCATGATTCGCTCACGTGTGATGCTCGTTTTGATTGTTGCGGCGGTGATGTTCGCCGCGGCCTGTTCTCGAACGCCGAATCCGCAAGTCGCGCAAGCGCCGGACACGCGCGCGGCCGATGAAGCCGCCATCCGGGCCGCTTCGGCCGCGTGGAGCCAGGCTGCGCAGGCGAAGGACATCGATAAAGCTTTGTCGTTCTATGCCGACGATGCCCTGGAATTTGCGGACAAAGGCCCATTGGTGAGTGGCAAGGACAATCTCCGCCAGGGATGGCAAAAAATGCTGGCGCTTCCAGGCCCGGGATTGAGTTTCACGACGACAGCCGTTCAAGTGGCTCGCTCGGGCGAGATGGCCTACGAGTACGGCACGTACGATTTCGCGACGGCCGGCAAAAAGAATAAAGTTACCGACCAAAAAGGAAAGTACGTGGTGGTCTGGAAGAAACAAGCGGACGGATCGTGGAAAGCCGCCATTGATATCGACAATGCCGATCAGTAAGGCATTTTAATTACTTGCCGGTCGAGCGGACTCCATAGCGTACTGAATTGAGAGTCGCTCGCCAGAAATTACTGACGCTGGGAAATGATGATTTCCGCACCGGCTCGGCGGGATGCGATGACATCCCGGTCCGCAAAAAATCAAGGACAGCTCGAGCCGGAACGCGAGTTGCCGTCTGGTCGACGGACTGGAATTTTACCCGATGGTCCGGCGCAACAACGAAGACCGCCGGCTTCGCGATGCCTCCTTTTTCTTCCTGGTTGAAGACTCCCCATTCCCTTACGACCACTCGCTGCGTATCGCACAGAATCATATAAGGCAAATCAAGCTGCCGGCGCACAGCCTCGGAGCGATCGGGCGGATCAATGGAAAGCGCAGTAAGGCCGGCGCCTTCTTTTTGAATTTCATCGTAGAGATCGCGATATTCCGCCAACTGGCGGAGACAAAACGGTCACCAGTGCCCGCGGTAAAAAATGAAGATTCGCGGGCCGGCGGCCACCAGATCAGCCAACTTTTGCGGAACGCCCTGGGAATCAGGTAGTTCGAAGTCGGGAGCGATATCGCCGATCCGTGGCGGTGTGTGGGTTTCGGGCGACATCGTGGCGAACCTCCCTTCCGTGGTAGCAGCGGCGCTCGCGATCTCAGAGTGGAAGCTTGCCTGAATAAATCACGCGGGGTTTGCCCTGCTGCGCGGGCTCCACGCGACCGATCAGATAGAATTTTTCGCGCCGGCGCTTCAACTCCGCTTCCACTTTGGAAACATATTTCGCCGGGACGACCAGAATCATGCCGGCGCCCATATTGAAAGTTGCGAGAAGCTCGTCGCGCTCGATTTTTCCGATTTGCGCAAGATAACGAAAAATCGGCGGCACCGGCCAGGAGCCGAGCTGAATCACGGCTTGCACGCTCTTCGGCAGGGAGCGCGGCAAATTTCCGGTGATTCCGCCGCCGGTGATGTGAGCCATGGACGACACCCACCCGCGCGCCAGAATTGTTTTTAATAGCGGCCAGTACGCGCGATGCGGCTTCAACAATTCCGCGCCGATCTTGTTGCCGACTTCGGCCACGTACGTATCGGGATCGAGCTTTGCTTCGCCAAACACCAGGCGGCGCGCAAGAGAATAGCCGTTGGTATGCAGCCCGCTCGACGGCAGAGCGAGAAGCGCATCGCCGGCGCGAACGGTTCCGGCGTCGAGGCGTTTTCGTTGCTCGACGGCGCCGACGATGAATCCCGCGAGATCGTATTCTCCCACCGCATAGAAACCGGGCATCTCGGCGGTCTCGCCGCCAATCAAAGCGCAGCCCGCTTGCTTGGCCGCGCGGCTCATGCCCTCGATTACCTGTTCGACGACGCGCGGGTCGAGTTTCCCCATCGCGAGATAATCCAGAAAAAACAGAGGCTCCGCGCCTTGCGTGAGAATGTCGTTGACGCAATGATTGAGAATGTCCGCGCCGACCGTCGAGTGGATTCCCGTGGCGAAGGCGATTTTCAGCTTGGTGCCGACACCGTCGGCGCTGGCGACGAGGATCGGAT
>JANWJR010000090.1 GCA_025451835.1 Candidatus Acidiferrales bacterium | reverse complement strand
CGCGAGCGGCAAAAACCGGGTCGCCAGCGTCGCGAAACTCTTCCCATCGCTTTGCGCCTGCCAGTTCCGCTTTTGCGGGAGCCTCCGTCACCACAACAACGCGCGCCGCGAGCGACGCGAAGCCGCCGGCCTGCATCATTGCGCGCCAGGAATGATATTCGATGATGAGAAATTCTGCTTTCGAGTGCGCCAGAAGTTTCACTTGCTCGTCGGCGGTGAGCTTGTAGTCGAGAGGAACTAGCACGCCGCCGCAATAAAAAATAGCATACGCGGTAATCAGCCACTTGGACTGATTCGTCATGATGATCGCGGCGCGCGCGGCGGCTTTGAAACCTGCATCCTGCATCGCGCGCGCGAGCGGCAAGGAACTTTCCTTGAATTGGCGGTACGTCAGCCGGAGATTTTCATGTTCGCGGTTCGCTTCGATCAGGCAGATTTCATCCGGCCAGCGATCGAGCGCGGCCCGCAATGCTTCGCCTAGCGATTGATATTTTCGGAGATCGAGCATCACAGGCGCGATTGAATGCGCTCGGCAAGCGTGCGGAAATCGCTGACGCCTTGAAGCTCGTAGTCGGGAAGCTCGATTTTGAAATGCTGCTCGATGCGCGTAAGCAGGTCGAGAGCCTGCAGGCTGTTGATCCCAAGCCTGCTGAAAAAATCATCGTCGGGATGCAATTGCGCTCGCGGCACCTTGAAATGCGCGGCGGCGAGGTCCATGATTTCGTCAGTCGTTTTTTGAAGGGCGCTCATAACAGGCTATATTGCCACATTTCCGTCCGATGGACCTTGGCTCAGCAACCAAACCGCCGATAAAAGTGTTTAGGGTAAATACGGGAGAGCGTCGCTGCTCTCCACAAACTTGCGAAGTCCCGCTTCCACCGCGGGCCGCTCGAATAGCTCGCAGAAAATCTCGATTTCTTGTTGTAACTCCTCATGTGGAATCGGCTTGATGAATTTCTTCGCGGCGATGGATGTCCCGCGGTCGAATTTCTTGAGTTGCGCCGCGGTCGCGCGGGCAACGCGCATCGATTCGCCTTCGGCTGTCACCTGGCTTACCAGTCCCACCGCTTGCGCCTTCGCTGCATTGATACTGCGGCCGGTAAGCAGCAGATCGCGAACCACCGCGTTGCCGAGATCGCGTTTCAATCGAGGTATGCCGCCGAATCCGGGAATCAGGCCGAGCCGCAGTTCCGGAAAACAAAAACGCGCCGTCTTGTCCGCGATAATCAGATCGCACGCGAGCGCCAGCTCGAATCCTCCGCCGAAAGTCACGCCATGAACCGCCGCGATGGTCGTGAGCGGCGAGGAATCGATGCGGTTCATTACGCGATGGATGCGCTCGAGAAAATCGCGCAAGCCGGCCGCACGCGCGGGTGCGGCAATGGCTTGCGATTCGCGATACAGTTCGCGGAGATCGGCGCCCGCGCAAAATCCCTCCTTGCGCGCGCTCGAAATAATCAACGCATGCGCATCGCGTTCGAGCGATTCGAGGGATTCGACGAACGCCTCGAGTTCGCCTAGCGTTGCCGCTCCGATTTCGTTGCATGGCGCGCGGTCAAGCGTGAGCTCGATCGCGCCGTCCGCCACCCGCCACGAAATCGTTTTCCCCGGAAAATTTTTCATGCAGGTTTTTTTCGATACATGCGTTCGATATCGGCGGCAAAACGCGCAAGGATGGCGTCGCGCTTGAGCTTGCCGTTGGCGGTCAGCAGATCGTTTTCCATGGTGAATGGCTCGCAAACCACGTGAAATGCGCGAATTTGCTTGTAATGCGGCGAACCGGCATTTACCGCGTCGATTGCGGCCTGAACGCGGGGGGCCGGCAAGCCGTCCGTAATTGCAACAACTGCAGCAAGGAAGTTGCGCCTGTTGCCGATGAGAAGCACGTGTTGAGCTTCCGGCAAGCTGGCCGCGAGCGCCTGTTCGAGCGGCTCCGGGGCAATGTTATGCCCAGAATTGAGAACGATCAAGTTCTTTAACCGCCCTGTAATCCGCCAGTTACCGCTTTTGTCGACCTCGCCCTGATCGCCGGTATGGAACCATCCGCCCTCGAGGGCTTTTGCCGTCTCGGCAGGACGCTGCCAATATCCGGGGAAAATATTAGGGCCGCGGACGAGAATTTCGCCGGTATCCGAGACCATCATTTCAATCCCGGGAACCGCGGGGCCAACATGGCCGGGCGCAACGTGCCGGGGATCGTCCATGGTGCAGATAGCGGTGGTTTCCGTGAGGCCGTAGACCTGCAGTACCGGAATGCCGAGCATCATGAAAAAGAGCTGGGTTTCAACGGCCAAAGGAGCGGAGCCGCAGATGAGAGCCTTCAGATCGGGGCCAATGCCTTTGCGAATCGAGGGGAACATCACGGAATTCGCGAGCGAGAGGGACAGGGAATCAAGAAGCCGGCGCCGGCCACCGCCGTGGCTTTCAAAGCAGGCCCGGCGCGCTCGAGCAAAGACAAGAGAAGCCAATCGACCGCGCTTCCGAACCGAATCCTCGATTTTGGCGCGAACGCGCTCGAGAAACATCGGAACGTTCACGAAATAATCGGGCGCGGCAAGTTTCAATTCGTCGGAAAGCCTGGTGAGATCGGTCGAAAGCGTCAGGACGCTGTTCCGCGAAAGAGAGGTGAGCAGGAGTATCCAGGCGGCTGCAAAGCAGAAGGGCGCGTATTGAAAGACGCGATCGGGTTCCGGCCGCGAGCCCATCAATAGATCGAGGCGTTGGTTGGTACAGCCGAGCATGAAGGTGACATTCGCGGCATTGAATACAACGCCCTTCGGTTCGCCCGAGGTGCCGGAGGTGTAAATGATCGTGACGGCGTCGGAATTGTTGTGATGCAGGGGTTTCCCAGAAGACTTGGCGTCACCGAGGAAAACGCGGTCGAAGAATGCAACCGGCGGAGCCGCCGGCCAAAGCTTTTGGACTTCGGAAATCAACGTGGAATCGGAGCAGCAGATTTGCGCGGGCGTGCAATCGTTAATCATGGCCGCGAGTTCGGCGGGCGCCTGCCGCGTGTTGAGCGGGACGGCGATAAGCCCTTCGGCCATCAGCGCAAGATCCATGGCGATCCACCGGATGCTATTGGGCGCGAACAGCGCGCAGCGATCACCTCTCTTCAAGCCTTGTGATACGAGAAAATTTCGCGCCTGCTGGACCATAGCGAGCAATCCGGCACCGGTGATAGACACGATCTGGCCGCCGTGGATTTCGCGAACCACGGAGACGCCGGCCGCCGATTGCAGCCTATCAAAGATATTTTCGAGAAATGTCACGAAGACAGGACTCCAGCGTGCATTTGGAGCAAGTTGCGCAGATCAGGACCGAGCGGTGGAAGATAGTCCTCCCAGCTCAGTACACCCGTGCGGATGGGAAAAGCGGGGTAGCGACGCGCAACCTGCTCCTCAAAATAAACGCCCATGCGGGCCATGAGTTGAAGATTACGCGCCACGACACGGCCCATGTCGTAACGGATTTCATCGGCGTCTTTGTCCAAAGCGTGCAAGGCAGCGATGATCCTGCCTTCGAGGCCCGGATCATCGACGCGCATCAGGAGATGATCGTGACCGCGCTCGCGCATTAAATTGCCAATGCGCTCGTCCATGGTAACGCCGGCGGACGGGACGCCCGCGGGCATGGAGGTGACAATCGCATGGTAACGCGACGACACCAAGCGGTGGCACACCCGCAAAATGCTTACGAGCTCATACATATTGTACGAGCCGGAATCAAACACGGGAGCGCCGCCGAGTTTTGCCGCGACACGCTGGCAGGCATCGCGATCGAGCATTTCCATCCCAATGAGGATCGGGAAAACGGTGCGCGATTTCCGATAGGCTTCGACAGCCCCCGCCAGGGCGGAGAGGTATTTTTCGTAAGCAGCCTGCACTTCGCGGCCCGAGCGGTGAAAATAAAGGGTGCGATAGTAGCTTTCCTTATAAGCGCCGATGACGGAATGCGCGAGCCATTTTGCCAGCGACGCTTTCACGGGCCACCAGAAGGGATTGATGGGACAGACACCCAGCACGGGCGTGGTTCCATCCCATCCGGCTTCACGCAAGACTTTGCGGCCGTATTCCGAGCCATGGGGCTCAAACGTCCAGGCGGTATCAGCACCGAGCTCGGTTGAAACGCCAAGCTTGCCGAGGACGAGCTGCGATTCGGGATTGCGCGTGATAACGAGCGAATCGCCGCAGTAACGGCGGCACATTTTCTGCAGGACCGCGTCCATGTCTCCCGCCTCCGCACCGTAAGCGACGCTCAGTTTATTCTGCGCGGCGGCGATTCCCAGCGCTCCGATCATCATGGTTGTAAGCGCGTTGGCGAATTTGCTTTTGAACATGGAGCCTTCACAGGCGACGACGCCGTCGTTCTTGCGAACTTCGGAATGAAGAAATGGAGGGAAGAGGTCCGGGAGCCTGATCTGCCGGGCATCGCCAAAATAGCCGCGGGTACGATCAAAATTTTGCGACATCACGCTAAGCGTGAGATTCTCCGCGCCAAGGATGCCGCGAATCTGGCGAATCATTTCCTCGACGCGCACGTCGGAGCCCGTATTGCGGGTGCCGTTGTAGCCCGCGAAGAGAAGCTTGAGCCTGGCGCCCGGCGTCCACGAGCGGCCCTCGCCAAGCATCCATTCAAGCTTGTTCAATTCGATCAGACCGCAAACCCAGGCCTCGAGCGCCAAATCCGTCATGACCGGGGTTCCTGAGCAGCAACGGCCGGCGAAGGCGCTGCTTCAGAGGAAGGCGAAGCAGCGGGCCATTCGCGGTATTTGTACTTGAAATCATTTTCGCGGCTGTAGCGCAACAAGGGGTAGCAATATTCCGAGAAGGGCACAGGTTTGCGGCCCATCTCGGCCACCACGCGCGAATTATCGAAAACAGTATTCCACACGAGATAGGGGTAAAAGACTTTCAGGAGCATTGCAAGGCCGCCGACTTTTCCCGCGCGGCGGGCGAGCGTATTGATAATTCTGGACGATGAGGCCTCGAGACCTGGGATAAACCTGGGACCGCGCTTTCCCTGCGCCTTCGAGAGCGCATCGGTCAATTCGACGAACGTTTCCGATTCCGCGCCCGACGAGAGGTGATAGATCTCATGTTCGGGCTTTTCTTTTTGGTGCAGCATCGCGACGGCGTCCGCGACATAATCGACCGGGACGATATCAATGCGGCCGTCCGGGCGAAAGGGAAGCACGGGCAGCCCGGCCAGAAATACAAATGCGCGGACCATCTCGAACTGATTGGTTTCGGGGCGGCGGCTATCGCCCAGGACGATACTCGGACGGAAAATAGTCCTGGGCACGTCGTGGAGCAACTCGCGGACCATGTGTTCACAGAATTTTTTGGTGCGAGCGTAGGGATCGTAATCCGAGCGGTTCCAATCGATCGAGGCGTCTTCCTGGACGACTTCATTGGAACGCTGGCCGGCAACAGCCACGGTACTGACGTGGCTGAACCGGCGCAAGCCGTGGCTATCGCGGGCGCGCATCGCGAGTTGAATCACTTCAAGGGTGCCGCGCAAGTTCACGTTCAAGCAGCTCTTTTCGGATTTGCGATTGAGCGACGCCGCGCAATGGATTACTGAATCGGTGGTGCGGACCAAACGCGAGTAATCGTCATCGTTCAAGCCGAAGCGCGAATCCGTGAGATCTCCCCGAAAGATGTTGATACGCGAGGCGAGATAGGATTCAAAATGGGGAAAATCCAGATGAAGCTGCAGCGAATGCCAAAGCTTACCCCGGGCTTCGTGGTGATCGCGCGCGCGGACCAGCAGGTTCAGAGGGTCAGGGTGGCCCGCGAGAAGATTCGCCGCGATGTGAGCGCCAATGTAGCCGGTCGAGCCGGTGAGGAGAATGGGCACAGTTCAGGCGTCAGGGAGGCGACGCTGGTTTGCCGCCGCCACGCCAGCCGCGCTGGCGTCCGCGCGGTTCGTAACCGGTACGTTTCGTTTGGGGCGGGCTTCCAGCGGACGTCCCTCGATGAGAGGATAGCACCACTTTCGCAACGCCGGAATGTGTACGTTAATCCAGTAATCCCACCAATCGAGCCCGCGCGCATCGTACGCGAAGGCCGCCCGCTCATCAGGCGGCAAAGCAGCGTTGAGCCGCTCGACATTCTCGGCTTCAAAGAAATGATCGTTATGCAGGATGAAGGGTTCAAAGAGAGAAATCAGTTTGATCACTTTTTCGAGTTCGCGCTCGCGCCGGGCCAGAGGCGGCCGGACAAAAGGAATCGGTTCGAGGGTGCGATTGATCGCCTGGACGATCATTTTTTGAGCGGGAGCCGAAAGCGCGTCGTAGCGTGTTTTCGAGACGGGGATTGCGTCGAATTTCAATCGCAGGCGGTGCTGCAAGCCATCCTGCGCCCGGTAAAATTTCCGGTGGCCCAGTCCGGTGAGTTCGATCGAGCGGCCCATATCGCAGGGGTTCGCAGCCGAGGTGGCGAGATGATAGACGCGATCGTGGCGCCGGGTGACGAGCGCCGCGGAGATCAAGGTCATTCCCTGACACACCATATCCACCGGGATCAGATCGAGGCACTTGCCTGCGTTTGTGGGAAGCTGGCGGAAAAAAGTTCCGAGCAAATAGGAAAGCGACGCCGAGGTGTTGATTCCTTCATTCCAGCCGACGAAAGGCTTGGCAATGGTGGACTCGACAATCGCCGGACGGACCACGGCAATGGCAGCGGCTGGATTGGCGTCCAGGAAATTCCGGATCATCGATTCGGAAAGACTCTTTGTGAACGTGTATGTGTTCGGCCAGCCGAGTTCGTTTGCGCGCTGCGTGCCAGCGCTGGTGAGCGTTTGACGCAGCCAGCGAAATCGATTCTTTCGAATTTGGTTGTCGAGTGCAGCCCCGGTCAAGTCTTTCGCGGCATGTTCCTTATCAAGAGCCTGGCGTCGAAGCTCGGCGGTGACTTCCGGGGATTCAGCGCGAGCCTCCGTGTCACGAACGAAAGCCTCCAGGGATCGCCATTCCTTGACAGCATCGAAATCGGCGACTCCCAGGGGAGTGTAATTTTTTGGAAGATGCTCGAGGACGCGGCCATCACGTTGTCCCACGACGTAACAAGTGGAAAGATGCAGCAGAGCCGCACGATCGCACTCGCGGATGAAATCAAGGACGTGGGCGGTGGAACGGACGTTTGAAGCCAGGGCATCCCGCAAGTCCGGGTTGAAATCGGTGAGCCCGGAACTGTTGATGATTACATGGAGCGAGCGGACGAGACGCTCGCGCACTTCAGGGGCGAGTCCAAGGCCCGGCTTGCTGACATCGCCGTCGACCACGTCAATGCGGCTGCGCAAAAAATCCGCGAGGCCATCGCCATACTTTTCAGCAAGGGGGTCGAAAACCGGAGACTCCTCGATGACGCGCTGGAAGCGTTCGAGTGCCGTCATCGAGCGATTGGGCCGGATGAGCAGATGGACGCGCCCGATTTCCGGCAAATCCGCGAGCAGATTCGCGAGCCAGACTTTTCCGATAAATCCCGTCGCACCGATCAGCAGTATGTGCTTTCCGCGCAAAGCTTCACGGACCGACAGGGTTTCGGAACGCGCGATCGGGCCGAAGTGGACCACGGGGAGAGAGACTTTCCGCGACGGGCGCTGTGCAGGCAGAATCGAGCGGCCCAGAATTCCCGGATTCTTGCTGAAGCCCAGGACACGCATCAGAGTGGCGCCCGGTATTTGGCCGTCAGGATTGCTTCCAGTGATTTTGGCGAGTATGCCGCGAGGGCGGATGACAGGATCGAGAAGGCGGCCGGTGGCAAAGCCGTCGCGGAAATCAAGACGATTGCAGATGACGCGCTCGATCCCAAGATGCTTGGCCAGCGGCTGCATGATGTGATCGAGGCCCTGGCTGACCAGAACGATTTGTGCGCCGCCGGCGATCGCCGCGTTCAATTCTTTGAGGCCTTGCGGTTTGAGACGCGGTTTGAGCTGGTATTCGAAATATTCTTCGCCGAGCAGGTCCAGCCGGTCGCGACTGACTCCCCGCAGAACCGTGTGCAAGACGCGAGTGGCGAACTCGCGATCCGCGAGATACAGAAACGGCCGGGCCACAGCCAGAAAAGCCATCGTGCCGCGCCGGATCCAACGCTCGAGAAAGCTCTGCGCGTTCCAGGCAAAAAATCCAACCGGCCTGACAGCCGTGAGATTCAGCAGGCTGCCTTCCACGCGCCAGTAAAGATAATTCGCCGCGCGGGCCTCGACGGCTTTGCCTTCGCGTAACGCCGGATCGAATTCTTGAAGATCAGATTGGGACATCTTCTGGCAAGCCGATAAGAATCTCTAACAGCCTGTTGAAAAAACGCCGGTCACCGTGAGCCTCAGGATGAACTCCGCGAAGAACTTCTCTTTCTTGAGAATGCCCAAAAAAGAGAGATTCTTCGGGCCACAAAACGGCCCCCAGAGTGACGCGCGCTTCTTCCAGCAAGCTGCCAAGAAACGAGAAAATTAGCACGCTACCCCGGCGGCAAGCAAGGGTGGTCCGAGCGCGTCGTCATTGGTTTCGATCATCGCGGATGATCAGGGTAGTCAAAACGAAAACTTGAACCCGCCGGCCCGGCGACGCCGCGCGTGTTGTACTCGAGCAGGTACTTCAAGTGGGCATCATCGGTCGGATAGCCGATGCCCGCAGGATAAGGATACGGCACGAGCGTGTGGAATGGCAGCGGCGAAACTGTATCGCCGTGTGCGGCGTAAAAGTCCATGTCCTTGGCGAAGCCATCGGCGTAGAAAAAATAATCGCGCGTCCAGCCTTCGGGCAGCGCGGGAAGATGCGATGCGTCGAAATTTACGGCGACTTCGTCACCGGATCCATATATCACGTATTCGTTATCCGACGCCTGCACGAGTTGCGTGACGTCGCCGTAACGAGTGTAGTTGCCAATCTGGCGCGTGTAAGGGCCGGTGGCGCTGACGTCTTCGTAGATATACGCGAGGTCATTTTTCGGATTGCCTTCGACCACGCGCGGATAGCCTCGGAATCGCAGGTTCGCGTCCGCGAGAGGGACTTGCGCGAGGCGATATTCCAGATCGGCCGGCGAATTATCGATGCGGATGCGGTCCCAGTAAATTTTGAGATTGGTTGTGATACGAATGAGGCGCGTGCCGGGCGGAAGCTTGCCGGTGAGATCGGCAACCATGGTGCGAGCAAGGCCGGCAGGGAAGCCCATGTCGTCGACGACGCGAATCCATTTGCCCGATGGGTCGAGGGCTTCGACGAACGGCGGAATGGGTTGAATTCCCGCCTGCCACGCAGCGTACATTGAATTCGCGGAAAAATAATCGGTGAAGCCGTCCATGAGCAGACGCAGGGGGCGCGCGGAATTCCACTGACCGAGATCGAGTTGGATGGAATGCATGCCGGCGAAGCCTTGATAGGGCGCGCCGGGAAAATCAGTGACGTATTTGCGATCGCGATCGAGGAGCAACGGGAGAATGTCGCGGCCGCGATCATCCCAAGCGCCGACGGGCGGATGCGCGTCCCGGGTGGCGATCACCTTGAATTGCGGAAAGGGCGGATTGCTCGCGAAATATTCGTTGGGATAGACCTCGATGTCCGACGGATGATCGACCGCGAGGAGACGTGTTTGATCGAGGTAGTCGAGTTCCTCCATCGGCTCGAGCATGCGGAAACTGATCAGGCCGTCGCGAGGCTGCACCCGCGAACCTGCGACCTTGAAATATTCGTCGGGATCGGGAGTGTTGCGCTGGTTGGGGCCGATCCAATGGCCGACGATTCCGGGGCCGATCATGTCGGCGAGAAATTCGAATTTTGCGCCGTTCCAAACAAAAACGATGGGGCAAGAACTGCCGCGGCGGTCGATTTCGGCGATGTCGTTGAGCTTGCCGGCGGCGATTTGCATTTCGTCCTGAAGCACGCCCGTTGGCCAGAGTAGCCTGATCACGTCGGGTGCGCGTTCGGCGCCGAGGCCTGCGAGAATTTTCGCGGGGCCCTGACTCAGATAACCTGAACCGCCCGCGATTTCCCATTTTTGACGCACGGCGCCGGCCATCATTTCGACCTTCGTGCCGATGCCGGTCTTATTGTCGTGCTCGCCTTTGAACGCGAGTTCGAGCCAATTATTCTGATTGCCGCCGATATTTTTCAGCAGCACCGGAGGCAGATTGTTCTGCGTGACGAGCAAGTCGGCGCTGCCGAGGCCGTCGAAATCGAAAGGGATGACCGCACGGGGATTGCGGAGGGCGATTTTATCGAGGCCGGTCTCGCTGGTGACATCGCGGAAGCCGGCTTCGCCTTCGTTGCGCAGAAGAGCGATGCGGCCCTCGCCGGCAAAATTTTCGCCGACGGCAACGAGATCGATCCAGCCGTCGTTGTCGTAGTCCAGCGGAGCGATTCCCCAGCCGCGCATCCAACCAAGGTCCGGCAATGCGACGCGTTCGAAGGACTTGCCGCCGATATTTTTCCAGAGGCTGAGGCCGGGGGGAGCCCAATGCGTGAAGGCCAAATCCATCCATCCGTCCTTGTTGAAGTCGAGCGCGGTGACTCCGGCGGTTGGCCCGGGCATATCAGTGCTCCAAGGAGTGGTGGCACGAAACAGGCCTTCGCGTGGATTCAAGTATGCGATGGGGAATTTTTGCCAGCCCGTGACGACAAGATCAATGGCGCGGTCGTTGTTCAGGTCGCTTGCGATGGCTCCGATGCTGGGCCCCACGCCGGTGAGGCCGGCCTGCTTCGTCCATTCAGTAAAGGTTCCGTTGCCGTTGTTACGCCAGAGAACGTTACCGGGCGCCATGTTGTCGATTGGAAACGCAAACGGCTGGGTGGGATCGCCGAGCGGAAAGTCGTTGAAGCGAGTGACGTACAGATCGAGATCGCCATCGTGATCGTAATCAATGAACGTTAACCCGAGGGCGATGCCTTCCGTTTGAATCCCCGTAGCTTCCGTTGCGTCCTTGAAAACTCCTTTGCCTTCGTTGTGATAAAGAGCGACCCGGCCATTAAAACTGACGGCAAGATCCGGCAGGCCATCGTTGTCATAATCACCGACGGCGCAACTGATTCCCGTTCCATGCATTGCGAGCTTCGCCTGTTTGGTCACATTGATGAATCGTCCGTGGCCGAGGTTGCGGTACAGCGCGGAATTACCTTTGCCGTCCGCATCCAGCAGAAAAATGTCCGGCTTGCCGTCGCCGTCATAATCGAAAATGCAGGCTCCGCTGCCGAGAAAGTCGGGCAGGGAGCGCGCGGCAGTTTCCGCGGGTGGGAGGACGAGGCCCGTCTGGGGGCTTTCGACCGCAACATTCCGCCGGCCTTGCGCTCCCTTCATGCGCTCGTTGGCACCGGTCAAGCGTATCGGTTGCGAGGGAAGGCCCGAAAGGGAAGTTACATTGACGAAGTGAACGGGAATCGGGGGCGGCACCGCCTCCGGAATCGGCGGGATCATTTCCGCGAGCGAATATTTTCCCTGTTCGCCATAAATGAAGCTGATTGGGACGCCGAGTTTTTCCGCCACCATGTGCTGAAAGCGGTCCATATGTTGTTTTGCGGAATCGGCCTGACCGGAGCGCATCAGGGCCTGGGCCAGCCCGAATTCGGAGGAGACATGAAATTCATTGATTTTCAGGGCGCTCTGATAAGCTGCAATCGCCTGACCGTACTTTTCCTGCTCCGAATACAGCAAACCGAGAAAATAACGGCTATCGGCGTCGTCCGGATCGATCACGGATACTTTATCGAAATCGTCGATCGCCGCACCGTTGTGGCCTTCGGCTTTCTCCAGCAGGCCAAGATTGAACCACGCCCAGGGATTTTCCGGATGGCGCTCCGCCGATTTGACCAGAATCGTGCGGGCTTCCTTGTATTTCTGCAAATTCAGCAACGCGACTCCCATGTTCAGGCAGCCGACGTCTGATTGCGGATCGAGGATGCAGGTTCGCGTGAATTTCGCCAGAGCCTGCTCGAATTGCTGGCGGTTCATTAGAGCAACGCCGAAATTATTCTCTCGAGCGATTTCAACCCGTGGATCGGGCGGCGCGGGCGTTGCAACATCTTGCTTCCCTTGGTGGGCCTTCGGCGCGCGTGCACGCTTGCGCCCTTGCTGCTGGCTCGCGCCGGCAACGGCACAAGCGAACACAATCATTGGAACCGCGAACCTCGCAAACGTCTTCATCGAATCCTGATTTCGGAAGCGCTGGCCATTCTAACAGCTTGTTCAAAAAAGCCCCGCGTCATTCTGATGGCCACATGATGGCCCAAAGATTGGCTTTTCCGGGCGTTCTCACGAAGAGAGATTCCCCGACACGAATCATGGGGACGCAAACTTCGCGCTTTGCTCAGAGTGACGATCGAAGTGAGTTTTTCAACCAGTTGCTAATGCTTTGCGAGCGGTTTCGTTGCGATGATTCCGGCGTCTTCTTTGACGGTGATGATTTGATCGGCAGAAACATTTGTAAGCTGATCCACCCGGCCGCTTGGCCAGCGAATTTCGATTTTGTCCGCTTGCGTGTGCGAGGCAAGGCCGAACGTCAGAATCAATTCGCTCGACGATAGATAGCTCGACCCGCTGCGGAGCATCTCGGATTGAACATCGCTCCCGGCAGTTACTCGTGCCACCGCGCCGATTCCATCGCGATTCGATTTTGTTCCGATCAGCCTGATGCGCAGGCCGTGATTGATGGCGCCGGTATTTCGGAAGAGCGCTGGCGGTCCGTGACTGGTTGAAACGAGCAGATCGAGCGCTCCATCGTTGTTGATGTCGCCATAAGCCGCGCCCCTGGCAACACGAGGAGCGGCAAAGGCGGCGCCCACCAGCGACGTCACATCTTCAAATTTTCCGTTACCCAGATTTCGAAACAAGTGCGGAGGCTCGGCGTATCGCACGCGCGGCTGCACGCGCTCGATCCCATCCTCGAGATGGCCGTCAGCGACGTAGAGGTCCAGCCAACCATCAAGATCGTAATCGAAGAAAAAGCAGCCGAATCCCAGGGTTAGCAGGGTCGAACGTCCCACTTCGGATTGCGGCGCCTGGTCCACAAAAAGACCGTTGCGCTCGTTGTGATAGAGGGAAACCATTTGATTTGAAAAATTGGTGATAATGACGCTTGGAAACCCGGAGCGATCATAGTCCGCCGCATCCACGCCCATTCCGGCACGCGCGACGCCATCTTCGCTGTAGGCGACTCCGGAGGAAACGCCCTTCTCGGAAAATGTTCCGTTACGATCGTTGATGTAGAGCTTATTGGGCTGCGTGTCGTTGCTCACAAGAAGATCGGGCCAGCCATCTTGATTGGCGTCCAGAACGGCGACGCCAAGACTTTTTGAGGTCGAATCGAACAGGCCTGCTTTCCGCGTTACGTCTTCAAAGGCGCCGTCGCCGCGATTGTGCCAAAGGCGTATTGACGCGCCTTGGTACGATTCAGGCGTGCAGTACGATTTGTTTTTGCCATCGAGCGAACAGTAGATGTCAGTTTCAGGAGACCACTGCACGTAGTTCCCCACAACGAGATCGAGCTTGCCGTCGCGGTCGTAATCCACCCACGCGGCACTGGTGCTAAATTCGTTCGGGCCCCAGAGTCCGGCCTGCCTGGTGACGTCGGCAAACGTACCGTTGCCGTTGTTCCGGAACAAATGGCTCTGTCCGAGCGCGGTGACGAAAATGTCGTCGTAGCCGTCGTTGTTGTAGTCCCCGATCGCCACGCCCATGCCGTACATTTCGACTGCGAGGCCAGCTTCGCGAGTCACGTCGGTGAACGTGCCGTCGTGATTGTTGTGGTAGAGAGCGAGCGTGGTGTGATGCCGCACGTGGCCCGGCCAGTCCATTCCATTGATGAGCAAGATATCCTGCCAGCCATCGTTGTCATAATCGAGGAACGCGACGCCCGAGCCCATTGTTTCCGGAAGCCACTTCTTGCCGAACGCTCCATTGTTGTGCACGAAGTGGATTCCCGCGGCTTTGGCGACGTCTTCAAAGTGGATTTTGGAAGCCGCAGGGTGGCCGCTTTGAGGCTGTCCCGCCAGGGCGGCGGCAAGCCCGGAGGCGAGCGCGGCAGTTACGATGCCCACGCTCAGCGCCGCGAGCCAGTGGCTTTTCGCCTGCGGAACCATTAATCGGAGTCCTTAGGACCGCGGACGGCAGCGGCGTATTTCGGCGCAGATCGTTCGAGCGCTTCGGACACGTGCTCGTGAATAGGCTGGCGCTCGCGATTATCATCGGGGTGCGAACGCAGATACGGGCCGGTGAGGGTCTGCGCCGCCTCGTCAGCCTTGAACCTGAGATAGCGTTTCTGAAACTCAGCGGCGCGATCCGGCCGTCCCATGCCAGTCGAAGAGAGCATCAAATTGTAATTCGCTTCCAGATCCTCGGGATCGATCGAAAGCGTAGCTTGAAATTCTCTCTCGGCCTCAGCGTAATGGCGCTGGAGAAAGAGAATGCGGCCCAGGTCGTTGTGAACGACGCGGTCGCGCGGGTATTGCGCGAGCACCTCGCGCAAAGGTGCGATTGCCTGGTCGTACTTGCCTTCATTGCGAAGCACGCGAGCGTAAAAGTAAAGGGCGCGAGCGAGGTGCGGCGCGAGCGAAAGCGCCCGCTCGAGCACTTG
>JANWJR010000089.1 GCA_025451835.1 Candidatus Acidiferrales bacterium | reverse complement strand
GACGGCGATCGGATCGGCCGCGTCATACCACAGATCGCGCGAAGCTTCTGCGACGATCGCATGCTTGGCAATCCCGTACATTGATAAGCGCGAACGGGGCCTGGAAAGGCAAGCCTGGTTGCCCATCACAAATATCGCGATTCCCATTGCACTCAGGGCGCTGGCAATTTAACGTAATGCAGTCATCACCACCATCTCAATCCAGGAAGGCACAGT
The DNA here is from genome assembly GCA_025451835.1 of Candidatus Acidiferrales bacterium. Classification (GTDB taxonomy): domain Bacteria; phylum Acidobacteriota; class Terriglobia; order Acidiferrales; family UBA7541; genus Palsa-295. The sequence continues at coordinate 10,823 of JANWJR010000089.1, read as the reverse complement.
GAAAAAGAAGATTCGCGTGGTGCAGTTCGGGGTAGGTCCCATCGGCGCGTCAATCGCCCGGCTGATGCGGCAGAAATCGTCAATCGAAATTGTGGGTGCGATTGATAAGGATCCTGCGAAAGCGGGACACGATCTGGGTGAAATCACCGGCGCAACGGACGGCCCCTGGGGCATCCATGTTTTTGGTGATACGGCGGAAGCGCTGAAGAAGCCCGTGGACGTGGTTATCCATTCGACTTCTTCTTATCTGCCGAGCGTGATGGACCAACTCCTGGAATGCCTGGCAGCCGGTTGCTGCATCGTCTCAACCTGCGAGGAGCTTGCGTATCCATTTCGCAAGCATCCCGCTCTATCAAAGAAGCTCGATGAAGCGGCAAAGGACGAGGGCGTGGCGCTGGTCGGGACCGGGGTGAATCCAGGATTCGTGATGGACAAGCTGGTTCTGACCCTCTCGGCTGTTTCGCAACGAGTGGATTTTGCAAAGGCGGTGCGCATTGTGGACGCATCGAAGAGGCGTCTCCCGCTGCAGAAAAAAATTGGCGCGGGAATGACGCCGGAGGAATTCCGCGCGCAGGTTTCCGCAGGAGTTATCAAACACCACGGATTGCCCGAATCGATTGCGATGGTCGCGGACGGGCTTGGGCTCAGGCTGGATGATATTTCCGAAACAATCGACCCAGTCATCGCCGAAGAAACGGTCAAGACGGAATTCCTGGAAGTGTCACCGGGGCAAGTGGCAGGCGTCCACCAGGTGGGACGAGGAACCAGCGGAGGAAAAGAAAAGGTTTTTATGGAATTGAAGATGTACGTCGGCGCGAAGCACCCGGCGGACACCATCGAACTGAAAGGCGAGCCGAATCTTACGCTGACGATTCCCGGCGGCACGCATGGCGACGTAGCCACCGCCGCGGTTGCGGTGAATGCGATCCCGGCAATTCTTGCGGCGCCAGCGGGCTTACAAACGTCACGCGAATTGCCTCTGAAGTTTTTCCCGCCTGAAGAAAACGCATAAAAGAACGTCAGGGCTTGCTCCAAAACCGGGCGACCGCGGCATAATCCGGATCGTCCTTTGATTTGTCCTTCACGGCGCTGTAGGTGGCGTAGGAAGCTTCGCCAGCAGGCAAATTCAGACCTTTCTGTCTCGCAAGCTCAAGCGCGAGCCGCATATCTTTGTGCATCAGGCGCAGCGGAAAGCTGGAAGGAAATTCATTCTTCAACATGGATGGAGCTTTCACGTCGAGCACAGTGGCTCTTGCCATGCTCGATTGCATCACGTCAATCAGCCGCTCGCCGGGGACACCTCCCGCCGTTACAAGCGCCAGCGATTCCGCCAGGGCATCCACTTCAAGCGCGAGCAGCAGGTTCATCGCAAGTTTCACGGTCTGACCGGCGCCGTTCGGGCCGAGCAGAAAAAACTTCTTGCCAAGGACAGACAGCACCGGCTTCACGCGTTCCAGCACGTTCTCTTTTCCACCGATCATGAACACGAGTTCGCCCTTCTTGGCGCCCCAGTCGCCGCCCGTGACTGGCGCATCCAGGTAATCGACGCTGCGCTCAGAACAAGCTGCCGCCGCGCGACGAGCGAGTTCGGGCGAGATCGTGCTTGAATCGATCAACACGCTGCCGGGAGGCAGGCCGTCGATCGCACCGTTGGCTCCCCAGAGGACATCTTCGACCGCTGGAGGATCGCTGACAATCACGATCAACACATCGGAGCGCGAGGCCACGTCTCTGGGATTGGCGGCCAGATGCGCGCCTCGATCTGCGAGATCTTTTGCTTTCTCCGGCGTGCGGTTCCAAACAGTCAGCACGAAGCCCGCGTTCAGCAGGTTCTGCCCCATGGGCTTTCCCATCAATCCAAGTCCAATCAATCCCACTTTCAACGCCATTCTGTCCTCCCGAATGCTGGGTTCAATATAACCGGGCGGCGGCGCTGCCGGAAACTGCAAAAAGATTTGCTGGAAGTTGAATCAGCGGGAGAGACGAGGGCGGAAGAATTTACGATCGGCTGCGTGCAAACGAAGGAAGCAAAATCGGTTTGGGCGCGGCCGCGGCCTGCTCGCGTGGTCCGGTTTCGCGAATGCGGATCAGATATTCGTAGGGGACCTCCACACGCATCGTTTTTTCCTTTCCGCTTTGTGAAAACCGCTCTTCGATGAAGATCGACTTGCCGGTATCGCCGGTCAGAGTGCCAACCGCGGACAGGTGAATATCGGCCGCGCGGTATTGGGCCTCCACGCGCTTACCGACCAGAGTCGAGTACTTCGTCGTAAACTCAGACATAAGCACAAGTCTGGTGAAGACGGCGGAAAGGCTCAATAGTACTCGCGTTTACGGTACGTTCTAATAAACACCGCGTGCCGCCAACCTGATTGTCATGGATGGTGCCAATCCGCGGCGCCGGTTCGTGTTGAAAGCTGGCTGCTTGGCGCGGCTTTTCAGGCCAAAGCAAACTCGACGCGGTGGCGGAAGGGATCGATCCTCTCGGCGCGGACCTTCAGGCGGTCTCCGAGCCGGAAGGCGCGTCTCGCGGCGTGCGAACGGGAACCCCGATATGGTTCGGTGACAATCGCATGATCGCGCTCTTGAAACAAACATCGCTGCCCTGTTGATTCTTCGAGCCGGTCGATACTCACCAGACCCTCAACAAAGATATCGAGCAGTTCGACGAAAAAGCCAAATTTCTGCACGGAAATGATCAGCGCTTCGTATTCCTCGCCCAGATGGCTTTCCATGAATTGCGCCGTCTTCCATTCCATCAGCTCGCGCTCAGCGGCGTCGGCGCGGCGTTCGGCTTCCGAACTTTCGGAAGCAATCTCCGACAGCTCGACGCGGCGATAGGGGCCAAGCGTCGCCACGCCTTCACGTTCGCCGTGACGAACCTCAAGCATTTCGGGGGCCGGCGCGACCGAGGGATTCTCGAGCGCCCATTTCAGCGCGCGATGGACGATCAGGTCCGGATAGCGGCGAATCGGCGACGTGAAATGCGTGTACTCCTGCGTAGCGAGCGCAAAATGCCCCAAAGTATCCGGTGCGTAGCGCGCTTGCTTCAGAGAGCGAAGCATCAGATATGAAAGAATACGCTCCTCGGGCGTGCCGGCAATTTTTCGCGTCAGTCGCTGGTAATGCTGGGGCCGGATGTCAACGTTCTGCGCGGCGGGCATGACGACGCTCATGGGACGCATTCGCCCGCGACCGGTTCGGCCGGAGTGGACGGGCGGCTGAACGCGGCCGTGGCGCACCACGATTTTGCGTTCGGCGAGGTCATCGACGCCAAGCGAATATCCGAATGCTTGCGCCAATTCATCAAATTCGATCACTTTCCTGGGGTCGGGCTTCTCGTGCACACGATGAAGCGACGCGACGCCTCGATGTTCAAGGTATTGCGCCACGGCTTCGTTTGCCGCGAGCATGAACTCTTCGATGACGCGATGCGCGATGTTGCGCTCGCTGCGAATGATGCTGAGCATTCGTCCCTGGACATCGAATTCAATCACGGGCTCGGGAAGATCGAAGTCGATCGAGCCGCGAGCATCGCGGCGCTTGTTCAATAAGAGCGCAAGTTCCTTCATGAGCCGGACTTCTTCGATGAGCCCCGCGTACTGGCGGCTGGCCTCCCGGTCGTTTTCAAGAACTTTGTTGACGTTTGTATACGTCATCCGCGCGGTCGAGCGAATGACGCCCGGAGTGAAGTCCGCATGCACCATTTTCCCGCCGGCGTCCATTTCCATGATGACGCTCATCACCAGGCGGTCGACATGCGGATTCAGCGAGCAGATTCCGTTCGAGAGCGCTTCGGGCAGCATGGGCACGGCGCGGTTCGGAAAATAGACACTGGTGCCGCGCAGCCGCGCTTCGCGGTCGAGCGCAGAACCGCGGGCGACGTAATGCGCCACGTCAGCGATGTGGACTTGCAGCTCGAAGTGTCCATTGGGAAGCGAGGCGACGTGCACAGCGTCATCGAAATCGCGGGCTGTTTCGCCGTCAATGGTCACGATTGGCAAGTCTCGAAAATCGCGGCGTCCTTGCAATTCCGGCGTTCCAACTGCTTGCGGCGCAGCCTTTGCTTCGGCCGATACTTCGGCCGGAAATGCATGCGGCAAGTGGTGCTTCCGTATGATGATTTCCACATCCACGCCGATCTCGCCTGGTCGCCCGAGGATTTCGACGATCTTGCCGACGGGCGCCAAACCGCCTTTTGGATAACGTATGATCTGGGCGTCCACCACAGCACCATCGAGTTCCGAGAGGCGCGTTTGCCGGCTGATGCGCTTTTCTGCGTCCTGTGCTACGCCCAGCTTCTGCCGCAATTCGGGCGTGAGTTCGTCACCCGGCGGAATCGAAATCTCGTGAAGAATCCGCGTGTCGTAAGGCAAGACCACATTTCCGTGGGGACCGTAGCGAAAAAGCCCGACGATGGTCGGATGTTCGCGTTCGACAATCTCGACGACGCGCCCTTCCGCACGGCCATCGGCGCGTCGCCGGACGATTCGAGCGAGGACGTGGTCGCCGTGCATCGCGTCGTCGAGATTGTCGCGCCCGATGAACAAGTCGCCGTCGACGCGCGGTATCGGGCGCTCGGGGACGAGGAAGCCATACCCGTCGCGATGAGCCACGATGCGACCGGCAATCAGGCTCGGGTCGCGAGATTGCTTTGGCTTTTGGACTACAGATTGTGTTTCGACGCGTGCTCGTTTTTCATCGGCGTTCTTAGCATGCGACAAGTGTTTCGCGCCTGCGAGGCGGTATCGTCCGCCGTGGATTTCCTCGATATCGCCGCGCTTCGCGAGCTTGTGAATCACTCGAGGCAAGAAACGCCTTCCGTGATGCTTCAATCCCATTCCATGCGCGATTTCCCGGATGCTGGCAGGTTTTGCGAGCGTTGCAAGATGGGCGATCACTTGCTCGGCGGTGACGTAAGCCGGAGGCGAATCTATGCGGGGATCCTTGTCTGGGCGTCTCATCGAAGAGTTAGCGACACCGGACAGGCTAGCGGATTTCATCCTTCGTGGCAAAGATGCTTTTCGCCCGCACCGCTGACCTATGGCTGCTGCGTCGTGATGGGCGACACATCGAGACGCATGATCTTTCCGTCAGGCCTGCGGCCGAGTGCGGGAGCATATTCGCCCAGAAGCTCGCGTCGCCACCACATTCCGGTTTGGCGCTTTATCTTCCGGTTTGTGAACCAGTATTGATAAATAACGGAGCGGACTTGTCGCGGCGGCGATCCGTCGAATGGATTGCCGGCGAGCAACTCGATCACGTCGGGATCATTTTGCAGCAGCCGTTCCTCGGTCCACACCACGAAGCGGTAGTCTTGCCAGGTCCCCAAGGAAGCAAACCACAAATTCCAATCGAACCGCGGCTGGTATGGCGCGTAAAATCCTGGAGCCTTCGCTGGGTCTTGTGGCTTGTAGCGAAACGGATAGGGCACCCACGCCTTGCCGTCCTGCGAGCCCTGGAACTCGATTTCGTAACGCGCGTGAGTCATCACGGCAAACAGCCCATAACGATTTGCGATGCGCGATGGATCGAGCCAGCGGACCGGCGCAGTCGGAAGGGGCAAATCGGGAATGAACATCCATGCGAGCTGCAGGGTGGTCGAATAGAAGACGAGACCGAGCCAAATTGCGGCGAGCGCGATTCCTGCCGCTGCCGTCCAGTTGTGTGCTGCAGCTCGCCAATCCTGTCTTTGGTCCGGGGAGTCCGACGGCGTACTTGTTTGGGTCAGCTGTGGCGCTCGTTCGATCGTGTGGCGAATTCGCGCGGGCACAACCCATTCGACGAACCGATCGTCGAGCAGCAGGAATCCGAGCAGCAAGACCAAATAGTTCAAGAATGTGTAGTTGGCCGTGAGGATGATGGCAATTTGGAATGGCGTCAAAATGCAAAAGCAGGCGATGCGAAATCGCCTTGGAAGAAACAGCATCCAGACGAGAACCAACTCGGCAGCCAGAGTGAAGAATGCGGCCGATGCATGGAACCAATGCGGCAGTTGCTGGACATACCATCCGATCCATGTCGGCAGCGGCCCATTCTGATAGTAATCGTCCATGGCGGTGAGATGCCTCCAGGAAGGATCGCCACTCGCGATTTTTCCGACACCCGACTCGAAATAAATGCGGAACCACTCCCACTGCAGCAAGAATAGGCTCGCCCTCGATGGCGCATGGGCGCGGCCCTGGCCGGGCCAGACGCCACGGGGAACAAAAAACAGAGTGATAAAGCCCGCTTCGAGGAGCATGCCGTCCGATTGGTAGCTGGCAAAATCCTGCGCCGCGGCTATGAACGATAAAAAGCAGACAAAACAAATCGCGAACATAGGACGCGGCCAGACGTTGCATACGGCGAGCACTGACGCGGCAATTCCCACCCAGCAGATAAGCATCAGCGCGCGATCGCTTGAGCCGAACCACAGCAGCGTCGGGGCAAACCAGAAGCGCAATCCGTGCAAGGCTGCCGAAACAGCCTGCAGATAATCGTGCGCGGGGAGAATCCCAGTCGGGCCGATCAGCCCTTTAATTTGGAAGAGCAGAGAATAAAATGCAGAAAAGTAAATGAGTGCGAGGCCGCGCAAGACAATCCATCGCGCCCAAAGGTGCGTCGATGGGCCGGCGGACGTTTCGATGATTTCAGGCTGGTGCGCGTGCGGCCATATCTCAGAACCAAGCCCTGGTCCGCGCGAGAATGGCGCTTCCACCGTCTCCGCGCCGAACAGCCATTTCAAAATCGCGGCGAGATGCGCCATCATTCCGCGATTATACGGTTAAAGGAGACGTGCTAGCGCGGTATGAAAGGGTACGCGCGATCGCGCGAACCATCGTCCAGGCATGAACTACGAAGACGGCCTCGAGTTATTGCGAACGGCCGGGCAACGACCTCAGATAGGCGATGATGGCCATCGCGTCGGCGTGATTCATGTGGTAGATGTGCATCGGTGCGCGAATCGGAAGACCGTTTGGCCCGATGCCCTTCTCGAGTATCTGTTCGCCCTGTTCGTCGCTGAAGCTCGGAAAACCCGCAAGCGCTGGAGCGTAGTTCGCCCAGTTTGAATCGGGGTGAACGGGCGTGATCCAAATCGGAGAGCCCTGGAGCCAGCGAGAACGGTCCGGCTGGCCATTCGCATCGCGCGGCGTGTGGCATTCCGGACATTTCGCCACTTCTTCCACCAGATATCGGCCTCTCTCCACATCGCCCGATTTGGAGGGAGCTTCTTTGGAAGAAGCTTGTTTTGCGGTAGGCGGCGCTTTTGCGGCTTTCTGAGGAGCCGCGGTTGAAACCATAAATGGGATAGCCAGTAATATCAAAACGCAAAAAATATAAAACGCCGATCGCCGAGCGGTGTCCATAGAAGCTTTCATCCTAGATTGGCCTTGCTATGTAAAGCGCCAAATCGCGCGCGTCCGCAGCAAGCTTGAAACAACTGAGACAAAAATATAACAAAAGCCTACTTCGCTGGCCAGCAGGTATTTCAATCGTGCAAAAAACATTGGATTGCGCAAGGAGCAGCACCGTCATGAAATTCGCAGGCTGCGGCACCGGAATGGAATCTTGAGTTTGGATAAAACCTCGGGCTACAATCGCAGAAGGCAAAGGTAAAGCGAAGATGGAATGACGCAGCTAAACCGCTTCGCAATCACCCTCAGAGTCGGGATGGCTCTCAAAAATGAATGGCAATCGAGTAGTTTTGCGGCACAGCCATCATCATTCGCCGCATCCAATTTGAAGCAGGCAGAACGACCCCATGATTGACGGCGAGACGAAAGAGAATCCGGGCTTCGAATCAACGGGCGAACTCGCGCTGTTTCATCCAGCCGTCCGCCAATGGTTCGAAGCAGTTTTCGCGGCGCCCACGCGACCGCAAAGCAAGGGATGGCCTGCGATTGCCCGGGGCGATTCCACTCTAATCCTCGCGCCAACCGGCTCAGGAAAGACGCTGGCCGCGTTCCTGTGGTGCATCAACCGGCTGATGTTCGCGCCGGTTCCGGCCGCTGCCGAGCGCTGCCGGGTGGTCTACATATCTCCGATCAAAGCGCTCGCTGTGGACGTCGAACGAAACTTGCGGGCGCCGCTCGTGGGAATCGCACACGCGGCTCAACGTCTTGGCGCCGAGTATCACGAGCTTGCGATCGCCATTCGAACCGGCGACACGCCCGCAGCCGAACGCGCGCGGTTCGCGCGGCGGCCGTCCGACATCTTGATTACGACGCCCGAGTCGCTTTATTTGCTGCTCACGTCCGATGCTCGCGACGCCCTTCGGACCGTGGAAACCGTGGTGATCGACGAGATACATGCGCTGGTTCCGTCCAAGCGGGGCTCGCATCTCGCGATTTCAATCGAGCGCCTGGAGCGTCTGCACGACAGGCCTCTCCAGCGAATCGGTCTTTCCGCAACGCAGCGGCCACTAGAAGAAGTAGCCCGGTACCTTGGCGGAGTAAATGCGCCGGCAACCGCATACGCAAGACCATCGAGCGAGGCCCACGAGGAATTTCTCGGGGAACCAGAATCATTTGTCTTGGAACCTGCGTATCGCCCGGTGACGGTGATCGATGCGAGCGAGCTAAAACGGTTCGATCTGCGGGTGGAAGTTCCAGTCGAAGACATGGCGCGGCTCGATGAAATCGATCCGATGCCGAGCGGACCGGCATCGCAAGGGCCGGTGCGCCCGTCGATCTGGAGCGCGATCCATCCAAAACTGCTCGAGCTGGTGCGTTCTCACCGGTCAACGCTTATTTTTGTCAACAGCCGGCGCTTGGCCGAGCGGATTTCCGGCGCGATCAACGAGCTTGCCGGCGAGACACTGGTCCGCGCGCACCACGGCAGTGTGGCAGTCGGGCAGAGGAAGGAAATTGAGGACAAGCTGAAGCTCGGCACGCTGCGCGGACTGGTGGCAACGTCCTCCCTCGAGCTTGGGATCGACATGGGCGCCGTGGATCTCGTGGTGCAAATCGAATCGCCACCTTCGGTGGCCAGCGGCATGCAACGCATCGGCCGAGCGAGCCATCAGGTTGGCGCGATCAGCAACGCCGTAATTTTCCCGAAATACCGCGGCGATCTGGTGGCGTGCGCCGCGATGACGCGCGCGATGTACGACGGCAAAATCGAGTCGGTACATTACCCTCGCAATCCGTTGGACGTGCTGGCGCAGCAGATCGTCGCGATGGTGGCACTCGAACCCTGGGATGTGACGAGCCTTTTTGACGTGGTGCGTCGTGCGGCTCCTTACGCGGGCTTGACGCGTTCCGTATTCGACAGCGTGCTAGACATGCTTTCGGGGCGCTATCCTTCGGACGAGTTCTCCGGGTTGCGTCCGCGGGTCACGTGGGACCGCGTGAATAACACGGTCAGCAGCCGACAGGGCGCGCGGAGCGTCGCCGTGATCAATAGCGGCACGATTCCGGACCGCGGGCTCTACGGTGTTTTCCTTGCGGGCGCCACAAAGGGGGCGCGCGTGGGTGAGTTGGATGAAGAAATGGTCTTCGAAAGCCGGACGGGCGACACCATCGTGCTTGGCGCAACCTCGTGGAGAATCGAAGATATTTCACACGACCGGGTACTCGTCTCACCCGCGCCTGGAGAGCCCGGCAAGATGCCCTTCTGGCACGGCGATTCGGCTGCACGGCCGGCGGAATTCGGAGAGCATATCGGCAAGGTGACTCGGGAGTTGCTTCGCATGCCTCGCAACGCGGCATTTTCAAAGCTGGTGGAGTCACACAGCCTCGACGCCAGCGCTGCCGAGAATTTGCTGCGATATTTGGAAGAGCAAAGGATCGCCACCAAGCGTGTTCCGAGTGATCAAGACATCGTGATCGAAACGTGCCGGGACGAACTGGGCGACCGGCGCGTTTGCGTGCTCACTCCTTTCGGCAGCCGCGTGCATGCGCCGTGGTGCATGGCCGTTACTGCAAAACTACGAGCCGAACGGGGGTTCGAAGTGGAATCCATGTGGACCGACGACGGGTTCGTGCTTCGACTGCCAGACCACGACGAAGCGGTGGATTCGGAGATGCTGCTGCCGTCGCCCGCGGAGTTCAAAGAATTGGTACTGCGGCAGCTCGGATCCACTTCTTTGTTTGCCGCGAAATTTCGCGAAGCGGCTTCGCGGGCGCTGCTTCTGCCCAAGCGGCGGCCCGGAATGCGCACGGCGCTATGGCAGCAGCGCAAGCGGGCGGCCGATCTGCTCGCCGTGGCATCGCGATATTCGGCATTTCCCATTCTTCTCGAGACATACCGGGAGTGCATACGCGACGTATTTGATCTCGCATCCGCGGCAAGCATTCTTGACAAAATTCGGCGCGGCGCGATCCACGTCACGTCGGTTGAATCGACCAAGCCATCTCCCTTTGCTGCGTCGCTGCTTTTTTCTTACGTTGCAAATTATATTTACGAGGGCGATGCTCCGCTCGCTGAACGCCGCGCGCAGGCGCTTTCGATCGACCAGTCGCAGCTTCAAGAGCTTTTGGGCGATGCCGATCTTCGTGAGTTGCTGGATGCGGTTGCGCTGGATGAGGTGGAAGCGAAGCTCCAGGCTGTTGAGCCGGGCTACCAAGCCCGCCATGCCGATGGCGTTCACGATTTGCTGCTCAAACTGGGAGACTTGTCGGAGGCGGAATTGATAGCGCGGAGCGCTAACGCGGAGGCCGCCGGATCGGTGCATGAACTAGTCGCCGCTCGACGGGTGGTTCGCGCACGCATTGCCGGCGAATCGCGTTACATCCCGGTTGAATATGCCGCTCGCTATCGCGATGCTCTCGGGGTTCCGCTGCCTCCGGGACTAGCGGAGGTGTTCCTCGAAAACGCGAGCGAGCCGCTGCTTGAAATTG
>JANWJR010000088.1 GCA_025451835.1 Candidatus Acidiferrales bacterium | reverse complement strand
GCCTGCTGGCTTTTCGGCGTGCCGCCCGAAAAAGTTCAGGTCGTCATCCATCCCCAGTCCACGATTCACTCGATGGTTGAATTCATCGATGGTTCGATCCTCGCGCAGCTCGGACCCACCGATATGCGCATGCCCATCCAATACGCGCTAACGTTTCCCGACCGGATCGCATCCAACGGGTGTGCGCTGGATTGGGACATGCTGCGTAAACTCGACTTCGAGGATGTGCCGGCGAAAAAATTCCCATGCCTTTCGCTCGCCAGGGAAGCGTTGCGTCAGGGAGGTCCTTTGCCATGCGCGCTGAATGCGGCCGATGAGATCGCCGTCGCGGCGTTTCTCGAACGCCGGCTGCCGTTTACCGGCATCCCCGCGGTTATCGAACGGGTGCTGGATCGGATGCCGCGCCCGCCGCTGCATACGATCGACGAAGTCTTGGCCGCGGACGCCGAGGCGCGCCGCCTAGCTCGGGAAGCTGTGGCCGGCTGTGCCGGCGCATCGCACCGGAAATAGCTTCTGCTGGGGCGGGAAGAAGAGTGGTGTGGTGCCGGCCTCGGCAGTGGAATTGGGGCGCCTGAGAGTGCTGTTTTACACTTGAGCGCCAGCCCGCTCGCGCCAAGCGAAAGTCTTGTAAAATGTCCGTGAGGCAATCATGTCGAACTTCATAATCGCCGTTATAGCCGGGGCCTTCGTCCTCGGGATACTCATCTTGCTCCATGAATGGGGACACTTCGTCGCCGCGAAACTCTGCGGCGTCCGCGTCGACGTTTTTTCCATCGGCTTCGGAACGCGTCTTTGGGGATTCAAGCGCGGCACCACGGATTACCGCTTGAGCGCTCTGCCTCTCGGTGGATACGTCAAGATGGCCGGAGACAATCCTGTCGAGGAACGGACCGGCGCGCCGGACGAATTCCTTTCAAGGCCTCGGTGGCAGCGCTTTTTTATCGCCGTTGCCGGACCTATTGCCAACATTGCACTCACGTTTGCCATATTCTGGGGAATCTACGCCATCGCAGGAATGCCGTCCGAGGTTTATCTCCACAAACCCGCTGAGGTCGCAGCCATTCCTCAAAATTCTTCGCCTAACTCTGGAGTTCAACCGGGCGATCGCATTACCGAAGTGAACGGCGTGGAAACTCCAACTTGGGAAAATGTACTTTCGCGGCTCGACGGTGCAAAGCCGGGAGATTCCGTCAAACTGGATATTTCGCGTAACGGCGCCCATCGCGCACTGACCGTAAAAATTCCCGACAAGCCCGCCGCCGATCGCTCCGATATTGCTGGTTATCCGGCGTTACCGCCGGCCATCGAGGATGTACAGCCCGCATTTCCGGCCGAGCGGGCGGGCATGAAAGCCGGCGATACTGTCATTTCGATTGATGGCAAACCCGTAGTGACCTGGCCACAGCTTACCGACGCAATCCGCGGTTCGGAGGGGCATCCCATTCACTTCGTGGTTCGTCGAAACGGGCGGGACGTCCCCCTTACGATCACTCCCACTCACACCATGACCCCGGACGGCGAAATGGCTTGGCTAATCGGCGCATCGAGACAGGCCCAGACCGTCTACGCACACCAGGGAGGCATCGCTTCCGTGAGGGAAGCGGGCGGCGCGACCTGGCTATACACGCGCCTTATCGGCGACTTCGTTGGTGGACTCTTTTCCGGGAAAGTTTCGATGCATGATTTGGCTGGTCCTGTCGGCATCGTACAGTTGTCCGGCGAGGCGGCAAAGCGCGGTCCCTTGACGCTGCTGCAATGGATAGCCTACATCAGCCTGGATCTCGGGCTTTTGAACCTTCTTCCGATACCGATTCTCGACGGAGGCCATGTACTGATGCTGGCTATCGAAGGCGCTCTTCGCCGCGATCTGAGTATTGCTTTCAAGGAGCGATTCGTTCAGGTCGGCCTGGTGTTTCTGCTCGGTATTTTTGCCTTCGCCATGTACAGCGACATTCTCAGGGTCATTCAAAGCCGCTAGCCCTCTCCATTAGCTAGTGTTTGGTGCAACCGGCATTCGCCTCGGCGCGCCTTTTCCGATAAGCTTCTTGATGTCGCGTCTCTCAAGAGCTTCTGGGATAGCACACTAAGGACCCATGTGCGCCCGGTCTTCTTGCTAGCTCGATCGGCCTGAGGAGTTATGCTGGAACGCCTGCAAAAAATAATCGCGCGCGCTGGGATCGCGTCTCGCCGCCACGCCGAGGAACTTATCGCCTCGGGTCTGGTGACCGTCAACGGCCGCACGATTACCGAACCCGGCACAAAAGCGGATGAGTCACGCGACCACATCAAAGTCAGCGGAAAGCTTCTGCGTCCGGAATCCGAACGCATCTATTTGCTGCTCAACAAGCCGCCGGAAGTCGTCTCGACCCTGAGCGACCCCGAAGGCCGCCGCTCGCTTCGCGACCTTTTACAAGGTGTTTCCGCACGTGTCTTTCCCGTGGGTCGCCTGGAGTACCATTCGTCTGGCCTCGTGTTCCTCACAAACGACGGCGAGCTCGCAAATCGCATTTTCCAATCGCACCACCTGCCGCAGACATACGCGATCAAACTGAAATCGCTGCTCACATTCGCGGAAATTGAACAGCTTGCCCGGTCTACCGGAGCCCGCATCTCGCGCCTCAAAGGCAAAGAAGCTCCCTGGTATGAAGTGACGCTCACCGAATCTCGCCGGGACGCGCTGCGCAACAAGCTTTTTCAGTCTGGCCACCCTGTTGAGAAGATGAAGCGCGTGCGCATCGCGAACCTCGAACTCGATCGCCTTGCGCCGGGGGAGCATCGAGTTCTTTCGTCATCTGAAGTGTCCGCCTTCAGCCGTGCATTGTCTTCAGAGCGCGCCCCCAAATCGGCTCCGGCAGCAGTTTCTGGCTTCTCCGCGGCATCCGAGCGCGCGCGCACTCCGCGACCTTCCAACAGTTATTCGCGCCGAAAAGCACTGGCACATTCCACCGCGCCGCAGGGTAGAAAATCGGGTCGCGCGCCTGAAAGGCCAAATTCGGGAGTCCCACCCGCAGGAATCCGCACGCGCTCGGGTGGCCCGCCCTCGAGCCGCTCCTACCGCCACGAATCCCCGCACGGAAAGAACACAGGGAAGCCGGCATTGAAGAAGGGACGACGAAGCTCTGGCGACCGCCATCCTCCGAGAAAACGCCGCTGAGGCTTTGCGCGGATGAAAAATCGAATCCACGGGCTTGTTCCGGGTTACATCCGTGAGATCGTGCCTTACCGGCCGGGAAAACCCATCGAGGAAGTCGAGCGAGAATTGCACATGCATCCGATCAAGCTTGCCTCCAATGAGAACCCTCTGGGGCCTTCGCCGAGGGCTATCGAAGCCGCGCACAAGGCTCTGGCTGGATCCAACCGTTATCCCGACGGCAGCGCATTCTATTTGCGCGAAGCTCTTGCCGCGCGCCACAAAATTCCCGCGGAGAATATTATTCCCGGCAACGGTTCGACGGAGCTCATTGACCTCGCCGCGCGTACGGTGCTCGTGCCTGGCGATACCGGAGTTACCGCGCAGGGATCTTTCCCGCTCTACTACATCGCCATTCGTTCGGTTGGCGCGCACCTGGTTGAGGTGCCCTTGCGCGATTACACATTCGATCTCGATGCCATTGCCCGCTGCGTAACGCCCGACACCAAGCTCATCTATCTCGCAAATCCCAATAATCCCACCGGCACAATGTTCACGGCCGATGATCTCGATTCTTTTCTCGCCCGGATTCCAGAACATATTCTCGTGGTTCTCGACGAAGCTTATTGCGATTATGTGGAGGATCGAAATTATTCCCGCTCGCTCGATCTCGTTCGCGGCGGCGAATCGCTCTTGGTCCTGCGCACGTTTTCCAAGGTGTATGGCCTGGCCGGTCTTCGCGTCGGCTACGGGATTGGCCCGGCGGACCTGCTCGCTGAGATGAACAAGATTCGCATGCCGTTTAATACTTCAGGTGTCGCGCAAGCAGCGGCTCTCGCTGCGCTCGATGACGCCGAACACGTCCGGCTGTCCGTGGAGTCGAATCGAGCCGGTCTCGCTCAGTTGCAAACAGGATTAGGAGTACTGGGTCTTCACGTGATCCCTTCCGTCACCAATTTCATTTTGACTGAATTCGGGTATCATACGGAGCCGTTGTGCCAGGAATTATTGCAGTGCGGTGTCATCGTCCGCCCGATGGGCTGGATGGGCTTCCCAAATGCGATTCGCGTCTCGGTAGGCACGTCTGCCGAGAACGATAAATTCCTGCATGCGCTTGCCGATGTCCTTTCAAAGTCCGCGGCGCATAAATTCGAAACGCATAAAGAAAGGAAATAGGAACAAACCTCTCTGGGCGCAAGTGCCGGTGCAACTTCGCAGATCGGATTCGCGACGCCCGGAGATAGTTCCAACAACTGACGATGACCATTCCGGCCGAAACACCCGGCGATTCGCTCAGGCGCACGCCGGCGCGCTCGTCGCTTGGCGTAACAGAAATCCTCAAGACCAGCCGTACCATCGCCGTTGTGGGACTCTCCAGCCGCCGTTTTCGACCGAGCTACGGCGTCGCCGAATATCTAAAATCAGTTGGCTACCGGATCATCCCCGTGAATCCGCAAGAGACTGAAGTTCTCGGCGAAAAGGCTTACGCGCGCCTGGAAGATATTCCTGAACCGGTGGACATCGTTGATATTTTTCGGCGCTCGGAATTCGTGCCGGCAATTGTGGAATCGGCGATTCGCGTTGGCGCTCGCGCCGTCTGGATGCAGGAAGGCGTCAGCCACGCCGATGCCGCCGAACTCGCGCGCCGCGCCGGCCTCTTCGTCATCATGGATGCCTGCATTCTGAAGGAACACATCAAGCGCTTCCGTCTGACCGGCGATTAGCCTGCGAATGGCCCGCTCGACTCGCGACTCTGAGTCCGAAGTTCTCTTCAATCATCTCAGCGCATAGACAGACAATACCGCCTTACCCACCTGCGTCACGGCCAACGACTCGCCATCCGGCGCGATCTGGAAATCGTGGAATTCGAGGTCGTGGAAAAGTGGAACGAACGTGCCGTCGTACAGCCCCACCCACACCAGATCGCCTGACTTGTTGTCCGGCCCCCGTTTCAGAACGACGTGCCGCCCATCGCGTCCAAATGCGAATTTCCCCATGCCGGTCTTGATGCGAATCGGCTTCATGGGATTCGCCAGGTCCCGCACTTCAATTGTGTCACCATCTTCAAAGAATCCAACTTGCGGTCCCGTGGACGACACGGTCAACTGTCCCTCGAAGCCTTCGAGCCTGCTGAGTTGGCGGATGCCTTCATGCACCAGATCGAGCTCCAGCAGGGCAAGTCTTCCCATAACGCTTAGGTTCTCGCTCACGGCAAACGCCTGATTTCCTTTGGCATCCCATGCCACGGCCTCAAACGTGTGGCCGGCAAAAAGCGTCGTGCTTTTTCCGTCGGATGTGTTGGTTCGAACAATCGTGTACGCTCTTTCGCCGGTTAAATAAACCACCGTTCGATCGCCTGCCAGCCACGTTCCGTTGGTCGCGTTGTCGATAAAGCGCGCCTTCGCTCCCGCCACTCTAATTTCGCGGCCGTCATCTTCGAATAGTGCGATAGACTTCGTGCCTCCCACGGGCTCATCCGGGTCATCCGAGCCCTTTTGCACCGTCATGTCCGCGAGGATCCGCTTCCCATCCGGTGACCACGACAGCGCGTTGACGACGTAGCTGGTCTTCTCCGTCGCAGGCATGAATTTCTCTGGGTCCACGATCAGTTTGGTCTTGCCATTCGGCGATGCAATCCAGATGTCGTCCCGCTCGATCACTATTTTTTTGATTCGTTTCATGTGCGGCACCGAATAGGCGATGCGGTTATCCGGCGCGATCGCAAACACCTCGCAATCGGCATCAATCCGCAATTTTGGCTTTCGTTGTGCGTAAGTCGCTGAAGGCAGGATCGCCGCCACAAGAATCGCCAGCATCAATGCCGCTGCAACCGTCGGCCTGGCCTGCGCGATAGGGGTGAAAAGCCCTCCGGTCGAATCCTGTCGCGAGGACGCGATATGTTTACCTCGACGCACCAAGGGGCGTGCTGGAAGCATGGCAGGCCCATGTTCCGTACTCAGCGGGATCGCAGCGAACAACCGGTTTTTCAGCGCGTTCTTGATAGCACGCACGCAGGCGTCGTGGAAAATCACTGGCAGTTTTCCCCGGACGTCCTCTTTTGTATTCGTCTTATCTCTTCCAACCTTTGGCGGATGCGCGCCTCAAATCCCTGGTCCGTCGGCTTGTAATACTCCCGCCCTGATAAGCCGTACGGCAGGCATGTCATATCCGTTACTTTTTCCTGTGCGTCGTGTGCGTACTGATATCCTTTGCCGTATCCGATATTGCCCATCAATCCTGTCACTGCATTTCGCAAGTGCAGCGGCACCGGCTCCGCAATCGTCTTCTGCAAATCTTGACGGACTTCACCGTAACCCCGGTAGAGCGCATTCGATTTTGGTGCGAGCGACAAATAAACGGCCGCCTGTGCGAGCGCAAGGTATCCCTCCGGGGGCCCGATGAAATCAAAGGCATCTTTCGCGGCGATCGTTACCGCCAGCGCGCCAGGTTCCGCAAGACCGATATCCTCGCTCGCCATTCGCACCATGCGTCGTGCGATATACAGCGGATCCTCGCCTGATTCGAGCATCCGCGCGAGCCAATAAAGAGCGGCATCGGGATCGGAATTTCGCACCGACTTGTGGAGTGCCGAAATCAGGTTGTAGTGCTCTTCGCCCGATTTGTCGTAGGGCAGCAGGCGCTTTTGCAGCACGTCTTCCAGCCGCTCCCGAGACACGATTCGCCGTCCCTGCGTGTCCGGCTCCGTCCCCAGCGCCAGCGCTTCGAGTGTGTTATAGCCCGCGCGCGCGTCGCCATTGGCGACAATCGCGATTCGCTCGAGAATTTCGTCGCTGATTTCCACGAGCTCGTTTCCCAGGCCTCGCTCCGCATCGGCCAGCGCCCGGCGCAGCAACAGCACGACCTGCTCCTGCGTATGCGCGTGCAGCACGTACACCTTCATGCGCGAAAGCAGCGCCGCGATCATTTCGAATGACGGGTTTTCCGTGGTTGCGCCAATCAACAGGATGTTTCCGGCCTCCACGTGGGGCAAAAATGCGTCTTGCTGCGCGCGATTGAAGCGGTGTACCTCATCCACGAAGACAATGGTTCGCCGGCCGTAGCGCCGCGCGGCTTGAGCTTTGGCCATCACTTCCTTGATTTCTTTGATCCCGCTGAGCACGGCGGAGAAGGGAACGAATTCCGAGCGCGTTTTCCTGGCGATGATTCGCGCAAGCGTCGTCTTCCCGCACCCCGGCGGTCCCCACAAAAGCATCGAGCCCAATTCGTCGCGCTCGATCTGCGTTCGCAGAGGTTTGCCGGGCCCGAGCAGTTCCTCTTGCCCCACAAATTCATCGAGCGTCTGCGGACGCATCCGATCCGCCAGCGGCCTCCCGGCCAGCGGTTCGTCTTCCGCTTCAATTGTGCGAAACAATCCCATTGGTTAGCTTTTCGCCGAATAACCTGAACTTTTCCTGAGACCAGACGCGATCGCGCTCATTCGCAGTTGCTCGCGCGCTTCCTCTGCCTGGCGGCCTCATACAACACCACCGACGCCGCCACGCCCGCATTCAGCGACTCCACCGCCTCGCTCATCGGAATCGCAATCAGCGCATCGGCTGCGTGTAGCACTTCGCTCGGCAATCCTGCGCCCTCGTTGCCGATAAATATCGCGCACGACTCGCACAAGTCTGCGCCCACACCAGATTCAGACGACGGTTGTGCGACATGTGAACTCGCCGCATAGACTTTCACGCCCGCTATTTTCAGTTGTGCCAGCACCACCGGCGTCGCCATCGAGTGCAGCAGAGGTAACCGCAGCGCTGATCCAGCCGAGGCCCGTATAGCCTTTGGCGACCATGGATCCGCGGTCCCGCGCGTCGCAATCGCTCCTGTCGCGCCGAATGCCTCCGCCGAGCGCACGATCGTGCCTACATTGCCCGGATCTTGCACGCCTACCAGAACAACGGCCAGCGCTGAGTCGGCCCTGTGAACGCCATCGGCCGTTGCACGCCCGCGCAGAACGTCGTCCAGAGCCCAATCAGGAGGGCGCAGCAACGCCGCCACGCCTTGCGGTGCCTCCGTGCCAGCGACGCCTGCAAACAACTTGTCCGTCGTACGTAAGATGCGCGAGCGGGCAATTCCGGTTTCGCTCCCAGCCGCCGCGCGCAGGATTCGTTCGACCTGATTCTCGCCTGTCTCGCTCACAAGCAGAGCCTCGACTTCGAGCGCTGACGACAGCGCCTCCTCGACGAGTTTCGTCCCTTCAATCCCGATCAGTTCGCCTGCGGTCGGTCCCGTGCCCCGCAGCGCCGCCCGAAACATCTTCAGCCATTTGTTGTCCCGGCTGGTGATCGCGTCCGGCCCAGCATCGCTTGAGCGGCCGATCGGAATCCCGAGGCTCTTAGTACGTTCCGACGGGGAGAATCGCGATCTCATTGCGCAAGCCTAGCATCCAGCCTGGGTTTCCGTAAACCTTAGCTGCATCTCGTGTCGCGGTCATTCCGTCAGAACACGTGCGAGAAACCGTCAGCGACTTCGATTTGTTCTTGAATCGACGGAGGGATCGCACAATTATGAAGCCAAGACACCGATTCTTGCTTCGTCTTGCTAACCCCTTCCGGCTGTGATAGTTTGCGTGTTCAAATCTGGGGCAGGACGCCCGCGAGCGCAAATGCCGGCCGAAATTCAAAGGATTTCTGAAGGTTTTCCTGAGCAGCATATCATCGACTACGCTGCCGGCTTCATCAAGCGCGGCCGTGTCGTTGGCGTGCCCACCGACACGTTTTACGCCCTTTCCGCCGATCCCTTTAACCTCTCCGCGATCGAAGCAGTCTTTCAGTGTAAGGGGCGCCCCGAAACGAAAGCTTTGCCCATTTTGGTAGATTCGGTCGAGAAGGCCGTCACCTTAGTCCGGGATGTGCCCGACGGATTTCTCACCTTGGCGCATAAATTCTGGCCCGGCGCGCTCACGATCGTAGTTGAGGCCACCCACCGCCTTCCGCTCAAGGTTACCGGTAACACAGGGCGCGTCGCGCTTCGTTGGGCCAATTCTCGTATCGTTACTGCGCTGATCGATTCCGTCGGCGCTCCAATCACGGGCACCAGCGCCAATCTTTCCGGATTTCCTTCCTGCACGAATGCATCGCAAATCGTCAAACAGCTTGGCGACCGTCTCCCGCTCATTCTCGATGCGGGCGATACAGGCGCAGTCCTCGCCTCCACGATCGTTCGGATCGACGGCGACCGCTGGTCCATAGTCCGCGAAGGCGCCATCCCGGACGAACAAATCCATAAGGCACTGGAGACTTAGTCGCGCGACCTCATTTTTTGTCCGCCGCAAAGGTACGCCCGCTTCGCGTCAAAGCCCCTTGCCGATAACTCCAGATAAACGTAACTCTAGTGTTACTATACTGACCGCCGTGATGACCTGCCTTGCCAGAAGCCCCAGATACTCTCCCTCCCGCCGCGCATGCGGCCGGCCGCCACAATGACCGCGCGAGCGCGGGTTGCGGCCTTCCTGGCTCTCCTTGCCGGGTCTCTGGCGTTCCCAGCGCGCGCGCAGCAAGGCCCTCCTCGCTTCGAAGCGGGTGCGGTGATCGATTACGCCCACGAAACTCTTGTCGAAGAGTCCAATCGCTTGCAGCTTGGCGGACGCTTCACGTGGAACATCGGGAGTCACTTCGGTCTCGACGCCGAGATTACCACTTCGCCCTTCTCGACTGTCTCGCGCGGACTCTACACCGGCGGGCGCGCTACCGAAGGGCTACTTGGCGCGAAGTACGGAAAGCGCTGGCGAAAGCTCGGCATGTTCGCGAAGGTTCGCCCCGGCTTCCTGCGCTATTCGGACGTTTTCGGCGGCTTCAATTTTAATTCGGGACAGATATCGGAACTGGGAGCGCAAACCACGTCGCCCGTTCTGGAAGTCGGCGGTATTTTCGAATACTACATGTCGCATCGCTGGATGATGCGCTACGACGTGGGGTATGCAACGATCTGGTACGCAGCTCGCACTCCGCCACTGGCCGCTCCAATTTCGGCGTCCTCGAACGGGGCGTTCCAATATTCCGCCAGCCTGGCCTACCGCTTCGGCAGGGAAGCCTGCGCTCCTTTTGACGACCACACCGCGATTTTGGCTTATAGTCACAACTTCTGGGATCGCGAGAACGATTTGCTGTTCGCCGGAGTCGCCGCCGTGCGAGCCGTGGATTACACGTCAACGCTTTATTTTCGCCGGAGGGGAAACGACGAGGGATTACTGAGCAATTCGATTGTGGACAATCACCCGGAGTTCGCCG
>JANWJR010000087.1 GCA_025451835.1 Candidatus Acidiferrales bacterium | reverse complement strand
CCTGACGCCGGACTGGAAAACTTTCAACCAATATTTTGCGCGGCTCGAGCGGCAGGGAATCGGCATCAATCTCGCCAGCTACGTTGGCGCAACGCAAGTGCGCCGCGTGGTGATTGGCGACGCAGACCGCGCTGCCACCCCCGCCGAACTCGACCGCATGAAATCGCTGGTGGGGCAAGCCATGCAGGAAGGCGCGATGGGCGTTTCGACTTCGCTCGAATATGCGCCCGCGCCCTACGCCTCCACGGATGAATTGATTGCGCTGGCAAGCGTAGCCTCGAAATTCGGGGGAATTTACGCCACGCACATGCGCAGCGAAGGTGACGGGATTTTCGCGGCGCTCGAAGAAACGGCGCGTATCGGGCGCGAGGCTCGCGTGCCGGTGGAAATATGGCATATCAAAACCGCCGGAAAAAAGAACTGGGGCAAGATGCCGCAAGTGGTGGCGTTCATCGATAAGCAGCGCGCGGAAGGCGTGGACATCGCCGCGGATACCTACGCCTACAGCGCGTGGAGCAATTCGCTTTCCGCATTCATTCCGCCGTGGGCGCACGATGGCGGCGACGCAAAACTGCTCGAACGCCTGAAAGATCCCGCTACCCGCACGCGCATCCGCAAGGATATGGAAACGCCGTCCGAAAAGTGGGACAACGAGTGGGACGAAATTCCCGGACCGGAAGCCATTTCGATCACGTCCGTGCAGAACCCGCAACTCGCTCGGCTGCTTGGCAAGAATGTCGCCGAGATCGCGAAATCCTGGAACGAAACTCCCATCGACACGATTTGCGACCTGCTCATCAAGGACGCCGCCTACACAGAGGTTGCCGTCTTCGGGATGCAGGAATCGGACGTCGAGCTGGCGCTCAAGCAGCCGTGGGTATCGAGTGACAATGATTCGGAAGGCACTTCGCCCGAAGGCCTACTCGGGCAGGATCATCCGCATCCGCGCGCTTACGGAACTTTTCCGCGCATCCTGCACAAATACGTGCAAGAACAGCACCTGATGACGCTGCCGGATGCCATCCGCAAATTCACTGCGCTAGCGGCGCAGCGCGTGCGGCTCACCGATCGCGGCGTGCTGAAAAAGGGCATGTGGGCGGACGTCGTGGTGTTCGATCCGGCGAAGGTGCGCGATGTTGCGACCTACGAAAAGCCCAACCAGCTTTCCGTCGGAATGGATTATGTCCTCGTGAATGGCGTGCCGGTGATCGAGGACGGCAAAATGACGCGCGCCCTGCCCGGCAAAGTCTTACGCGGCCCGGGCTACATCTCCGCTCATTAAGAATACGAATGGTCAAATCGGTTAGCAGGATTGCGATCGTCATTCTGAGCGCTGGTTTGTGGCCCGAAGAATCTCTCTTCTATCGCTTATATTTCCGCGGAGGATGAACGCGATGGGATCGAGCGGACTCGTAATTTTAATCCTGCTGATCGTGGCAATTTTCGGGGCTGCCATTGCGTTCGGCGTTTTGCAATCGCGCTGGGAGCGGCGCGACACCGAAAAAAGCGCGGGCGACGAATGGCGCGACAGCGGCTTCGATGCCGGCGGCGGTGAAGGCCTGCGTCTTTACCGGATCGTTCCGACCAGCCGCATGAAGGTCGCTGAGTACGTTTTTCAAGACGACCAGCGGCAGGAGCTCGGACGCTACCTCGGCTACACGATGAAGCGCTCGGACATCGAGTACGGAGGACGAAAGGCGACGCTGTTCATTCAGGGCGGAGCGATTGGCGGCTCGGCGTATGCCGGGAGAGTCGGCGGAGCCTCGCGGGTGTCGATCGTGATCCGCAACGAGAGCCGCGTGATTGCTGAAGTCCTGCGCAAGAATGCTCGGCCGCCCATCAATTACGAAATGAACTTCCAGCGGCAGATTATTGCGATTCGCACCGGAGGATGGTCGCCGACCAGCGCCGGGATAATCCGCCGCGGCGATGAGGTGATTGGACGCTTTCGCCGGCCGAAATTTCTATATCGTAAAATTTTAGTTGCCCTGCGCGACGATCTCCCCGATGAACTGAAAGTCTGCCTCTGCAGCATCATCCTGCTGCAATGACCGGGGCAATGACCGGGGCAATGGCCGGGGTGCCGACCGTCATGTCGCGATTTCCGACGAGCGCGCCGACAAGCCGCGTTTCATGAAATATTCCTCCAACCGCTTAGGGTCGCCGGAAGCATCGGCCAACGCGACGTAGCCGTCTGGACGAACCAGATAAAGCGCTCCACGCGTAAGATCCGACCGTCTCATTTCTGACCTCCACGCGAAAATATGAATCGGAACGCCGAGTCCGGCACACGCTTCCGCCATGCCGCTCCGCGGTTCGCCATAAACGTGGACCTGCCACGCCATTGCTGCAAGCGGCGCGAAATTATCGGTTCCGGCGCTCTCGCTTGCGGCATTCTGAACCCAGGGGAGGCGATCTCCTCCGCGAATGGAGCCGGCCGCACCGTCGCTCAGCGGGCTCCCGCGATAGTTCACGCCAATCTGCGACACGGTGCGGAACAAAAAGCGGCTTGTCAGCGGCATGCGCCACAGTATCAATGCCAGCAAAGGAAAAACCTTGGTGCGGAACTGTGCGGCGATGAAGCCGGGTTTCGTGCCCACGGTAAAGACGCGGTCGGTCGTCGCAACCAGCCGGCGCGCGAAGCCGATGCGCTCTAGCTCGTAACTATCGAGCAGATTCTCCGCGGCGGCGCCATTCAGGACGGCGGCGAGCTTCCACGCCAGGTTTACGGCGTCGCCTATGCCGGTATTCATTCCCTGGGCGCCGACCGGGCTATGAATGTGGGCCGCATCTCCCAGCAGGAATGCTCGCTCTTTCCGGAAATTGTCGGCCACGCGGTGATGCACGCGATAGGTCGAAAACCAATTCACTTTCGAGATTGTGAGCTTCAGTTGATTGATCCCACGATCGCTTACATCATCAAAAGTAAGCTCGGCATCCCTTCGTCCTGGTTCCTCGCGCATGGTCCCCACCAGGCGCACATGGCCTTTTCCCTTCATCGGAAAGACCGCCAGAAGATCGGCTGCATCGAGGTCAACATGCGCCTCGTCGTTCGTGACCGGCCCGGATGCTTCGACGTCGGCGACGTAAAATAGATGCGTATAGGTTCCGCCCGGAAAGCCGCTCTTCATCGATTCGCGCACAATCGAATGCGCGCCATCGCAACCCGCCAGATACGCCGCACGGCAGATATCCTCGGAGCCGTCGGCCCGTTTCAGCGTCGCCATCACGCTGTCGTGTTGCTGGTCGAAACGCATGAGTGTGGTCTGGCGCTCCACTTTCACTCCCGCTGCGTCCAGTTGCTCGATCAGGAATCGCTCGTGGGCGTCCTGTGCGAAAGCGAGAATGAAGGGGAAGGGAGTAAGCCCCTCAAGCTGACTCTCGAAGGACACGTGCGCGGCCCGGGCACCGCTTACCCAGAGATTTATTCCTCGTATCTGCATCCCGCCGCGAACGACCTCGCCGGCAATTCCTGCCTGCTGATAGAACTCCAAAGTGCGCGCCTGCACGCCCAGGGCCCGGGAATAAGGCGCTGCTTCGGCGGTCTTGTCGACGATCCGCACCTTGATTCCGAACTTCGTGAGCCACAGGGCGAGCACCAAGCCGGTGGGCCCGGCCCCGGCGATCAGGACTTGCGTGTCAAGCGTTGGCATGTCTGTGCGATTCATGTTTGTGGGACTTATCTTGCGGCCGACAGCGGGCTCCGCGTCAATCACGAATTTTCATTTTTATTTGGCGTCCGGAAATGATGATTTTTTGCGGCGCAGGCTTCAGCCTGGCATCGCAGCGTGGAGTGCGGTCGTTCTGGGGTCCCAACGCCGGTTGAGCGCGCGGTGAATCGCTGTCACGCGCTTCGGGGGCGCGGGCCACGCAAGAGCCGCGCGGGGAGAAAAATGATCGCGCTTACCAGCTCAAGCGCTCCGCCCACAGCAATGCCCACAAGCCGGAAGGGAAGCAGCAGAAGCCAAACGATCGGGTAGAGCGCCAGAGCCAGCAGAGCCAGCGGCCAACACAGCAGAAACAAAATACACCACAAGATAAAGGTTAGCATGGTCTCTCGCGCCTCCGAGCTTCAGCATACTATACGCTGTGAGTCGCGGTTTTGTTCCGAGTATCCCGAATAGCAAGGCATCGCAAATTTCTGCCCGAAGGGTGACACGCAGAAAAAAGTGAACTCGGCGCTCCCGCGCCGCCGCCTGCGCTTGGGGCGTCCGATATCAGGCGAATCATGCCCGATTTGCACCCGAATAACCCCATCGGGGCGGTCGCACGTGAGTTGAGCGACGGACGCGAATCATGCCATTTTACGGATGCAGCATCTTTTTCTTCCCCTTCCGCATCGAAATTTCCAGCGACTTAATTTGGGGTGGCAACCGGCTCTGCGAGTAGAGAGTCTCTCGCGCTCCTAGTTCCGTTCTCGTTCGTTCTTACAACTCTCGTCAGGAATCAAGAAATCCTTCGGGACCGTTCGCCGGCTGAAGCGTCCCCCCCAGCGGAATAAGTCGTCTCGTCCCGAACTCTGGACGAAAGAGGCTGGGCGAAAAAGGCTGGACATGAAAACTATTTTCGCAGCACGGATGGCAAAACGAACGGCGCTGGCAGCAATGCTGGCAATTGGAATCGCGCTGGCAGGTTGCGGCATGGGTATGGCGACAATGACCATGCCCGCGCCACAAATCAATCATCCCGACTTTGCGTTTGTAGCGAACACCAATTCGAACACGGTTTCCGCGTTCGAGATCGATCCCAATTCCGGGATGTTGTTTTCCGTAACCGGCAGCCCGTTTAATTCGGGCAGCGCTCCCGAATTCATGGCTGCCGACGCAGCCGGCAAATTCCTGTTCGTCGCAAACTCGAATTCGAGCAATATTTCAGCATTTGCAATCGACGGCGCGACGGGCGCGCTCACTCCCGCGCCGGGTTCGCCGTTTGCAACCGGCGGATCACCCAGGGGAATCGCGATCGTTTCGAGCGCGAACCTGCTATTCGTCGCCGACAGCGGCAGCAACCAGATTTCCGGTTTTCAAATCGATCCGGCGACGGGCGCGCTTTCCGCCGTGGCGGGGTCGCCGTTCGCGGGAGGGCCGTCCCCGATCGGCGCGGCCACCGACGCGCTCGGAAAATTTCTGTACATCACCAACCTAAGCGCCAACACCGTCTCGGCATTTTCCATTGATACGCAATCGGGGATGCTGACGCCGATCAACGGCTCGCCGTTTGCCACCGGCAGTACGCCCATCGGAGTCGCCGCCGATCCCAACGGAAAGTTCCTCTACGTCGGCAATCACATGAACGACACGGTGTCTCCGTTCAACATCGATCCGCTGAATGGAACGCTGACGGAGGTGTCGGCGTTGCCCGCACCAGCGTTGAACTGCTCGTCCACGTGCCACGTAAATCCGCTGCGCGTCGCGGTCCATCCGACGTCGAAGTTCGCCTACGTGGCCGATGTGGGCGCGAACACGCTTTCCGCGTTCAGCATCGATAACGGCGCGCTCTCCCCAGTCGCTTCTCCCGTTGCCACAGGCCAGCATCCTTTTGGAGTGGCGCTCGATCCGGCAGGAAAATTCGTGTACGTGGTCAACAAGCTCGATAACAGCATTTCGGCATTTTCGGTGAATGCAATGACCGGCGCGCTCACCCCGCTGCCCGGCTCGCCGTTTTCGTCGAATGGCAGCGGACCGGACGGCATCGTAATCACTTCGCGGCTTTAACGCCCTCGATCGGGGCTTCCGCCGTGTGCGGAATTCACGAACTGTAGGGCCACTGCTATTCGTCCGCCTGCGAACGATAAAGAGGGTGCAGCAAGGAGCGCCCCCCTGCCAAAGATCAGATCGGGCGACCAGCCCGGTCGTGTCCACGCTCCCGATTGGAAATGAATTCGCAACGGTTTCACTGGAATCGTGCGGCGCGGGTTTGCGAGAATGGTGCGGGCCGCGGCGCCTCGGCTTGCGCGGTGGCCCGGACCGATCGGCTCGGTCGCCTTAATCGCTATGATGCTCCGCGAAAAATGGCGTGCGTTTCGCCGCCCCATGATGTTGGCTGCGCTGGTGATGTGCGTCGCACTACCGCCGGGTTTATCGAGCACGGAACTCGGTCGGCATTCGGCGCGCGCCGCGCGCAGCGCGG
>JANWJR010000086.1 GCA_025451835.1 Candidatus Acidiferrales bacterium | reverse complement strand
TTCTCAGCTGGATGCCGCGTGCGCGGAAAAGCGCCTGCTTGTGGCCTGCGCCCGGACGCGCATGGATTCGTCATCAGCCGCCCAGATTCGCGAACTTCTCTCGCAACCGCTCGATTGGGAGTACCTGCTCGCCCAAGCCGCCGAAAATTCAATCGTTCCGCTTCTCGAGAAACAACTCCGGGCCGTCGCGCCCGATTCCGTTCCTTCCGTTCATATGGAGTGGCTGAAAAGCGCCCGGCGGACGAATGTGGTTCGATGCTTGTTTCTAGCCTCCCAACTTACAAAAATTCTCGCGCAGTTCGAATCAGCGGGGATACAGGCCATTCCCTACAAAGGCCCTGTTTTGGCGATCCAGGCATATGGCGATGTTACTCTGCGCGACTTCGACGACCTGGACATCATTCTCCGCCAGAGCGACATGCCCAAGGCCAATGCGATCATGCTGGCCCTCGGATATCAGGCACGATTTCCCTGGATTCTTGCAAACGGCGGAAATTCTTCCATGGTGCCGGGCGAGTACAACTACCGTGACGATTCGCGCCGAACAATGGTCGAACTTCACACCGAGCGAACTTTCAGACATTTCCCGCGACGCGCCGACATTGACGATTTTGCAACGCGCCTCGAGCAAGTGGAGTTCGCCGGAACCGGCATAGTGTGTTTCTCCCCTGAAGACACATTGATTCTTCTCTGCATTCATGGCGCCAAGGATTTCTGGGAGCGGCTCTCGTGGGTCGCGGACATTTCCGAATTGATCCAGGCCCATTCCCTGGTTTGGGAGGAAGTCTTTGCCCGAAGCGAAGCGATTGCCGCGACCCGGATGCTTTGTGTGGGTCTGTCGCTCGCGGGGGAGCTTCACGGCGCGCCCTTGCCCGCGCAGGTGAGCGACCGGATTCGCCGGGATAAAGTTGCCGCATCTGTGGCTTCGCAGGTATCACTGCGAACTCTCAGTCGCGGTTTGGCTCCCCTCAGCGCCGCCGGCAGATTTCGATTTCGGAGCCGCATGGTGCGCGGCCATTTCACCGGCCTTCGTTATGCCATGCGCCTTGCCGTGGTTCCGGCGGAAGAGGACTGGGAAATGATTCGATTGCCTGCATCGCTCTCTCCTTTCTATCTTGCTTTGCGTCCGCTGCGGCTGCTGCGCAAGTACGGCTGGATAAGTCGGTCCCCTCAATAATATTTCCAAAGCCAGGATTCGATGGTTTTTCAGTTGTAGTCACGAGAACGACACACCTCCGCTTATCGCTGTTGACCGCGTTACACCGCTCCGCAACAATGCCTCGCCGCATCCAGAACTTGTACGGCGCGGACCATGAGGATTTCTGATTGAACATTCAGACGGCACTGCCAGCCGCGCGACAGCCAAGCAGTCTCGCGGTGGCGCACATCCCGTATGTTAGGCGGCAGGTTGCGTCCGAAGACCTGGAACTGAACCCCCGATGAGTCCCGGCACAGCAGTCTCCCCCGCACTAGCCGAATCCGAATCCGCCCAGCCGAGCGCCGATACAGGCGTCCGCTCCGTTGCGGAAAGGATTCGGGCGCGCGGATCGGCAACGCTTCGCATCTCGGGCAGAAGCATGTATCCATGGATCCGCCCCCTGGACATCGTTTTCGTGCGTCGTTGGGATTTCGAACGAATCTCTCTCGGCAACGTAATTCTATTCGAGAGAAATGGACGATTGCTCGTTCATCGTGTTATCCGGCTGGTTTCCGCGGAGCTTGGCGGCGAAACCAGATTGCTCGCAGTAACGAAGGGCGATGCCGTAGCTCGCGAGGACGCACCTGTCAACCGCGCGGAGTTTCTGGGAAGGGTCTCGAGAATCCATCGCAAACAGCGCCACATTGACATGGAGTCGCTTTCGCGGAACGTGCTGGGCCGTGTTCTCGCCACCCTATCTCCCGCAAGCCCATTTTTGTACTTCCCGTTCCGCGCGATCGAACGTATCTTTTTTGCCGGCGAAGGACGAACAGCGGGCAGCGTTCTGCTAGAAGGGAAATCGTACCGAGAGGATTCTGTCGTGATTCGTGGCGTGGAAATGAGTGGCCGCGATTTGGAAGCCGCCGCCAAATGTGAATCCCACGCTCTTCCATAAGTGCAATCTGCCGATAAGCAATCCGGGCGTTATGAAGACCTGCGTTTTTCCATTGTGTGCGCCATCCTGAAAGTGCGTGTAGTTCATTTCGACTTCCGGCCAGAGCTTCTTGTAGATCCGGTATTGGAACGCGTTATTCCACGGGTAGGTTCTTCCGATTGCGCTTTCATTGCCGGTGGGCAGGCTCACGCCAAACGTTCCTTGCACGTCGAAATTTCCGAATCCCTTTCCGTAAGCGATCGTAGGAGTGAGGACTGCGTTCGTGGCTCCGTTCTTGTACTGGCCGGTAGGGAGCGTGGCCTGAAAAAAGGCGGTGAAAATGTAGTTTCCATGCTCCTCGTTGGACGCAAGAAT
The DNA here is from genome assembly GCA_025451835.1 of Candidatus Acidiferrales bacterium. Lineage (GTDB taxonomy): Bacteria > Acidobacteriota > Terriglobia > Acidiferrales > UBA7541 > Palsa-295. Next base: position 9,012 of record JANWJR010000086.1, on the reverse strand, counting down.
GCGGTACTTCACTAGAAATCCCCAATCGCCGAATCCGTCTCGCACCGCCGGATTGTTATGGACCACAAACGGCGGGGGGACCGTGAGAATGACCTCGACGTGCTCCTGCGGAATTATTTCGAGCCCCTTCGCTCCGCCGTAGCTTTCAGTGGTCACGCCTTCACTGTTCGGCTGCCAGTCGATGTCGTAACGGAATTCCTGCTCGAGACGCGGAGTTGTGGTGGCCAGCGGCGTGATCCAGTGCGGCTGCTCCGCCTGTGTTTTTGAGACCATGCTGAACCAGGAATCAAACAAATCGCCACCGGAGGATGCCTGTGCCGCCGGCGCGGAATCAGTCAAATTGGATTGGCTGAAGGTTTCCGCAGTGCTCTGTGCGTGGACGGGCAGAAACATGCCCAGGAAGGCCATTGCGAACACCAGGATGTGGCGCGATCTCACGAAGCGTCCTCACAATCAGCGAAAATTAAATCTCAGGGAAAACAGGAAAGGCATCCTCCAGGTTTTCATGACGAATATATACGAATAAAAACGATATGGCAAGCCGATATAACCCAATTGTAGCTACGTGTGGAAGGGAACTCGTAAAAGCGGGAGAGGTGGCGCCGCGCGGCAAGGTTGCCGCGAAAATTGGTTTACCCGCGAATGATCATCACTTCGGTGGATTTTATCAGGGCTGCGGCCGTGTCTCCCGTTTTCAAGCGCATCTCGCGCACCGCATCGGCGGTGATAATCGACGTGATGTGCTGCCCGCCGATCGAGAGCGTCACCTGCGCCATCAGCCCGCTGATCTTGATGCCGGTCACGCGGCCTACCAACTGATTGCGGCCACTGATTCTCCGGAAATTATTCCTTCGCTCGCGAACATCTCCGCGTGCTGAAGAGTGATAGAGGAACTTATCGATTTCTTTTTCCGGGACGCGATGATGGCCCCCCGCAGTCTTGGCCGTGCGAATTTTGCCTTTGTAGATCCATTGCTTAAGGGTTGGATAGCTGATTCCCAGAACCTGGGCTGCCTCGCGCGGAGTAAAGAGTTTTGTGGGTTTCATGGACTGGACGGTATTGCGAAATGCCAAGCACGCAGCTTGGCATTTCCTTTCTGCGATGTAAAGAGTCCGGCGTTGCAGCCTCTCCTGCCAGTTCCAGACGCCTTATCGTCTCGATCTCAGAAAGAAACGCGGCCTTCTTCTTTAGAAGTTTGCGCAAATCGTCAATCCGCTGGAGTAAAATGTCGCTGCTTGTGCGAAGTGCCAGGCGGGGAATACGCTTAACGTTGCGGTTGAACTCCTGCACCGGCGAACCGGTTATTCCCATCTAACACTAGAGACACTATAGAGCGCCCGTTAAGGGCGGTTTAAGCGCGGCGATCAACCGCCAGGGGGCATTGCAATCATGGCTACTACGAAGACCACTACGACGGGCAACTCGGTGACGAAAAACCAGGTCACACAACTTTCGATCAATACCGTTCGAACGCTCTCCATGGATGCCGTCCAGCAGGCGAACTCGGGTCATCCCGGCACGCCGATGGCCCTTGCGCCGGTGGCGTATTGCATCTGGCAGCGCTTCCTGCGATACGATCCAAACGATCCCACGTGGCGCAATCGCGATCGCTTCGTGCTCTCCAACGGCCACGCGTCGATGTTGCTCTATTCGCTTCTTCATCTAGCGCAGGTGAAAGCCGTAAGCCCCGATTACAAAATTATGGACGAGCTTGCGGTGAAACTCGAAGACATCAAGCGCTTCCGCCAACTCGATAGCAAGTGCCCCGGACATCCCGAGTACCGGCACACGTCGGGCGTCGAAACCACCACCGGGCCGCTCGGCCAGGGCGTAGGCATTAGCGTCGGTTTCGCGATGGCCGAACGCTGGCTCGAAAAGCATTTCAATCGAGCGGAGGTCGAGCTTTTTAATTACAACATTTACGCCCTGTGCAGCGATGGCGATTTGATGGAAGGCGTGTCGAGCGAGGCAGCCTCTCTCGCGGGCCACTTCAAGCTCTCAAACCTGTGCTGGATTTACGACGACAACAAAATCACCATCGAAGGCGACACCGGCCTCGCGTTTACCGAGGACGTTGCCACGCGGTTCAAGGGATATGGCTGGCACGTCGAGCGTGTTGAAGATGCGAACGACCTCGAAGCGATGACGCGCTCGCTCAACGCGTTTCAAAGTGCAAAGGACCGCCCCACGCTCATTATCGTGAGAAGCCACATCGGTTACGGCGCGCCGCACCGGCAAGACACCAAGGAAGCGCACGGCGAGGCGCTCGGCGAAGATGAAGTGCGCCTCGCGAAGCGATTTTACGGCTGGCCGGAAGACGCGAAGTTTCTGGTCCCGGACGGTGTCTATGATGACTTCCGCACAAATATCGGCGAGCGCGGGAAAGCAGCTCACGATGAGTGGACGGCAAAGTTCAACGACTACAAATCGAAATATCCGGAATTAGCCGAAAGTCTACGGCAGATGCAGTATCGCGAGCTTCCCGCGGGTTGGGACAAGGACCTGCCGTCGTTTCCGGCTGACGCGAAGGGACTGGCCACGCGAGATTCGGGCGGCAAAGTGTTGAATGCGATCGCCAAGAATGTGCCCTGGCTCATCGGAGGGTCGGCCGACTTATATCCCTCGACGAAGACTCGCTTGACGTCCGATGGCGCGGGGGATTTCGAGGCCGAAAATTACGGCGGGCGCAATTTCCACTTCGGCATCCGCGAGCACGCCATGGGCGCGATTTCGAACGGCCTGGCGCTCTCGAAACTAAGGCCTTTCGCTTCGACATTCTTGATTTTCAGCGATTACTGCAAGCCCGCGATCCGTTTAAGCGCGCTGATGGAGATTCCCACGATCTTTGTTTTCACTCACGATTCGATCGGACTTGGCGAAGATGGCCCAACGCATCAATCAGTCGAGCAACTCGCAACGTTGCGCGCCACGCCAAACATGATCGTGCTGCGCCCGGCCGATGCGAACGAAGTAGTCGAGGCGTGGAAGGTGATCATGCAGTTCAAGCACTCGCCCGTGGCTCTGGTCCTCACGCGCCAGGCGCTTCCTACGCTCGACCGCACAAAATATGCATCTGCCGCAGGCGTTGCCAAGGGCGCCTACGTCCTGATGGACGCACCGGGCGGAAAGCCCGCAGCGATCCTGATGTCCACCGGCAGCGAAGTCAGTTTTTGCGTTCAGGCGCAGGAGCAGCTCGCGAAGGACGGGATTGCGACTCGCCTCGTCAGCATGCCTTCCTGGGAATTGTTCGAAAAGCAGGATCAGGCATACCGCGATAGCGTTTTGCCGGCCAACGTCACCGCTCGCGTGGCGGTGGAAGCGGCTTCGCCTCTGGGCTGGGACCGCTTCATCGGCCCCACCGGCGCGATGATCGGCATGCGCACGTTCGGTGCGTCCGCGCCGGCCAAGGATGTCTACAAGAGATTTGGGTTCACGCCTGAAAACATCTCCAATGCGGTGAAGGCGCAACTCGGAAAAAAGTAACGCCGCACGTTTTGTTCGCCGTAAATTTAAGTGATGGACTGCAATTCGCGATTATTCTTTTGAATGAGGGGCATCATGAGCACACCCGCAAAAAGTACCGGAACGTCAACGCCAAACCAGTTGAAAGGGCTGAACGCCTTCGGGCAATCGGTCTGGCTCGATTACATTCGCCGCAATCTGATATCCACCGGCGAGCTTGCGCGCATGATCGAGCAAGACGGTTTGCGAGGGGTCACGTCGAATCCGTCGATTTTCGAGAAGGCCATCACGGGCAGCACGGATTACGCGCAGGCGCTTCAAGAGCTCCAGGGCGGCAAGACCCTTGACGCGAAAGGCATGTTCGAACGCCTTGAAGTTCGCGACATTCAGGATGCGGCCGACGCGTTTCGATCCGTGTACGAAAAAACGAAAGCGCGCGACGGCTACGTAAGCCTGGAAGTTTCTCCCTACCTCGCGCATAAAACGCAGGAAACGATTGAAGAAGCCCGGCGCCTCTGGAAAACCGTCAATCGCGGTAACGTAATGATTAAAGTACCGGGCACTGCGGAAGGCATTCCCGCAATTCAGAAACTTATCAGCGAGGGAATCAACGTCAACGTGACACTGCTTTTCGCACAGGAAATCTACGAGCGTGTCGCCGAAGCGTACATCGCCGGACTTGAAGAATTGGGAAAGCTCGGCGGAGATCTCAGCCGGGTGGCCAGCGTTGCGAGTTTTTTCGTCAGCCGCATCGATGTGCTGATCGACGCCGATCTTGCGGAGCGCATCAAGAACGCGAAATCTCCTTCCGACCAGGCAGCCTTGCGCGCGCTGCAAGGCAAAGTGGCCATTGCCAACGCGAAACTCACTTACCAGCGCTACAAGAAAATCTTCAGCGGGCCGCGCTGGTCGGCGCTCGCTGCTCGCGGCGCGCAGACGCAACGCGTCCTCTGGGCCAGCACCAGCACGAAGAATCCAGCGTATAGCGATGTGCTGTACGTCCAGGAGTTGATCGGTCCGGACACCGTGGACACGATTCCTCCAGCCACCTACGACGCATTCCGCGACCACGGCCGCCCGCGCGCCAGCCTCGAGGAAAATATTGAAGAGGCTCGCCATACGATGGAATCGCTCGAGCGCACCGGCATTTCGATGAAGCAGGTGACCGACAAACTCACCGAAGACGGCGTGAAGCTTTTCGAGAAAGCTTTCGACAAGCTTCTTGCCGCGGTGGATAAGCACGTCACCAACGCGGCTCCTTCAGCCCACAAAAATCTCGCGTACAAACTACCCGACAAGCTCGCGCAGGCCGTGAAAATCACTCTCGATGATTGGGAGTCAACCGGTAAAGTGCAGCGATTGTGGGCGCGCGATGCCAGCCTGTGGACCAATTCCGACGAGAGCAAGTGGCTCGGCTGGCTGACCGTCACCGACGATCAGGTTTCTCACCTCAATCAGTTTCAGCAGATCGCGAACGACGTTCGCACCGCTGGATTCACACACGCCGTGCTCCTCGGCATGGGGGGCTCGAGCCTTTGCGTTGAAGTGATGGAAAAAACCTTCGGCAAAACCGAAGGCTATCCGCAGTTTCACATCCTCGATTCAACCGATCCCGCGCAGATTCGCGCGCTCGAGAGCCAGATCGACATCAACAGGACGATCTTCATCGTCTCCAGCAAATCCGGAAGCACGCTCGAGCCGAATATCTTCAAGCAATATTTCTTCGAGAAAGTAAAACAGGCTGTGGGAGCGGTCGAGGCGGGGAAGCGGTTCATCGCCATCACGGATCCGGGTTCGCATCTTCAGAAAGTGGCCGAATCGGACGGCTTTCGCCAGATTTTCTTCGGGCTTCCCAGCATTGGCGGCCGCTATTCCGCGCTTTCGAATTTCGGAATGATTCCTGCGGCGATTCAGGGAGTGGACATTTCTCGGTTCTTGGACTCCGTGGAAGAGATGGTTCAATCGTGCGCTTCGGTGGTGCCGGCCAGTCAAAATCCAGGCGCTATTTTGGGGGCTATCCTTGGCACGCTGCAGCGCGCCGGCCGCGACAAAGTGACGATTTTCACTTCCCCAGGAATTTCCGATCTCGGCGCCTGGCTCGAACAGCTTCTCGCCGAATCCACCGGCAAAGAGGGGAAGGGCCTGATACCGGTGGATCGTGAGGCGCTCGGTTCGCCTGAGGTTTATGGCGGCGATCGCGTATTTATTTATTTACGTCTCGAAAGCGGGCCCGATTCGAAGCAGGATGCTGGCGTGGCCGCGCTCGAAAAGGCAGGCCAGCCCGTCGTCCGCATTTCCGTGCCGGACATCTATCATATCGGTCAGGAATTCTTCCGATGGGAGATCGCGACCGCGGTTGCCGGATCGGTGATCGCGATCGACGCGTTCAATCAGCCCGACGTGGAAGCCAGCAAGCTCGAAACGCGCAAGCTCACCGATCAATACGAAAAGACAGGTTCGCTTCCGGCGGAGTCGCCATTCTTCGAAGAGAATGGCATCAAGCTTTACTCCGACCAGAAGAATATCGCTGCGTTGAAACAAGGTGCGGGCGATAAGCCCGCCCTCGCCAGTTTTCTCCGCGCTCATCTGAATCGCCTGGAAGACGGCGACTACTTCGCCCTGCTCGCATACATCCAGATGAACGAGGCGCACGAAACGCAGCTTCAGATTCTGCGTCATGCGGTTCGAGACAAAAAGCACGTAGCCACATGCCTCGGCTTTGGCCCGCGATTTCTGCATTCCACCGGGCAGGCCTACAAAGGCGGCCCCGATTCAGGATTGTTCCTTCAGCTAACGTGCGACGATCCTGCCGATTTACCCGTCCCGGGACAGAAGTATACTTTCGGAGTGGTGAAAGCAGCGCAGGCGCGCGGCGATTTCCAGGTTCTCGCCGAGCGCAATCGCCGGGCGTTGCGCGTCCATCTCGGCGGCGATTTGGCCGCTGGTCTTGCAAAATTGCGGGAAGCGATTCAGAAGGCGCTGGCGTAATCGCACGAATTCGGAGGAACTTCATGGAATCGTTTGACCCCGCGACCCTCACGCCAGAGAAGCTAGGCCAGCCCGGCGACCCCTGCATCATGGTAATTTTTGGCGCGGGCGGCGATTTGACCAAGCGGAAGCTGATTCCCGCTTTGTACAATCTCGCGAAGGGCAAGCTCCTGCCGGAGCAGTTTGCAATCGTCGGCGTGTCTCGTGAAGAGTATTCCACCGAACTGTTCCGCCAGATGACCACACAGGAGATTCGCCAGTTCGCAACCGGCGGATTCGACACGCAGTCCTGGGAATGGTTCGCGAAGAGGCTTTATTACCTCTCGGGAGACTTTAAGGATCCGGAAACTTACAAGAATCTGGACGGCACCCTCGGGCAGGTTGACCAAGAACAGAGCACGCAGGGAAATCGTCTTTTTTACCTTGCCACCAGCCCGTCGTTTTTTGCAGAGATCGTGAAGCAGTTGGGTGCGGCGGGCTTGGTAAAACAGGAGAAAACCCCGCCCTGGAAGCGCGTGGTCATCGAGAAGCCGTTCGGCCACGACCTTGCATCCGCCGTCGCGCTGAACCACGATATCAACCAGGTTCTCGACGAAAAGCAGGTCTATCGCATCGATCATTATCTCGGAAAGGAGACCGTTCAGAACATCCTGGCGTTCAGGTTTGCCAACGGTATTTTCGAGCCAGTCTGGAATCGCCGCTACGTGGACCACGTTCAAGTCACCGTAGCGGAAGAATTGGGAGTCGAGCTTCGCGGCGATTATTACGACCGCGCGGGAGCGATGCGCGACATGGTGCCCAATCATATCTTTCAGCTCATCACGCTCACCGCCATGGAGCCGCCGATTTCCTTCGATGCCGAAGCGGTTCACGATGAACAAACCAAAATTTTGCGCGCCATCCAGCCCATGCATCCCGAGCAAGTTTTGGACCATGCCGTTCGCGGCCAGTACGGCGACGGCGCGATGGATGGCAAGCGCGTTCCCGCCTATCGCCACGAGCCGCGCGTTGCGCCCGATTCGAATACGGAGACATTCGTCGCGCTGGCATTGCATATCGACAACTGGCGCTGGGCCGGCGTCCCTTTTTACCTGCGCACCGGCAAAAGACTGCACGAGCGCGTGACGCAGATCGTGATTCGCTTCCGCCGGCCGCCGTTCGTTCTTTTCCGCAAGACTTCGGTGGACAAGATTCCGCCGAACGAGCTGGTCATCAGCATCCAGCCCGACGAAGGCATTTCCCTCAGTTTCGAAGCGAAGGTTCCGGGGCCGGTGGTGCGCCTTGGCGCGGTCGACATGGATTTTCAATACTCCGATTATTTTGGCTCGACTCCGTCGACCGGTTATGAAACGCTCCTTTACGATTGCATGCTCGGCGATCCCACGCTTTTCCAGCGCGCCGATATGGTCGAGGCCGCGTGGACGGTGGTGCAGCCGATCCTCGATGTGTGGAAGGCTTTGCCGCCACGTGATTTCCCGAACTATGCGGCGGGCTCGTGGGGGCCTGAAGCCGCGCGCGAATTATTGCAACGCGAGGGACGCGAATGGCGCGACACGGCTTGCACGCTGGCGCACAAAGGCGCCCCCCGATCTGCTCCCGAAGAGCGGCCTGCCGCGCTAACCAGGAAATAATCGCCTCGAGACGGGTATGAAGACCCGCGAAGAGGTCCTGCAAAGCATCATCAATCAAACGTTCCACGTATGCGTGATCGGCGGCGGCGCTTCCGGCGCAGGATGTGCGCTCGATGCACGGCTTCGTGGATTGAACACCCTGCTGCTCGAAGCCCGCGACTTTGCCTCCGCCACGTCCAGCGCGTCCACCAAGATGGCTCACGGCGGCGTTCGCTATCTTGAGCAAGCCATCCGCAAACTGGATTATGTTCAGTATCGCGTCCTCAAGCGTTCTCTCCGTGAAAGAATCCACATGCTCCGCAACGCGCCGTTCCTCACTCGAACCCGGCGCTTTCTCACGCCCTGCTCGCGCTGGAGTGAAGTTGCATATTTCGAAGCAGGCCTGAAGCTTTACGATTGGATCGCAGGCGATGCCGGCATCGAGAAGAGCCGCTTCGTTTCGCGTGACGAAGCTTGCCGTCGGTTGCCCGCTCTCGCTTCGCGTAATCTCGTGGGCGCCGTGGTTTACGCCGACGGCCAATTCGACGACGCGCGATACAACATCGCTCTGGTGCAGACCTTCCGGCATGCGGGAGGGGAAGCTCTCAATTACGCTCGCGTCGCGGCATTCGAAAAGGATGCAAGCGGTAAAATTATCGCGGCTCGCGTCGATGATTCAATTTCGGGGCGCGAATTTATTATTCGCGCCCGCTCGTTCGTGAACGCCACCGGGCCGTTTTCCGACTCGCTGCGCGAGATGGCTGCCCCCGGCATTCCGCCGCGAATGCGCCTCAGCAAGGGCGTGCATGTCTTGCTGCCGCTCGAAATCTGGTCTAGCAGCGACGCGCTGCTCATTCCAAAAACTGATGACGGCCGCGTGTTGTTCGCGATTCCGTGGATGGGCCGGCTGCTTGTTGGCACCACTGAAACGGAAGTTGGAATTCATGACGAA
>JANWJR010000085.1 GCA_025451835.1 Candidatus Acidiferrales bacterium | reverse complement strand
TCGTGGGAAGTTTGTAGCGGCGCTTGATCTCGCGGGCCAGCGGAAAATTGCGCCAGCACGGAACATTGGTTGCACCGGTGATCACGCCGCGCTTCGAATCAACCCAGCCTGGAGCGCTCACGCCGATCGCGCGAACATTCCTGGCGCCGCGACCGCGAAAAACGCCGTCGATCGCGTCGAACACAGCTTGCAATCCCTCTTCGGCGGTGCCCCGCGCGACCATCCCCGTGCGAACCTTCCGCAATATCTCGCCAGCAGAATCAACGATACCGGCGGCGACCTTGGTGCCACCGATGTCCACGCCAAGCACGAGATTGTTTACAGTTTGTCGCACGAGAATTGTCGTCGACGAGGATTGTGACTTAAAACGTGGAGACGCTGCGCCGAAATTCCCGGGATCGTTGCTATCCGGCGGGGCGGGCATCGACGGCGTTTGCAGGCTCCGCGGTTCGGTCGAGTTCGCGCCACATCAGCCACGCACAGAAAATTCCGAGCAGGCATATGCTTGATCCGAGCCACCAATGAAGCAGCAGTAACTTGCCGACGCCAAACAAAGCGCAGTAGGTCATCACCGTTCCAAGAATCCAGCACCACAGATTTCGCCCAAGATCGTGCGTTTCGGCAATCTCCGGCACGCGCGCAGCCACGTGCCGCCAGCCGGTCACTTGCGGCCGAATCTTGCGGTAAAAGGACATGAGAACAGCATCGGATTCCGGTTTCGTCGCGAAGGTCACGATTATCCATGCGACCGACGTAATCACGGTCGTTGCCAGCGCGGTCTTGGCGAACACCACGGCGCCGGAACCCGTGAACATTTCCGGGCGGTGCAGCAGCCAGACCGACAGGCTGCTCGATCGAAGCGCGACCGTTGTTATCAGCGCCACCGCCATCGCGGAAATTTCGCTCCACGCGTTGATTCGCCACCAGTACCACCGCAAAATGTAAACGCTCCCGGTTCCCGCGCCAATCTCGAGAACCGCTTTCCAGCCCGAAACGATCGACGCGAGATGCGCCGAAACGTATCCGGTGGCAACCACCAGCAGCAAGGTAACGATCTGCGATATGCGAACGTAATGCCGCTCGGTGGAGCGGCGGACCAGGAAGCGACGGTAGAAGTCCTCGACCAGGTAAGACGTTCCCCAATTCAATTGCGTGGCGATGGTGGACATGAAAGCCGCAAGAAAGCCGGCAAGAATAATTCCCCGCAGCGCATGCGGGACATGATCGTTCACGATCAGCATGTAGCTGGTTTCCGGATGCTTCAGGCCGGGATAGAGAACGATTGCGGCGAGCCCGGTGAAAATCCACGGCCAGGGACGAAGCGCGTAGTGGGCGATGTTGAACCAGAGCACGGAAAGAAGGCCCTGGCGTTCGTCGCGCGCGCTGAAAATGCGCTGGGCAATGTAGCCTCCGCCGCCCGGCTCCGCGCCCGGATACCAGGACGCCCACCACTGAATGCCAAGATAGACCACGAAAGTAATAGCCGGCAGCGTCCAGAGAGCCTCGCTTGAAAATCCGCGCGAAAAATCGGGGAGAAATGCGAACGGGTCGGAGCCGCCGTTCGACGGCCGCATCGCCTCGATCTTCGAAATCATCGGGCTCATTCCGCCGGCGGCGTGGACCGCATAATAGGCGACCACGATCACGATTCCCATTTTCAGCACGAACTGGAAAAGATCCGTCCACAGCACGCCCCAGAGGCCGCCCAGCGAAACGTAAATGCCGGTGAACGGGATCAGGAAAAAGATGCAGACGATCAGCGCGTGGCCGTTGGTTCCCGAAAATACCGGACCCATGAGGCTGGTGAGCACTCTCGATGCCCAGGTCATCACCGGCCACTGCTCCATTGTCGGGCCCATCGTGGTGCCGACGATGCTGATCATGGCCTTGGTGACCCAGCCCAGGATCAGGCAGTTCATCATCAGCCCCAGATAAATCGCGCGGAATCCGCGAAGAAACGCCGCCGGCTTTCCGGCGTAACGCATCTCCGCGAACTGCACGTCGGTCATCAGGCCGGAGCGCCGCCACAAGCGGGCGAACAGAAAAACCGTCATCATTCCCGAAAAAAGAAACGCCCACCAAATCCAATTCCCCGCGATTCCCTGCGTGTAAACCAGCCCCGCAACTACTAGCGGAATATCGGCCGCGAAAGTCGTGGCCACCATTGACGTTCCCGCAAGCCACCACGACACGCTGCGCCCGGAGACGAAATAATCCTCGGTGGTTCCGGTGGACTTGCGGCGGAAGTAAAGGCCCAGAAGAAGCGTGGTCGCCAGGTAGCCGAGGATCGCGGCCCAATCAAGCAGCGTGAATTTCATGATCGAGGCTCTCTCGCTAAAGAGGTGGCAGTCATGCGCACGCTGTTATGTCACAGCTCTATAGCAGAGGCAACCGAAAATATTCAATTGGCGAGTTAGCGGTGCCGGGGATTATCGAGGAAGCGAAAGAATTTGTATCACCCATACGGATCGGGTTATGCTACGCGCCGGCCGAATGAGCTATAGCACTTATCTCCGACCGCGCCGGCTTCGCATGACCTTGCCGTTGCCGCTCGCACTTTTGATCTTATTCTCGGGCATCGCGTTGGCGCATCCATCGCAAACCGCAGAGCTTTCGAGCGGCCAGCAGAAACTGGCCCGAATCACCGTAGTGCCCTGGCCGGCGGATATCCAAGCCGGCGCAGGACAACTTCCCATCACGCAATCTTTCTCGATTTCGCTCACCGGTTATTCCGATGCGCGACTGGAGCGCGCCGGGGAACGCTTCCTCCGGAATCTTTCCAGGCAAACGGGCATCCCGCTGAAGGAATATTCGCCAAACGCCGCCTCCGCCGTCCTGGTTGTGCATACCGATCGTGCGAGTCTGCCCGTACAGGACATGGACGAGGATGAAAGTTACACGCTGGATGTAACGAGTTCCGGGGCGAAGCTGAACGCGCCGAACCCTTTGGGAATTCTGCACGGATTCGAAACATTTCTGCAATTAGTGCAAGCCACGCCAGACGGATTCGCGGCGCCTGCCGTGCACATCGAAGACAAGCCGCGATTTCCTTGGCGCGGCCTGAGCATGGACGTCAGCCGGCACTTCATCTCGTTCGAAGCCCTCAAGCGCAACATCGATGGTCTCGCAGCGGTCAAAATGAATGTTCTGCACTTGCATCTCTCCGACGACCAGGGGTTTCGCGTGGAAAGCAAAGTATTTCCGAAATTGCAGGAGCTGGGCTCGGATGGGCTTTACTACACGCAAACACAGATTCGGGAACTAATCGAATATGCACGCGATCGCGGAATTCGCATCGTCCCCGAATTCGACATGCCGGGACACAGCACGTCCTGGTTCGTGGGCTATCCGGAACTTGGCAGCGCGCCTGGTCCTTATTCCATCGAGCGGAGGTGGGGCATTTTCGACCCGGTGATGGATCCGACGCGCGATGAAACGTATAAGTTTCTCGATAAATTCATCGGGGAAATGACTGCGCTCTTCCCCGATCGTTACTTCCATATTGGAGGCGATGAGGTCAACGGAAAGCAATGGGACGCGAACGCCGGGATTCAGGAATTCATGCGCGCACACGATTTAAAAGATGACGCGGCGCTGCAGCAATATTTCACGGTGCGCGTCCAGAAGATCGTAAGCAAACATCACAAGTTCATGATCGGTTGGGATGAAATCCTGGGTCCCGGCATGCCGAAAGACATCGTGATCCAATCCTGGCGCGGACAGGATTCGCTCGCGGCAGCCGCCCAGCAAGGTTATCGCGGACTTTTGTCGTCCGGATATTATCTCGACGGCATGTGGCACGCATCGCAGCACTACGCCGTCGATCCGATGTCGAATGCAGACGCGAAGCTAACTTCCGACCAACAGAAATTAATTCTCGGCGGCGAGGCTTGCATGTGGGCTGAATTCGCGAGCGAGGAGAATATCGATTCGCGGCTCTGGCCGCGCACGGCCGCCATCGCCGAGCGCCTCTGGTCCCCGCAGCGGGTGCAGGATGTGGATTCAATGTACCGCCGAATCGATGCGCTGAGTTGGCGGCTGGAATTTCTGGGATTGACCCACAGATCGAGTTACACGGCCATGCTCGGCCGCCTCGCCGGCACAGACAACATGGCGCCTCTTCGGCTTTTGGGAGATTTGCTCGAGCCCGCGAGCCTGCATACCCGCGAACAGGCGGCAATAAAAGCGGGCGAAATCGAAACCAGCGAAACACCGTTGAATCGAATGGTTGACGCGATACCGCCCGAGAGCGAATCCGCGCGCGATTTCTCGGCAACCGTAAATGCATTTGTCGCGAGTAAATTCACCGACGCCACAGCGGAGTCAATACTCCGCAACACGTTCGCGTCGTGGCAACAGAATGACGGGCAATTGCGCGTGAGAATCGAAGGCAATTCGCTATTGCGAGAACTCGCGCCCATCTCGCGTAACCTCGCGTTGCTCGGAGCGTCCGGCCTCCAGGCTTTGAACTACATCGATAACAAAGAGCCGGCGCCCGATGGGTGGAAGGCCGCGCAACTCGTCATCATCAACCAAGCGCAGGCCCCGCAAGCCGACGTTCTCTTGGGTGTCGCACCGTCGGTGGAGGCTCTGGTGCAGGCCAGTGCAAACGACCCAAGCGCCTACGGAGCATCGCACTAACCCTCACACGGCTTTTCGTGCCTTTGTTCTTTGTTTCACCTCCTTGTGACCGACGCCGAAGTCACATTGGCTGAACCTCTAAGATTCCGGCCACGAGCTTCAGCAGCAGCACGCGCATCTAAATTGACGCGCCTTGGATTCCAGTCCTTGCGGAAAGGAAAATGATGGGAAGTTTCGGCAAGCGCAATTCGACCGTCGCCGTCCTTTTGATTTGCCTGTGCCTCGGGCTCAGCGCCGCTGACTCTCCAACGTCGCCGCCCGATTCCCATCAGGTGATCGCTTTCTTGAACCAAGCGATCGATTGGTACCGCCATCTCAGCGTTGAAGAACAACTCGCGGACCAACCGAGCGATGTATTGTTCGTGTACAACGATCGTCAGATCGCGGATGACGTTCTCATCCTGTCGTTCGAGTTTGCCAGAGCCGAAGCGCAGACGATTGGAAAGGAATCGCCAGCCAACACAGCCTCGCCCGGCGCTGGAGTGCAATACCAAAATCTATCGCAGCTCGCGTCGAAGATTGACGCGAACGTCCAACAGAAACAACAGGCGCTGAATTCGCTGAAGGGAAAGCTGGGTTCGGCTCGTGGCCGGGCGCAGACGACGCTGGAAGCTCAGATCGCCGACGCCCAGAGCGATCTCGATCTGGCGCAAACACGCAGTTCGACGCTGCACAGCCTGCTCCAATTCGTCAGCGGAACCGGCGGAAGAGAAAAGGGCGGCGGACTGATGTCCCAGATTGACCAACTCGAGCGAACCGTCCCGGAGGTGCGAGCTCGTTCGGCAGGCAAATCATCAGCCTCGCAGCAGAATGGGCAAAATCCCGCGCTCCCACTCCCCACAGCCAGCAAGGTGCCGGCTTCGGGAATCGTGGGCCTGTCTGAGGATCTGTTTTCGATCCGGTCAAAAATTCACACGCTCGACTCGACGATGGACTTGACCAATTCCCTTGCTCATTCATCGCGCACGTTGATCGCCCCTCTGGGCGCGACGCTGGCAAGCGCCGCCAGACAGGGAGACGACATCGCGAACCAGCCCGATTCGAATGACGCGAAAGTGGAGGCCCAACGCAAGCAGCAGGTGGATGCGCTGCAAAACCAATTCAAGCAGGTTGCTGCCGCCACGCTGCCGCTGGCCAAGCAAGGAATTCTCCTCGATCGCTACAACGACAACCTGACGCGCTGGCGCACCACGCTGGAAGGCCAACGCAAATCGGATTTCAGGCGGCTGGCTGTGCGGCTCGCCGGACTGGGCATCGTGCTGCTGATCGCAATCGGCATATTTGAAGTGTGGCGCTGGCTGACCTATCACTACGTTCACGAAGTGCGGCGGCGGAATCAGTTCCTGCTGCTGCGGCGCATCATTATGTTTTTCGTGCTGGCGATCATTATCGCGTTCGGCTTTTCCACGGACCTGGGATCGCTGACCACGTTCGCCGGGTTGCTGGTGGCCGGCCTGGCGGTGAGCTTTCAAAGCGTGATTTTGTCCGCGGTAGGTTACTTCGTGCTGCTGGGGAAATACGGAATACGCGTGGGCGATCGGATTCAAATATCGGGCGTCACAGGCAACGTGGTGGATATTGACTTAATGCGGCTCTCGCTGATGGAGTTGACCGAAACATCGACGGGCAACGACGTGCCGACGGGACGCACGGTCGAATTCCCGAACGCGATCGTCTTTCAGCCGACCGCGGGTTTGTTCAAGCAGATTCCCGGTGCCAATTTTCAGTGGCACGAGGTGACGCTGACTCTCGGCACCGAAGGCGATTACCATGCGGTCGAAAAACGAATGCTGGATTCGGTCAACAAAGTGTTCGCGACCTACCGCGACAAGCTCGAAGAACAGCATCGCCGGATGGAGCGGTCCGTCAATCTTTCGATCGATGTTCCCCGCCCGATGACGCGGATGCGGTTCACGCAAACCGGAATCGAATTAGTGATTCGATACCCCGTAAC
>JANWJR010000084.1 GCA_025451835.1 Candidatus Acidiferrales bacterium | reverse complement strand
CTCCATCGAAAGGAGTCGTCAATGAACGCCGTACAAATCGAACAGAAGAGCTACGAGATGCCGCCGAAGGAAGGGATCAGCATCGCGCATTTTCTCACCGTTGCCGACGTCGAGCGATCGGCTCGCTACTATGAGAAAGTATTCGGCGCTCGCGTTCTGACCATGGGTGACGGCAACGCACCTCCGTACCTTCAGCTTGCGAATATCTGGATGATTTTGAACGTGGGGGGCGGCCCGACCCCGGACAAGCCGACGGTAACGCTCAGCGTCCCCGACCCGAACCACATCAGCAGCTTTATGAATTTCCGCGTTGTCGATATTCAAGCGTGCTACGAATTGTGGAAAAGTCGGGGAGCCGAGTTTCTCACGGAACCGATTGCTAAGTACGGCGAGATCCGCTGCTACATCCGTGACCCAGACGGTTACATCATCGAGGTCGGACAAAGCACCTCCCTCAAATACGGTTAGCGCTTGGAGCGGATAGGGAGAAGACTCTGCGCCTCGTGGTTGCGCTTCTGCCAATCTTTGCCTCGAACAGTCACTTGCGTTGACATCGAAAGGAATACCAGATGCCTGGCACAAATGGGCCGAAAGAGCCCACGCTTGGCGTGAACGTTTTTACCGCACCGGGAAAGGCTATGGCGTCCGGCGCGCTGGCGAAGGGCTGGGCGATATTCGCGGCCTACTCACAAGCAAGCACGCCAACCCCGCCGCCGTCCGTCCATCAAGAACTCTCCCGCCACATCGAGTCAATAACGCTGCTACCCAAGGGCGATTCGGTCCAGTACAAATCCGACTGGAAACTGCTAGGCGATAGGGAACGTGCCGAGGGGCAGAATCGAACTGCCTACGCCGGCCTTTTCAGGGCCGCGCTCTACCGATGAGCTACCTCGGCACCGGGACAAACAAAGATTGTAGGGAAAAACGACGGAGGCGCAAAGGGAAAACCGCATTCCGGATCGCGCTTCTGTAGCAGAAGCTCCGGCACCGTCGCTTACGGCAAGCCTATCTTTCGGCTCACTTCATGGATTCGTCAAACTCTTTCATCCAGTCCCGCTTCTTCAGCACTTCGCGCGGTTTTGAGCCGTCCGGGGGTCCGACGATGCCGTCCTTTTCCATCAGATCGATCAATCGCGCGGCGCGCCCATATCCGATGCGCAGCCGGCGTTGTAGCGTTGACGTCGAAGCTCGGCCCATTTCGCACACGACGCGGATCGCGTCATGATAAAGCTCGTCGTCCACTTCTTCGCTGCCGTCCGCTCCAGCGGGGCCAGCGGCGTTCTCGTCTCTGGGTGGCTTCAGTAATTCCTCGTTGTAAATCGCCCTAGCCTGCTCGCGCCAGAAATCGCAAACCGCTCCCACTTCGTGCTCATTCACGTAGGGCCCATGAATTCGATGCAATCGCGATGATCCCGCCGGCAAGTACAACATATCGCCCTTGCCGAGCAGCGATTCCGAGCCGTTGGAATCGAGAATCGTGCGCGAATCCACTTTGCTGGCCACGCGGAACGAAATGCGCGCCGGGAAATTCGCCTTGATCAAGCCGGTGATAACGTCCACCGAAGGCCGCTGCGTCGCAAGAATCAAATGTATCCCGACGGCTCGGGCCATTTGTGCCAGGCGCGTGATCGATTCCTCGACGCCGTTTGTGTCCACCATCATCAGGTCGGCCAGTTCATCGATGACGATTACGAGGTAGGGAAGCGGTTTGTGTTCGACCTCCTCCACGTTTTCGAACAGAGAGAGCGATTGCGCCTTGTCAAACGTCCGATTGTACTGATCGATGTTTCGCACGCCCCGTTGCGCCAGCAATTTCAGACGGCGCTCCATCTCGCGCACCGCGTTCCGAAGAACGTTGGCGGCTACTTTAGGATCGGTCACCACCGGCGTAAATAAATGCGGGATATCGGAATAGAGTCCTAATTCGAGCCGCTTCGGGTCGACGAGCACGAGCTTCAATTCATCCGGCGTCGCTTTGTATAGCATCCCCATCAGAAGGGAATTGATGAACACGCTCTTTCCGGTGCCCGTGGACCCCGCGATCAAAAGGTGCGGCATCTGCGTCAGGTCGGCGGCACGTATCCGCCCGATCAAATCTTTTCCGAGCGGAACCGTCAGCTTCGAAGCGGGATGTCCGAACTCGGGCGATTCGATCACGTCACGCAGTGCGATCGTTTCACGATGAGGATTCGGAACTTCGATCCCGACGGTCGATTTTCCGGGGATGCGTTCGATCAGGATTGATTCCGCCTGCAGCGCCAGACACAAATCATCGCCGAGCCCCGTAATCCGGCTGTACTTGATTCCGGCCTCGGGCTTGAATTCAAATGTCGTCACCACCGGGCCAGGATTGATCTGCGTGATGTGGCCCGAGACATCGAATTCCGCGCATTTCTGCTCGATGGCACGCGCGTACTCCTTCAGCTCGCTTTCATTCATCTTCTCGCCGCGCTCGGCCGGCGTCAGCAGGTTCGACGGCGGCAGCTTGAATCCGGCAGTCCCGCGCGCGATTTTCGGTTCGAACGGCAATTTTTTCGACGGCCTTGCCGCTGCCGGCGGCACGTCCTCGGCTCGGTCGCTAAATTTGATTACTGCCGGACCGCGCCTTAAGTTCCCCTCCTCAGCGTCCTCGAGCTTCTCTTTTTCATCCGTCGCCAATTCGCGTCTTGAAACTTTCTGCTGCGGCACGGGCGGACGCCCCGCGATCTTGATTTCCGCCACTCTCTTGCGCAGCCGTTCCGATTCACGCTGCTCGCGCCACTCTTTCAGGCGCGCGCCCATTTTCCCGAGGTAGCCATCTTCTGCCATTGGTCTCTTCATCCATCGGCCAGCGGCGCGGATCGAAAAGCTAGTGGTCATGAAAAGCGCGGTCAGCAGCGTCGCGATGGATATTAGATTTGCTCCCAGCGGGTTGAATGCCGCGCGCAACCCTTCCGCCAGCATCGTGCCGAACAATCCTCCGGACGGCAGCGCTCCTCGCACCTCGGGCGCATGCAACAGGGCCAACTCGGCCGACAGAGACGTAAGCAGCATCGCCGAACCAAGCAGCTTGGCCACCGGTGCGACGAGAATCTGGCTACGGAACCAGCGCATGGACACCAAGAACATCCCAACCGGAAACAGAAACGCGGAAAATCCGCAAAACTGGAAGAAAAGATCGGACAAATAAGCGCCCACCGGCCCAATCCAATTTTGTGCCGGTGCGGATGCGAGCGGCGCCGCCGACACGTTGAACGACGCATCGTGCGGCGAATAGGAAAGTAGGCTGAGTGCAAGCAGGACCGCCAGACTAAGGCCGACGAAGCCCATCAGCTCGTTGAACCGTTTATTATCGGTTGGCGTAAGGACGCGCACACCAAACTCCTTTATCCTCAACGATCCCGCGGCGCGGAATTCGGAGGGCTGGGCTCAATAGGGAAGGCTCCCCGCGCGGTTCTGGGTCGTGCCGGCGCTATCGCACGGAGCCCAATGGGAGGAACGCGAGTAACAGCACGACTATACCAAACAGGATTCGGTAGTAAATGAAGATTTTCAGCGTGCGTGTCTGCAAGTACTGGAGGAAGAACGCGATCACAACGTAGCCCACGATTGCCGAGACGGCGATGCTGATCGCCACATGGGAAAGCGGCATTCCCAACGCGCCCGCCTTCTGCATTTTGTACAGTTTCGGAAGCTCCTTCGCGGCCGCGCCTGCAATCACAGGCGTCGACAGCAGAAAGGAGAATTTGGCGGCGGCGTCGCGAGTCATCCCCCGGAAAAGGCCCGCCGTAATCGTAATCCCGGAGCGCGACACGCCCGGGAACAACGCGAGAGCCTGCGCCGTTCCGATGTACAGCGAATCCCCGAGCGAGGTTTGCTCGATGTGACGGTCCAGGCGGCCGATGTATTCGCCGTACCACATCAGCAGACCCACCACGATCAGCGCAATCGCGATCGGCACCGGCTTGCGCAGCAGGGCCTCGATCTGATGCTCAAACTTCCATCCCACAATCGCCGCGGGAATCGTGCCGATCACCAAATACCAGAACAGCCGACGGTGGTAAATCACCTGGTGTTCGCCCGCGCGCTTCGGATAATGAAAGCCGATCCCGCACAGTACGAGTTGAATCCACTCGCGAAGGAAATAGAGGGCCACCGCGAGAAGCGTCCCGGCATGCAGCGCCACGTCGAAAGCCAGGCCGGGATCGGGCCAGTGAAACAGCCAAGGGAAGAGAATCAGATGCGCCGTGCTGCTAACCGGCAAAAACTCGGTCAGTCCCTGCACAATCGCGAGTACGATCACCTGCCATAGGTGCATGAGCTATTGATTCCCCTTTTCGTCGATCGCCGTGTAGTGTTCCGGTTCCGCAGACCTTTTGCAGTGGCGCAGGGTGCCGTGTGCCGCTGATGAATCTTCTTGTTCTGTGCGCCCGCTGCCGCCAAATTCCGAGAGATGGATTAGTTTCGAATCAGGCCGCTGCGATCTTCTTGGTCATAGAAAGCGCGTCGCGACCGCGTGGATAGTATCCCTTCCTCACACCGCGTGTACGATATCCGTGCTTTTGCCAGAAGGCAATCGCGGTTTCATTGCCTGTTGCCGTTTCAAGCGCTACCTCGCGAACGCCATGCGCAGCCATACGCCGCTCTGAATCTTCCAACAGCGCCGTCGCCACGCCGCACCTTCGATGCGCTTCGAACACGTCCATCGTCACGATGTATCCCCAAGTGTCTGCGCGCGCCGTGATACAAAATCCGATTACCTCCCGCCGGCCTTTGCGGCGCACATTGCTTCTGTAGCGTCGAGCTTCGGGTTCGTCCGTAGTTTCGGCGATCAAGCATTCTGCACCGGGAAGACCAAGATAATGCCGCAATTCCGCGCGCGAATACGCGATCTCCGGTTCGTAGCATGCCTTGTCGATCTCGTGCAGCGTCTCAAAATCTTGAGGTACGTGCGTTCGAAGGACGAATTTCACGCTAGGAATCTAACGTTGTGGGCGTGCACGTAATTGCAATCATAGGCGAAGAATGCATGGATTCCAGTTCAGACCTTTCGACCTAAACACTCTTCTTACGATCCGGCCAGTATTTACACTGTAAGGCGATACGGATTGTCATCAGGATGTAACAGATCGCAATATACATGGCCGCCCGGGGAGATGCACGTCGAAGTCGGTAGCCGGCGTTAATTTATCGGCAAAGCGCCAGCCGCCCATTGCGAAACCCACCGCAAGACAAATGAATGCCTGTATGCGGGTATCGCTGACATAATTTCAGCGTTCCGGCGACGGAAATCGAAAGGCTGGCCTCTCATCTTTGCATATACCAAGAAGCTCAGGAAGAAAAGCAGAAGAATGGCCACGCAAAGAAGGGGCAACACGAGAGGACCGCCCTGAATGACGACATGATTAAAGATTAATCCAATGGCGAATCCACCAAAGAGCTCGGAGCTTGACAGTGCGATCAGAGTCCGCAGTACCACGGCTCTCGAATAATCGCCTTTGTTCATGTGAAGAACTTAATCCTAGCTGACCGCATCGGCATCTCAGCGCGTCCGATTATACCTCTAAAATTACCGGCAAGATCAGGGGCCGCTTCGACGTTTGCTTGTTCAGATAGCGCTTCAGATCCGCACGGATCTTTTCCTTAATGACATTCCAGTCCGTTTTTTCTTCCGCGGTCGAATTTTCCACCGTCTTCAGGATCACTTCGCGCGCCCTGGCCAGAATTTCCTGCCCGTCTTCCGAGGGCAAAAACCCGCGCGTCACGATTTCCGGCGATATCTCCATCCGCCCCGTGTGTTTGTCGATTGCGATGATGGGCACCACCACGCCATCTTCCGACAAGTGCCGCCGGTCGCGAATGACTACGTCCTCAATTTCTTCGAGCGACCCGGAATCTACCATCACCCGCCCGGCAGTCACAGGCTCGCGGCGATACGCGCCGCCATCTCCGGTGAACTCGATCGGCTGCCCGGACTCGATCAGGAATATTTGCCCCGATACGGCGCCTACCTGCTCCGCGAGCGCCGCGTGGCGGAAGAGGTGACGATATTCGCCATGCAGGGGAACGAAATATTTCGGGCGCACGAGTTGCAGCAAAATCTTCTGCTCCTCCTGGCTGGCGTGCCCGGAAACGTGGATGGGGGCCGATCGCCCGCTTTCGTAGTAAACGAGCACGCGCCGACGAAAGAAATGATCGATCATCCGGAAAATGTTTTTTTCGTTCCCTGGAATGATCCGCGCCGACAAAATAACCGTGTCGTTTTCACCGATGCTCATGAGTCGATGATTGTCCACGGCGATGCGAGAGAGCGCCGACATCGGCTCGGCCTGCGTTCCGCTGGCCAGCACAACCAGCCTTTTCGGATCGTACGTTCTGATATCTTGGGGGCGCACCACGCTGCCGTCCGGAATGTGCAGTTTGCCCAGGCCGTGCGCGATTTCCGTGTTGTCCACCATGCTCCGGCCGACGAAACCGATCTTGCGCCCCACCGCGCCTGCGATGTCGATCACTTGCTGAATGCGATGGACGGAGCTTGAAAAGCAGGAGACCACCACCTTTTGCGGTGCGGCGCGGAACAATTCTTCAAGGCGCACCACCACCGACCGTTCCGATGGCGTGAATCCCGGCCTCTCGACGTTCGTGCTGTCACTGAAAAGCGCCAGTACTCCTTCCTGCCCGTATCGCGCGAATGCGTGCAGGTCGAACGGCTTGCCGTCCACCGGTGTTGGATCGATCTTGAAATCGCCCGTGTGAATGATTACGCCGGCCGGAGTTCTCACCGCCAGCGCCACGCAATCGATGGTGCTGTGCGTCACATGAAGATATTCGATCTGAAATGGTCCGATCGTGCTCTTTTGTCCCGCAGCCACCTCGATCAGTTTCGCGGTGTCCAGCAGTCCATGTTCTTCGAGTTTCTTGCGAACCAGCGCCAGCGTGAATTGTGTGCCATAGATTGGCACGTTCAAGTCTCTGAGGATGTAAGGAATCGCACCAATATGGTCCTCGTGGCCATGCGTGAGGACGATTGCGCGAACCATCCTTTTGTTCTGTTTCAAGTAGGTAATATCTGGGATCACGATGTCCACGCCGAGCAATTCCTGCTCGGGAAACATCAAGCCCGCATCGATGACAATGATGTCGTCGCCGGTGCGGAGCACCAGCATGTTCATTCCAAATTCGCCCAGTCCGCCCAGGGGAATTGCCCACAACGATGGTGTGCTCAAAGTACTTGTCACGCTTCCTCGGTCAGCTTACCTAGCGGCCTATGTCGCAGGGAAGTTGCCGTGCATTTGTCCGGCTAGCTCTCATCAAGCGAGAAGAAAAAACGCATTATCCGGTTAGTCTGCCAGTCGTTCACCGGGCGCGTCCGGCAGATTCGACCATTGTGCGCCCTTTAGTCACGGCTGCCGGCGAACAACCGGGCAATTGCCACGAGTATGACTGCGCCCACCGTCGCGGCTGCGAGGCTTCCCCAGAATCCCCAGGTGACGATTCCGAGGCGCGAAAAAATCCAGCCGCCGATCACTGCCCCGATCAATCCCAGAATAATGTCAACTAGGCACCCGAATCCCCGGCCTCGCGAAACGGTTCCGGCAATCCAGCCTGCAATCAGTCCGATGATGATCCATGCAATCAATCCGTTTTCATGCACACCGATAAAAATGTTATGGCTCCGCTGGAGCAAAAGACAGCTTGCCATTGCGCTCATGAACTAACCTCCCGATGCTTGCGTTCTCTCCGCGCGGCGTCGCTCGGAACATCTCGCTTCCGGTACGGTTACCCCTGGCAGAAAACATATCCCAGGCACTTGTACACCAGCTTCGCTGCTAGAAAACTCGATGCATGATCTCCAGGCTGCGGCATCAATTCGACAACGTCCATCGCTACAATTTTCTTATGGTCCGCGACGGCGCGGATCAACGAAGTCACCTGATGCCAATCGAGCCCGCCCGGTTCCGGGGTCCCGGTCGCTGGAACGAGCGAAGGGTCGAAACCGTCGAGGTCGATGGTCAGATACACGTTAGGCGAAAGATCCGCGAGAACCTTGGCAATCCAGCTTTTGAGTGGCGCGCGCACAATATCCTTAGCCCAATAAATCTTGGTCGGAAGTTTCGGTATCGCCGCGACTTCCCCGGCTGAAATCGATCGGATGCCGACTTGCACGGCCGGGCATACTTCCACGACGCGCCGCATCGCGCACGCGTGACTTTGCGAATTTCCATGATATTCATCGCGCAGGTCTGCATGCGCATCGATCTGCAGCACGCTCAAATTCTTGAATTTCTTCGCGGTCGCGGAAACGAGCGGCGGCGTCAGCGAATGCTCCCCGCCGAGCCCGACCGGAAATTTTCCGTCTTCGAGCAGGCCCAACTGTGCCGTGAAAATTTCGGTGATGACTTCATCGAGCGTGCCATCCTGGGTATCGATGGGTGGCAGCGTGGAAATGCCGATTTCCTTGTACGGTTCGAGTTCGAGTTCTTCATCATAGAGCTCGATGTAGCGGCTCGCCTCGATGATCGCCGCTGGGCCTTTGCCGGTCCCGCGCTCGTAGGACGTCGTTCGCTCAAGTGGCACTGGGAAAATCACAGCGCGCGAAGTTTCGTAAGCGGCTTCCTGCTCTGCCAATCCCAGGAAATTTTCAGGGGGCATGGGAGTATAGCGGGTCATAGTTGATTCGCACTCGTCATGGAGATCTAAATTTCCCCTTTCGCAACTGCCTCGTTTGTAATATCAATGAGGCGTGCGATCGTCATCCGAGGATTTCCGGATGCCTCAGGATTCATACATTACCTGCGAGGACGCTGAATGGCAAAGAAAAAGGGGGCAACCGGACGTATTCTCCACGATCCGGTCGCCGATCATCTTAGGCCCATCTATCCGCTCGATCTCTCCCGCATTCGCACGATTGACGATCTGGTTCGAGCGATGGGGCAGACGGCGTATACCGCGCGGCAGATTGGCGACGCTGCCGACGTGGTCGAAGCTATGGCGCGCGATAAAGATTGTTTCGTGGTGATGACGCTTTCCGGTGCGCTCACCGTCGGGAAAATGGGCCTGGTGTTTTGCGATCTCGTCGATTCTGGCGTCGTGAAGGCGATCGTTTCAACCGGCGCGCTCATGGCCCATGGTCTGGTGGAAGCCACCGGCCGCTCGCATTTTCGCTACGATCCCAGCGTGGGAGATAAGGAGTTGTTCTTCGCGGGCTACAACCGCGTGTACGATTCGCTCGAACCGGAAGTGAATCTCGACGCGGTCGAGGAAGTCGTCGATCACGTTCTCGAGCGCTGGGACGCCAACGAGACCGTGTGCAGTTGGAAAATCAATCGCCGCATAGGCGAATATTTGCTTCGGCATGGAAAAGGCCGCGGCATCCTGAAATCTTGCGTGGAGGAAAATGTTCCTGTTTTCGTTCCGGCATTCACGGATTCCGAGCTTGGCATCGATTTCGCTCTTCACCAGCGACAGCGCAAGAAAGAAGGGAAACCCCTATTGCGCTTCGACCCATATCTCGACTTCGAGCATTACGCTTCGACGATGCTTGCGACCAAACGCATGGGGATTCTCACTATCGGCGGAGGCGTCCCGCGCAATTGGGCGCAGCAGTTCGGTGTTTACGCCGAGTTGCTGGCTAGGCGCGGATACGAAAAGCTTCCGTTGAAGCGCTACAACTACGGAGTTCGCATCTGTCCCGAGCCGGTCAATTGGGGCGGCCTTTCCGGTAGCACCTACACCGAGGCTGTTTCTTGGGGGAAATTCGTGCCGCCGGACGAAGGTGGCCGCTTCGCTGAAGTTCTCGACGATGCCACGGTCGCGCTGCCGCTCATCGTCGGTGCGGTACTCGATCGTGTTGGTTACCTCAAGACTCAAGCCGCTGCGGCATCGAGGAAGCGAAAGCATCGCCACTAATTGAAAGTTCTCCGGCGAACTCGGGGCGCGCACTTTTCTGTTTGTGGCGCGGAGGTTCCCCGACGATTGCTTAAGTAACGAGGCCGTGGATTACTTCTTCGCGCTGGCCGCTCCCGCTGGCTTATAGCAACTTACTGCTCTTGGGTCGGGCTTTCCCCACCCGAACGCGCGGAACCGGTCGCCTTCGATGACCTTCGTTCGCAACCCATCGATTACTGCTGGAATCGCAGTTGCAAGCTTGCCCTTCTCGATGTAAACCACCAGCGCCGGTTTGGCGGGATCGTCGGCGCTCCTGCCTACACCGATGCCCACAAGTCCAGGCAGCGCAAGCATGGCTTGCGCGTAAACATCCTTAATAGCCGTTGCGCGCTGGATGTCCGCGATCTGAAGCGGTGCTTTGCTTGCCGCCGCCTGTGATTCGGCACTAAAGCGAGCACCGAACACAAGTCTCGTACGCACGCCTTCGATTTCCGCCGGAATTTCTGCCGATGGCTTTCCGGTCAAGTAAATTAGCAATGCGCTTTCTCGATCATTGTCCGCGCTTATCCCGACGCCTACACCGCTGACGGCTGAGTCTCGCATTAACTCCGGCGCATATTGTTCTTTTACGTTCGTCGCACGGTCGATCTCCCCTGCGGCGAGGGTTGCCATACCTGCTGTGGGACTCGCGGTAGCACTGTTCAGTGAGGCGGTCGGCGCGCAGCTCACGCTGTGGTCGCCGCCACCTACGATTGTCGGAACCACATTCGTCGAACTTTTCAGGGCATTGAGCACGGTCTGGATAGGGTTGGCGGCTGTGCCCGCGCTATTCCCGGCAAAAAGCAGCGCTACGGGACGTGCAGTATCGGCGGTCACGACCAGCGATCCCGAATCTCCAGCCGCACTGAAATTCCCTCCGTTCACGATTACCTGATTTTGAAATGTGATCGTGAACGACGTTGCGCCACCGCATGTGGCCGAATAATCCACTATTACGCGGGTCGAAATTGAACTCAGTGTCGAGCACGTGAGACCGCTGCTTCTTCCGCTCTTTGCCACCTGCTCTCCGCTCGAGAGAACCGTTGAGGCATTCGCGAGCGTTGCTGACGGAGGTGCGGCGGCGATGCTGGTTGGTCCGGCTGCTCCAAGGTCAAGGATCGATCCGGTTGTGCCGACCGCACCTGGAACCACCTGCGCCATCGCCGCATCGACGGGCGGATTGCTACTCTGGAGATTTACCACTTGCGAAAGATTCGCCACGGTCGTTCCTGGATTGCAGTTGTTGTCGATTAATCCGGGTTGCGAGATCGGATCGCCGATAGTCCCGTGATCGGACTTGTCGAGCACGTGGTTATTGCTCAGGATGAATTGCAGGCCACCGCGCGAAATCAGGCTGCCGAGTGTTCCCGAGCAGCATTCGATATTATTGCCGCTTGGCGTGGAATCTGTCGCGTTGCCGCCGCTCGTACCCAGTTCGATCGCGCCTGTTTGTGTTGCACCATTGTCATTTGGATAGACGATTGTCAGGCTGTCCGTTGCAGTTTTTGTTGGATCTATTTGCGCTGTCGCGGTGACCGTCTCCGTCGTTTGCGTCGGAATCGAGCTCGGCGCGGTATAAAGCCCGGTCGCACTGACCGTGCCGACCGAGGCATTCCCGCCAGCCACCCCGTTCACGCTCCAATTCACCTGCGCCGGGATCGTCTGGCCATTCTTCGTTTCCGACGCGGTAAATTGCTGAGTCCCAGACAGCGGCACGGTCGCTGTGCTCGGAGTCGCGGTCACGGCGATATTCTGTTGGCTCGCCGCCCCGCTCCCGCATCCCCCGCAGGCCGTCACGATTGCAAACAACGCGCATCCCGCCGCCATTCGTGCAATCCTCCGCATTTGTCTCCCTTCCTTCCGGCAATCGATATGGACGATCCGCCAAAATCGCATCCCGAGGCAAGCTTCCGCAATATCCGGGGTATCGGATGTGTCTAGGATGCTTAAAGCAACGAAATTCGTTGTTTGCAGAACTCGGAGCGCGACGCAATACGGGGCATCAGCCGAGAGGAAGGGGATTAATCGTCGTCGCCGAGTAGAATCGCCGCGGCCAGTACCGTGGTCCACAATCCACGCTTGTCGCCCACTGCGGATTGCGTGATGTTCATCGTACGCACGATCTTGTTGGAGATCCGGTAAACTTCCTTTTTCTCGTCCCACGATAAATCCGGATCGAATTCCACGTTCAGCGTCGTCGCGAGCATTTCCGCCGCCAGTTCTTCGGTATACTCGCCCGCAATCTCTTCGCTTTCTCCGAACGAGTGGTGCTCGGACAAATATCCGAACATTGACTTGTCACCCGGCAGCGCCAATCCCACGCCGGCAGCAATCAATCGATGCGGCTCGCGCGTTTGATTTTCGCTGATCACCGTGAACGCAACTTGCCCGGGCTTCAAATGCTTCAGCCCTTCGCTGCGCGAGATCAGTTTGCAATGGGGCGGGAAGATCGAGGAGACGCGAACGATATTGCACGCGGCGATTCCCGCATTCCGCAGGGCGAGCTCGAAGCTCGACAGGCGCTCGCGGTGTTTTCCGACTCCCTTGGTGAGGAAAATTGTTTTCGCGACGAACGCCATGGTGCCGGGTTGCGGTGCCTCCAATTTTCCGTGCGGGAAAATTACTTCCCGCAAAAACTAGCAAGCACTCGCAGTGATGTCAATCATTATTCGTTAGCTCGCTCCGCGAAGTTACGATGTCGTTACATCTTTTTTTGCCACAGTGCGATTTCATCGCCCCGCCTGGCGTTGAATGGCGCGCGATGATGTGAGGTTCTTCACGTTATACTTCCTCGTCGTGGAACTCAGATGATCATTCGGCGCCTGGTACCGTCCGATATTAACGCTGTGCTGGCGATTCAATCCTCGTGCCCTGAAATCGCGCAGTGGAAGCCTCGGGATTACACGCACGCGGACGGCGGCGAAATGTGCGCATGGGTAGCCGAAGAAGCTTCGGAAATCGTAGCTTTCCTCGTGGGACGTCGTGTGGCGAGTGATCTTGAAGTTCTAAACTTTGCCGTGCAGTCAGAAGCGCGTCGCCGCGGCATTGGTGCATCGCTCCTGTCCGAAGTGTTTAAGTGGGGCAAATCCTTTAATGCCGGCAATGCTTTTATCGAGTTGCGGGCTTCGAACTTGGCCGCCCTTCGCTTTTACGAACACCACAATTTTCAGATCGCAGGCCGGCGGCCTCGTTATTACACCACGCCGGTGGAAGACGCGATCCTGCTGGCCGCACCGCTTGGCTAATAGGTCTTGGTTTTCACACCCGGGTTGTGATAATGGTTACAACATGTGATCGCCGCTCCAACCCAGGAGGGAACCTATGCCGATTACGGCAGACGATGTTCGCCAGTCCCTGTTGGCCAACGACCCGGAATACCGGCACCTCGAAGATGAGCACTCCCGTTGCGAATCCCAGCTAGAAGAAATTCTGAGAGCCCCCTACCACAGTTCAGAAGACCTGGCGCTCGAAGTCAATCTCAAGAAGATGAAACTTCGCTTGAGAGACCGAATGGAATTGATCGTCGCGCGTCACCACCACAGTTTGGCGCATCGCTAACCGCCGCGCAGTCCGGGATTTCTGTCGTACAATGTTGGTGTATCCCAGGCGCGCGTCGCTCCAAAACAATGATTTTATCGGCATGGCAAGAGCAGCGAACACACTAACGTATGGTGTGCGAGCCGCGTTTGTTGTCGCGTCGGACAATCTAGACAGGGAAACACAACAATAATGGTTAAAGAAGCATACAAATTTTCCATCCCGCCTCTTGTTCTCGGTCTCGCGGCGCTAATCCCCGGATGGAAATGGGCGGGCGGCATCCTGATCTTCCTTGGCCTTTTCGTGCTTTACTTCTTCCGCGATCCTGACCGCGCGATCCCCTCCGATCCCGGAGTGGTCGTCTCGCCCGCCGATGGCCACGTCATGGAAATCATTGACGAACCGCTCGACGGGAAAATGGGCCACCGCATCAGCGTTTTTCTCGCGATCTGGGACGTTCACATCCAGCGAGCGCCGGTGGCCGGTCGCATCGCGAATGTCATGTACCGCCCCGGAAAATTTTATGCTGCGTTCCGCTCTTCCGCATCGCGCGAGAACGAGCAGAACGTCATCTCCATCCAGTCATCGCAGGGCGCCATGGTCTTCAAACAAATCGCCGGAGCTATTGCGCGCCGCGTGTTATGCTGGAAGCGAGAGGGCGAAATCGTCTCTCTCGGCGAGCGCGTGGGCATGATTCGCTTTGGCTCGCGCGTTGACGTTTGGCTGCCAATGGAAGCCCAAGTCACCGTGCGGCTCAGGGAGAAAGTGAAAGGCGGCGAAAGCGTCCTGGCGAAATGGAATTCAACTCCATAGAAACTCCCATCGGTCCTGAAGAAGATCGCCGGCCTTCGCTCCGCAATCATCGACTCCGCCGCGGTGTGTACATCCTTCCCAGTATTTTCACGGTCGCAAATCTTCTTTGCGGTTACTATGCCGTTCTGGCGACCTACGAAGGGCAAATCAGCGATTTCGACCGTGCTGCGGGAGCCATCGGACTGGCGATCGTCTTTGACAGCCTTGATGGACGAGTTGCGCGTCTCATGGGAACGAATAGTGAGTTTGGAAAAGAGTTTGATTCACTCGCCGATATCGTCAGCTTCGGCCTTGCACCGGCGTTTCTCGCTTACGCGTGGGGCGTTCGAGCCATGGCTGCCGCGCGCGCCCCGGAGTCCCTGCACCTGGTGCAACTCGGCTGGCTGATTGGATTTTTCTTCGTGGGCTGCTGTGCGTGGCGGCTCGCGCGCTTTAACATCCACGGCATGGCCCCTGGCAGTAGCCGGTATTTCGTAGGCATGCCGACACCAGCTGCGGCCGGAATGGTGGCGGCGGTCGTCCACGCGTTTAACTGGCCGGTGCAGAGCTCCCTGATGTCCGTTCTATGGCTTCTCTTGCTCGTTGCGCTTGGGGTCCTGATGTCGAGCACCGTGCGTTATTTCAGCTTCAAGGATATTCAGTGGACTCGCCGCCGGCCTTCGCTCGCGGTGGTTCTCCTGGCGGCGCTCCTCGGCTCAATCGTTTATTTCTCGCGTATTACGCTGTTGCTGATCGCTAGCGCGTATGTCGCTCACGGCGTCGTCTTCTACATGGTACGCGTGGTGCGGCGTCGTCTTGCGGCGCGTCCTGCCTAAACCATGCCAGCCGCTCTCCACGATCTGAATCGCGTCGCCATCGTCGGCGCTGCATCACTTCGCGGAAAAGAATTGAAGCAGGTCCTCGAGGACCGCAACTTTCCGGCGGATGAAATCATTCTTCTCGATGAAGGCGAGCTCGCCGGCACACTAACGGAGGCGGCTGGCGAGCCGACGCTCATCCGCGCTCTACAGGAAGAGAGTTTCGAACGCGCGCGCTACGTTTTTTTTGCGGGTAGCGTGGCGGATGCCGAACAGAATATGGCCTCGGCGAGGCATTCAGGTGCGACCGTCATTGATCTTACGGGCGCGGCCTCTCACTCTACCCGCACGCAAACCAGGATTCCCTCGCTGACGTCCTTGCTTCCTCCTCGCTCCGGCACCGACGGGCCAGACGAAACCCTGCGATACTCTTCCCCTGCTGCGCCTGTGATCATCGCATGCACGCTCGCCGCGGGATTTTCGACGTTTGCGGCAGAACGCCTCGTGATTCTCCTGTTTCCGCCCGTATCCGAGCGCGACCAGCCTGGCGTAGACGAACTCGAGAGCCAGACGGCGAGTCTGTTGTCGTTCCGTGAGATCGCGAAGCCTGTATTCGACGCGCAGGTGGCGTTCAATCTCCTTTCACGCTATGGGGAGTCGTCGAAGGTCCGCCTCGAGGAAACGCGCGCATCGATCGCGCGCGACGTGGCACATTATCTGGACGGGCGCGCGCCTGTGCCCGCGATTCAATTGGCGCAAGCGCCTGTGTTTTATGGGTATGCTTTCGCCGCGTACGCGCAATTCGCTTCGCCCATGCCCCCAGAGCGCTTGCATGGCGCTCTCACGGCTCTCGGGATAAAGGTCAGCTCCGACGGCGACCCCGCGCCAACGAATGTTAGCGTTGCCGGTGAAGGCGACATCCATATTGCCCGAATCGAACCGGACCCCAGCGTTTATTCCGGCGTGTGGCTATGGGGCGTTGCGGATAACTTGCGCCTTTCCGCAGTCAACGCGGTCCGCATCGCGGAGGAGCTTCTTGCGCAATCTCTGGTTTAGGCCTCGGAACGTAGTTTGGCGCGCGGGTCGGAATTGTCACGCCCGATCTCTGTTCCATTTCAGTATGACGTTTGGATTTGCAATTCTCACTTGCCTCGTGACTCTTTCGATTTCCGCTTGCGGGTATCACGTGGCTGGGCGCGCGTCCACCCTCCCATCGGAATGGAAGGACATTGCGATTCCCGCATTTAAGAACGACACCACCCAATACCGGATCGAACAGATCTTCACTGGAGCTGTAATCGGCGAATTCATATCGCGAACGAAGTATCGCGTCGTGCAAAATGTCGATTCGGCGGATGGCGTTCTGCACGGCGAAATACTCTCGATCGAAGCGAGTCCCATTCTCTTTAACGCGAATTCCGGTGAAGTTACGACTATGCTCGTTACAGTGCATGCTCGTGTGTCGCTCGTGGACTCTAGAACGCAGAAACCGGTATACGAAAACCAAGATATCGTTTTTCGCCAGCAGTATCAGATTTCAACCGATGTGAAGAGTTTTTTTCAGGAGGAAAGTCCGGCGCTCGAACGGATGTCGCGCGACTTCGCCTCGCACCTCGTTTCAAACGTCGTGGAGAATTTCTGATGCCGCGCCGGTCATCAAGGCTGAAATCGTGCACGTCGTTCGTAAGGCGCGACGTTTCGTGCCCGCCGAGAAAAGGGGAGGCACGATTTACGCAGGACGCAGTCGGATAATAGATGACGGTGAACGAGACCGAAACCATCGATGTCTGAACTTACACCTGAAAAGCTTCTCGATCGCCTGGCTCGCGGCAAAGCCGTTCCCGCTACCGTGCTTCTAGGCACGGATATCTACCTGCGCGAGCTGTGCCGCAAGAGAATTATCGATGTGTGCGTCCCTGAAGCCGCCCGCGACTGGGCTCTGGCGCGTATTCCGGCTGAAGGCGGCGGCTGGGATGAAGTCTTGCGTCGGGCGCAGACCATGCCGATGCTTTCGGTGCAACAGGTGATCGTCGTCGAAGATGCCGAGTCTCTTGAGAAGCTGGGCGAGGACACCCGGGAAGAAATCGTCGCAGCGCTGGGAAAATATCTCGAGTCTCCTGCGCCGTTCACGGTTCTTGTCATCGAAGCGGCACAACTCGACCATCGCCAGCGTTTCTTTAAGCTTCTCTTTGAAAAAGCGCTTCTCGTCGACCTGTCGATTGGCGGGGAATCCGCAATTTCGTTCGCCGCGCGGATGGCGAAAGACCTCGGCTCGGAAATCGATCGCGATGCCGCCGCGCTGCTGGCGGATATTCTCAATAATGAACCCGCGCGCATGCATATCGAGATCGAAAAGCTCGCGGCTTACGCTCATAGACGCGGCCCGATCAAAACCGCCGATGTTCGCGCTCTCGTCGTCGCCGCGCGCAAGAACGACGTTTGGCAGCTTGCTGACATGCTTGCTAGCGGCCAACGCGGTTCCGCTTTGGTTTTCCTCGATAATCTCCTCCGCGAAGGCGAGGAGCCCATCGCCATCGTTGGCGCGCTCGCGTGGGCCTACCGCAAACTCATCGAGGCGCGCAATCTGTGGGCGCACACCAGCGGGTTTCAAGCAGCCCGCCTGCTGGGAATGCGTGCTACTGCTGCCGAATCCGCCCTGCGCAATGCCCATCGCGTTCCCAAGAACCAACTCGTCGCCGGGCTGGTGGCTCTGGCTGAGGCCGATAGCCAGCTCAAATCGTCCCACCCCAACCCGCGCGCGCTTATGGAATTCCTCATTGCTCGCCTGACCTCGTCTTCATCCACCGTTGCGTAAATACGTTTTCTAATTGTCGTCCGTGCGCTCGATTTTCACGTCGTCTAGAACAAAAAAGCGCCCCAACTTCCGGGCGCTTCTCGAACCTCTAAAGCTTCTGTACCTATGCCTTCTTCGCTTTCAATCCATTTAACGCCAGCGTCAGGCGGGATTTGTACCGGTTCGCCGTATTCTCTGAAAGCGTGCGTTTGCGGATCGCTTTGTCAAGTTCGGAGAACGTGGGGCTGGCCAACTTTTCCGCGGCGGCTGCATCGCCGGAGGAGAGCGCGGTGCGCATGCGGCGAATCGCCGTCCGAACCCGCGTGCGGTTCATGCGATTTACCGCCGCCCGGCCTTCGGCCTGGCGAATATTCTTGAGAACTGATTTCGTCTTCTTCTTGTGCTTTACGGGCGTACCTTGAGCCATCGGTGCTCCTTCGCAATCGATTCCGAATTATCGAGAATATCCGAGCCCGGCACTTCTGTCAAACAGAGCGACCGCGCTTGAAACAATTGGCGCGCCTGTCAGACGTCCCTGGTTGACATGTTCCGCCTGCCCCTTTAGGCTACCGCCGGTGACCTCGGCGATGAAGCGCGACGAACTGATAAAGCTTTTCGAGCAGGTAGGCGCTATCCGCACCGGACATTTCGAGCTTTCAAGCGGACGCCATAGCGCCACTTATATCCAATGCGCGCTGGTCCTCGCGCATCCGCCGCTCGCCGAACAACTTGGCCACGCGCTCGCAGAGCTATTCAAGGACCATTCCACCGGGTGCGTGGTCTCGCCCGCGCTTGGCGCCGTCATCATCGGACACGAAGTGGCGCGGGCGCTCGGCGTCCGCGCACTTTTCGTTGAGCGCGACCGCTCCGGCCAGATGTCGCTCAGGCGGGGATTCGAACTCGTACCCGACGAGCGAGTGCTGGTGATCGAAGATGTCTGGACCACGGGCGGCTCGACGCGCGAGACCATCGGCGTCGTCGAAGAGTCGGGAGGGCTTGTAGTTGCCGCCGGGGCGCTGATCGACCGCAGCGGCGACCGCCTCGACTTGAACGTGCGCGCGCACGCGCTGCTTGAAATGGACGTTCCGAGCTACGAGCCGGATGAATGCCCCCTCTGCCGCGCGGGAGGCGCGCCCACACGCCCGGGTTCCCGTTTTTCCCGGACCGCGTTGTGATTCTGCGCTGCCAACGGGGATGACGGAATCGCAGCAAAATCCCGGCCGTTTGCCGTTGCAGAGCCTGCTTGCGCAGTTTTTTATCGTGTTCGCAGCGCTTGGTGCGATCCTGCCATTGACCGTCGTGCTTTACGAGCACCGCGTGAAATGGCTTCCGATCGATCTTGTCCTCGCGCTGTGGCCCTCTTCGATTGTTCTTCTCCCGGTTCCTTCGGGGCCTGCCGCGATTCTCTGGAATGCGATCTCGCTGGCGCTAAACGCCCTGATTTATGGCGTCGCCGGGATTGTAGTGGGACTTGTGGTCCGAGCAACGAACGCGACGTCGAAATACCCTTCCACCGAAGTTAAAATGTAGCCAGGAAGTTCGCTGGCTTCCCATCGTGCGATAATTGGCCGTGCGCCATGCGACATATCAAAATCACTATCGCCTATGACGGCGCCGATTTCCACGGCTGGCAAAATCAGCCCGGCATGGCGACGATCCAGGGTGCCATCGGCGACGCGGCACGCACCCTCACGCAGGAAAACGTCCAGATTCACGGCGCAAGCCGAACCGATGCGGGCGTACACGCTCTCGCGCAAGTGGCGCATTTCAAGACGCAATCCGCGCTGCCAGCGTCCGAATTTCAGCGCGCGCTGAACGCGCTCCTGCCGCCGGCGATCCGTATTATCGCCGCCGAAGAAGTGGGCCCGGATTTTCATTCCCGCTGGCAGGCGCGGGCAAAGACCTACCGTTACCGCATCTATCGA
Source organism: Candidatus Acidiferrales bacterium (assembly GCA_025451835.1). GTDB lineage: Bacteria > Acidobacteriota > Terriglobia > Acidiferrales > UBA7541 > Palsa-295. The sequence continues at coordinate 6,200 of JANWJR010000084.1, read as the reverse complement.
GGCCACGTCCTTCCGCCATTCGAACATCGACGCGCGCTTCACTATTCGGGGCCGCTCGATGAGCAGGCGATGGCTGCGGCCGCCCGCGAATTCCAGGGCGAGCACGATTTCACATCGTTCGCAGCGTCCTCCGGCTCCGAGGATGAAGATCGCGAACGCGACATGGTCCGCCTGATTTATTCATCGGAAATTATTTGCGATCTCGAACGCGAAGAAATCGCCTATTTTGTTCGTGGCCGCTCGTTCTTGCGCTATATGGTGCGCAAAATCGTCGGCACGCTCATCGAAGTCGGCAAGGGAAGGCTTGCGTCCGCCGAGATCGCGCAATTATTCAAACTTCGCGATCGCTCCCGTTGCGGCCCGACCGTTCCACCCGAGGGCCTCTACCTCGTAGCGATCGAGTATCCCGACCCAACTGATTCGCTCGCTTTCTTCGCGCACACCCGCAGGGCACGCGCTCGTACTTGACGTCGGGCCTAAGGGATCGGAGGGCATCTAGGTTCGAAGCCATTTCGCGTCTTCGGCTGTCGCATGTAAAATCAACTTCAGCTGCATCAATGAAACACGACCTCATCCACGATTGGAATATCTACGCGGGCGATGAAATCCCCTCTGGCCGCCGCGTGATGCTCAATGACGAGACGCTGCGCGACGGCTTGCAAAACCCGTCCGTCCGCGACCCGTCGATTGGCGAAAAAATCGAAATCTTGCACTTGATGGAATCGCTCGGCATCGACACGGTGAACATCGGCCTTCCCGGCGCGGGTCCGCGTGCGTATGCCGACACCGAAGCTCTCGCGCGCGAAATTGTGCATTCGCGCATGAAAATTCGTCCCAACTGTGCCGCTCGCACGCACAAGAACGACATCAAGCCGATCATCGAAATTTCCGAGCGCGTCGGATTCCCGATTGAAGCGGCCACGTTTCTTGGATCGAGCCCGATCCGCCGCCTTGTCGAAGATTGGACCGTCGAGCATCTTCAGCGCACCACCGAAGATGCCGTCGAATTCGCCGTTTCCGCCGGTCTGCCCGTGATGTACGTCACCGAGGACACCATTCGCACCGACCCCTCGACCGTCATCAGTCTTTATTCGACGGCGATTCGTTCTGGCGCTCGCGCCATCGTGCTTTGCGACACGGTCGGTCACGCGACGCCTCGCGGCGCATACAATCTTGTGAAATTCACGATCGATGAGGTTGTAAAGCCGTCGGGCAGAAAGATTCGCGTGGATTGGCACGGCCACAACGATCGCGGCCTTTCGATTGCGAATTCTCTTGCCGCTATCGCCGCTGGAGCCGATCAAGTTCACGCGGCCGCGATTTCTCTCGGCGAGCGTGTAGGCAACACCCCGATGGAATTGATGCTCGTGAATCTACAATTGATCGGCCTGATCGACCGCAATCTCTCCAATCTGAAAAAATATTCCGAAGCCGTTTCGAAGGCGACGCAAACTCCCATTCCCGCGAATTATCCTGTCGTCGGACGCGACGCCTTCCGCACGGCCACCGGAGTCCACGCCGCTGCGATTATAAAAGCCTACAAGAAGAATGATCCCGAGCTGGCGAATGCGATTTACAGCGGCGTGCCGTCGCATCTTTTCGGTCTCGAACAAGTGATCGAAGTCGGCCCGTTGAGCGGCAGATCCAACGTGTTGTTCTGGCTCGATCGTCACGGCATCACTGCGACTGACGATATCGTTGATAGGATTTTTAGCGCCGCGAAGCAATCCGAACGCGTGCTCACGGAAGAAGAGATCGTCGCGCTTGTGCGTTTGGCTGCCGCGCCGTCGCCGCGCCCTCATTGAATTCGTGTCTCTTTCCGATCGGTGCAAGGACGGATGCCGATGATTGTTCGGTGGCTGCAGCCAGAAGTTGGTGCGGGAGAGAGGACTCGAACCTCCAAGGCCTTACGGCCAGCGGCTCCTAAGGCCGCCGCGTCTGCCAGTTCCGCCACTCCCGCAGCGTTAGCGGATTATAACATCGCGTGTCACGGTGGTGACATTCAGGCGGCAGCGCGACTTTCCGGGAGCGCTAGTGCGGCTTGGCTAGGGTTGCCTGACCCAATTTATTCTTCTTATATTCCTTCCATGTTAGCCAAATCACGAAAACGTCGAACAACGTAAGCAAGATCAAGCCGAGCGAATAGGCATAACTGACCCGGTATAGCTGATAGGCGACGAACAGAGTCAAGAGCGCGATCATGGAAGGGTAGGCCCACAGTTTGTTGTACAGAAGGGCGATAACCAAGGCGACTTTCGCGAGGCCGTGAGAAAGCAGATAAATGGCGGCGAGGGTCTTTCCCGCATGGGCTAACCCGTGGGAGGCGCTCAATACGTGAGTGACGATAAAATCGCGAGGATCTCGGGACAATTCGTATTGAGTGAGCGTTGCAACCATGGAATCGATCGCCCGAGGACTAATCCAAAGAACGAGCAGACCCCCAATGATTTCGAGGACTCCATCCATGCCCTTAAAGATGATACTGAGTCGAAAAGTTTCGTCGAGGAGAGATCTTCGTTCCATGCGCACCCTAACTTACACTCACAAGACGGCGGCGTCCATGCGTTGCGGGGAGCGGTTCGATCGCACCGGAACGCAAAGGCCGGAGCCACCAAAAGACGCCTGACGTTCCCAAAATAGCTTGCCCGCAACTTCCTCTTTTGCTAGGCTTCCGCACCAACTGGGTTCCTTACTGCTCAATCTGGAGGTCGTTCATGCCTCATTGCACCAAGTGTGGGACTGCTGTCGGAGACAATGTGGCTTTTTGCCCCAGCTGTGGAGCGCCGCAGGCAATGAATGCGCCCGTGGCGGCGATGTCCGGGCCGGTTGCGGGAAGTTCCGGGCTTTCAGAAAACGTTGCCGCAACGCTTTGCTACGTGCTTGGGTGGATAACGGGATTGGTGTTCTACCTAATCGACAAGCGGCCGTTCGTGCGCTTCCATGCCGCTCAGTCCATCGTGATCTTCGGAGGACTGCACATCCTGTTATTCATCGTGGGCATGGTGTTTGGCGTCGGGTTCATGATGGGAGGCTGGGGATTTGCGTCGCTGGGGTTCGCCCTCTACCACGTCGTCCAACTGGTGGCCCTGGTTTTGTGGATTCTATGCATGGTCAAGGCACACCAGGGAGAACGGTTTCGCGTCCCTGTGGCCGCCGATCTCGCCGACAAGATATTCGGCAAAGCATAGAACCAAGACTGTATACCACTAGGCACTTTCGCGCCGCGGGCGCCGTTGCGTTCGCGGCGTTGCCTCTTGACAATACGATTCCGAGCATCCATCTTAATTAACTTTGCTTGCTGCGAGGTTTACTCTCGCACAAGGCAATCCGGGAGAGGAACGTGCGAGTCCGGGTCTGCTTCCACGACAAATGCTTCGACGGCGCATCATCCGCCGCCGTCTTTTCGCGGTTCTACAGGGAACGGATCCATCCGGACGCGCAATTCCTGTACACGGGGATGACGCACAAGGCTTCTCAGCCTTTCGAGGACGGGATGTTCGATGGCGATGAAAACGCCATCGTGGATTTCAAGTATTCGAGTTCGCCCAGGCTTACCTGGTGGTTCGACCATCATCAGAGCGCGTTCCTGAAGCCCGAGGATGCGGAGCAATTCCGGCGAGATCAATCCGGACGGAAGTTTTACGATCCGAGCTACAAGTCCTGCACGAAATTTCTGGCGACGATTGCCTCGGAAAAATTTGGATTTGAAGCGCGGCCGCTGGCGGAATTGATCCATTGGGGAGACATCATCGACGGCGCTCAGTTCGCATCGGCGGAAGAGGCAGTGGGACTCGCCGAGCCTGCCACGCAACTGGCGCTGGTGATCGAAGCGGCGCCGGAGCCTGATCTGGTTCCCCAGCTTGTGCCGGAACTGGCGGTGCGCCCGCTGCGGGAGATGATCGAACTGCCGATCGTTCAGAAATATCTGGGGCCGCTGCTCGAAAGGCACCGGCGATCGATGGATATTCTTCGCGAAAGAATGGATTCGCGTGACGGTGTAATTTATTTTGATGTGAGCGATCTCGATCTCGAAGGCTACAACAAATTCATTCCGTACTATTTGTGTCCGGATGCAGTGTATTCCGTGGGTGTGAGCGCTTCGCCGACCCGCGCAAAAATCTCGGTGGGAACGAATCCGTGGAAAGAAGCCGCAGACGAAGTGAATCTTGCGGCTCTATGCGAGAAATATGGCGGGGGAGGACACGCGCGCGTGGCGGCCATTTCATTGGGGCCGGGCGACCTGGTTCGCGCGCGACAGGTGGCGAAGGAAATCGCGGCAACGCTGCGGCGTTAATCGGCGATTTGCGAGCCGGGCGCGGCGAGCGGAACAATCTTCGCGCGTGTTACTATTTATAGTCTTTTGCTGGGCCGCTAGCTCAATGGTAGAGCAGCTGACTCTTAATCAGCGGGTTGGAGGTTCGAGTCCTCCGCGGCTCACCACTTCTTCTGAACGGTTCGCTTTCTTCGGATTTCCCCAAGACAAACGGCGCGCACTTGTTTCACGCGCGGATCGATATACCCGCCTGAGGGGCAACACTTAGTTGCCCCATCCAGGGAATGAGATGTCTTGTAAAACTCGCAAGGCCAAGTTTACATAAAGTTAGTAAGTTAGGCGATGTAAACCGCCGGTCGTGGACCCTGCCGGCACTCGGGCGAATTGGGAGCTGGTCGCGACATTATAAAGAAGCCGATGGTACGTCAACAAAGGAAGTCTGAGTTTCGGAACGAAGCCAGCTTTCATTTAACATCTAACGGGCCGAAGCATCTCTTTTTCCGCTGCTTTTGCGACAATACGCGTCCTCGACCGGGACCCGCGCGTTCAAGAAGCAAGAGAGATTCTTCGCTCGGCTCGGAATGACGGGCGGGCGCGTGCGGGGCTGTTGAGTGGGAAATATCGCGCCGGGATACGTTGTTCGGCTGGATCCAACAAGAAAGAGGGCGGGTAAGCAGAACCCTTAGGAAACCCTACACGTACGGCGAGCGCTGGAATACGAGATGAATTGGGACGAAAGAAAACGACACCGGCTCAGCAGCAGTCTGCGAGATACAAGCAACAAGAAACACGGCGCAGCAAGACTTCGCGACACCGACAGAATGCAGGGCCGCACGCCCCACGAACCCTTCGCTGCGTGGCGATCTCAGAGTGTTGTGGATTTTGTCACGACGCGAGCGTAGTGACAATGCATCAGAAAATCGCGGTGTGGCACGCCGCGCCCTACAAACCCTGCGCGGCGCAAGTGGGCTTCCTACGGAGGCACACGAGCCGCAATCATCGGGAGCCAGATTTTGTGGCGGCGCGGAAGGTTTCAAGGAATTCGCGCTTGTCGAGGGGCGGAAGAAAGGCCGACTCGAAACTTTGCGCGGCGAGATGGATGAGTTGATCGTTCGACAGGCCGAGAGATGCGGCGTGGGAATATTCGGCGAGGAGATCGGTGTGAAACAGCGCAGGATCGTCGGTGGATAGAGTAATGGCGAGGCCGCGCTCGAGGAATTGTCGCAGCGGGTGATCCAGGATAGACGCCGACGGCTTATCCAACTGCTGGGCGAGCGCGCCGGTGGCGATGTTGCTGGAGATGCAGTTTTCGAGGACGATGCGGCCATTGGCCAGCGATTCGGCCAAGGCCGGATCGCGCATGACGGCGATGCCGTGGCCGATGCGCTCCGCTCCGAGGAGTTCGATGGCTTCCTTTACCGATGCGGGGCTGCCGATTTCGCCGGCGTGGCACACGATTCGCAGACCTTCGTCCTTGGCGAAGTGAAATGCTGGACGAAAATTAGCGGTGGGGAATGCGAGTTCGTCGCCGCCCATTCCGAAGGCGACCACGCCCGAGTGCAGCAGTTTCGCGGCCCAACGAGCCACTTCCATGGCCTCCTCAGCGCCGAACTGGCGGGCCGCGTCGAAAATCCAGGCAGTCCGCAGGCGCGCGAAGGGAACGCTTGCGGCAGTGTCACGAATGTCCGCGAAATTGGCTTCGACGTTCTGCATTCGCCGCAGCATCACGCCGGCTGAAATCGTGATTTCCGCGTAGACGACATTCTGGCGGAGGAGCTCTTCACAGAGGCGCTGGGTGATCAGCGCGTAATCGTCGGGGTCGCGCAAGAATGACGTGACCCATTTGAAGGTATCGATGAAGCCCGCGAAGTTCGAATAGGTGTAGCGGGCGAGAACTTCCTCGCGCGTGAGCTCCACGTCGTGGCGG